>NZ_JBCPDP010000075.1:0-1035 GCF_040915385.1 Coprococcus sp. RTP21204st1_G4_RTP21204_210225 | reverse complement strand
CCGCTTCTTACCATGGAATCGGACAGCGATATCGAGACCATCGCGGAATCCATCGTGAACCTCTCCGATTCAGATGGTGACTTCTTTAAGAAGACGGAAAAACTTCTTCTGATGGCCTGTCTTGGATATTTAAGGGACTGGTGCGAGCCTTCCCAGCGTACCATCGGGAACCTCATCTCCCTTCTTGATGCCGCCCTGCCAAAGGACAACGAGACCCATACCACCCTCGACAACCTTTTCTATGAAATGAAGTCCGGGTGCAAGCGCGTGAAATCGGAAGATGGCATCACGACCCTCTGGGAGCCTTCCGCCCTTTCCCGGTGCGACGGTCTCACTCCACGCGATTCCAATGGTATTGATGTGTCCGAGGACTTTTCGCTCACCTGCTATGAAGGATTCCGCCACGCGGCCACACGAGAGACGCGCACGAGTATTGTGACCACGCTCTTGCTTGTGCTGGAAGAAGTGGAAAAGGAGGATGCAGATGGCAAATAGCGCGAACCCGGAAATCAATAAGAAGATTGCCACCTCGGCGCTCGGCACCCTCGTCATCGCCACGGTCTTTTTCTATCTCGGTGACCGCTATGCCGAAACCCTCGTCACCTATCCGGGGCAGATTTTCGACCATTTGAGCGATGCATTCCTTTCCATGTGGCAGACCATAAAGGATGCACCGTTTGCCCTCGATATGACCAGTAACTCCTTGCTGTTTGGCGGGGCTTGCTTTCTCATTATCTGGATGATTTGGCTTCGCTACGTGGCGTTCATCGGAAACTATCGTTCCGGCGAAGAATCCGGTTCCGCCCGCTGGGGCACTGTGAAGGAAGGAAAGAAGTTTAAGGACTTGCAGACCGAAGATAACAATCTTCTCTTCACCAAGAACTTCGGCCTTGCCCTGCACCGTCCCAAGTTCGACCCGGAATATGACCGTAACCTAAACGTCCTCGTGGTCGGCGGTTCTGGTTCCGGTAAGACCTTTAACTACGTGACCCCGAACATCTGCCAGCTCAACACCAGCTACTTTGTCACCGACCC
>NZ_JBCPDP010000074.1:0-1037 GCF_040915385.1 Coprococcus sp. RTP21204st1_G4_RTP21204_210225 | reverse complement strand
AGGGGCTGTGAAATAAGTTCCTAAAAGAAATAGGACCATTCGTTCATGCGAAAGGTCCTATTTTTGTGGTAAAATTAACTTGCGATGAAAACTTTACACAATAATTATTGTAATTCAAAACAAGGATATTTACCACTGTTTCTTTCAGATTGTTTGGATCTGCTGGATCCTGTTTTAACATTTGACAGATTGATGGGAGGAATCGATTTAAACAAGTATCTGACGGATATTCCGGAGTACACAACCGGACGACTCAGATATAATCCGGTCAACATGTTAAAAACAGTACTTTTCGGATTTATGACTAGCGGCTACTGCTCTCTGAGAGAACTGGAAGACAACTGCAAAGTTAATATCAGGTTCATGTATCTCATGGATCATCAGACTCCGTCATACAGAACCTTTGGATATTTCATCAATGAAGTACTTCAAGATAAGATTGAAAACATTTTTAACGACATCAATCATGCTATCTTTAACGATGAGCATGTAGATCTGCAACATCTCTACATCGACGGCTCCAAGTTTGAAGCAAACGCAAACAAGTATACCTGGGTATGGAAGAAGGCTACCGAAAAGTTCCGTTACAAGCTTTACGAAAAAATCACTGCGGAGATCGAGGAGATTAATGCAGAAATCGCATGGAGCGGGGTGCAGATCACAACAAATCCGGAGTATGTACCGGATTATCTGAATGAAATCGTTGAGCAGCTAGTACTTTTATGGGAACTGGATACAAGTACATTTGTTTACGGAAGTGGAAAGCGAAAATCCAAAGAACAGCGTCATTATGAACACTTGACTACTTTCTGTCAGAAACTTCAAGAATACATACAAAAAATTGAAATCTGTGGTCCTAATCGAAACAGTTACTCTAAAACAGATAACTCAGCTACCTTTATGCGTATCAAAACGGATTACATGGGCAATGATCAGCTTCTGCCAGCATATAATGTACAGATTGGTGTAGCAGATGAATATATTGCAGTTGTTGACGTGAACCATTATCGTTCGGATATGGATTGTTTCGTTCCTTT
>NZ_JBCPDP010000073.1:0-989 GCF_040915385.1 Coprococcus sp. RTP21204st1_G4_RTP21204_210225 | reverse complement strand
TTGCGCATTGGTCATTTGAATCAATAATATTATCTCCATTGATATCCTTATATTTCACATCTCCCGGTATTGGACGTCCACCCAATAAAGACTGGTCATACCAATTGTCAATATCTTCTTCTGATTCAAAAAATCCAGCAGCTACCAAACCGAACGGTTGACCGATAGGATGTCCTATCTCGGACAAATTTGAATAGAGTGGATCGGCTTTATCATTTTCAAGTACTTTACTACGAGCAAATGTTACATTCCCGCGTAATGAATAGAACAATCCGGAAGAAGTACGATCTTTAAATTCCAACAATGCATCAAAGCCTTTATTTTCTGCTTTTCCCAAATTACCCCATAAAACACTTGCAGCCAAGAAACCTGCTCCCGTTGGTACAGATTGGCGTTGCATTAAAATACCCTTTCTTTTTTCATAGAAAAAATCCATCTGTAAACTAAAACGGTCTTTCCACAAACCTAAATCAAGTCCTAAATTCGTTTTAACCGCAGTTTCCCAAGTAACATTGTTGTAGCCAATCTTAGATTCAATAATACCGGGCCATCTAATTTGATCTTGTCCAAAATAGTACACTTGTTCCCAATTCTGATCCATCTTTGTCAAATACAAAAAACGATCACCACCAATTTGGTCATTACCAACTTCTCCATGTGAAAATCTTAATTTCAAATTGCTTACTAAATTATCTTTCCAAAAAGATTCTCCAGAAACTAACCATCCTAAAGATATATCAGGGAAGAAGCCCATTCGCTTTCCTTTCGGAAAGTTCTCTGATCCATTATAGCCCGCATTAAATTCTATAAAGTATCGCTGTGCATAGTCATAAGTCGCGCGCATCGCCAAACCTTGACTTCGATAAGGTAAATTCATAATAGAAGTCCCAGCAGACAAATTATCATATTGTCGACGATTTAAAAGTAACATACCTGCAACAGAATGTTTATCGAATGTGCGTTGATAATTTACCGAAAAATCCATATAG
>NZ_JBCPDP010000072.1:815-1076 GCF_040915385.1 Coprococcus sp. RTP21204st1_G4_RTP21204_210225 | reverse complement strand
ACTATAGACAGAAGTATTTGATGAATACACCTATGTCGGGGCGTGTTCAAGTGTATCTGAACCGTCAGCTATACGAGCAAATCAAGAACTTTTTGCCCGTGATTGCTCCAGAGACCAGCATTGCAAGCTATCTCAGTAACATTATAGCGGAGCATATAGAACTTAACATTGAGGAGATAACTCAACTTTATAAAGAACGATTTTCACCACCTAAAATTTAGCAACTATGACAACAACCATTTTTTATTTATCAGTTAAGGC
>NZ_JBCPDP010000072.1:361-805 GCF_040915385.1 Coprococcus sp. RTP21204st1_G4_RTP21204_210225 | reverse complement strand
ACATATATATTATACAAAGTATGGAATATGATTTTCAGTCAGCGAATGTATGACTTCTGGAATATGTTACACAATTGGGCTCGTATTGCCCGTATCAGATTGTGGAAGTATCGAAAGAAACGGATGGAAGAGAAAGCGAGGAAGGACAGGCGAAAAGCCAGAATGCAAAGACCTATGTTGCAGAAGGTACAGTCTGAAGAGCAAGCATTTCAACCTTCATCTTATTCTGATTTGGAAGCTCAAGCAATAGTAGAGGAACTTGCCAAGAGATTTGAAGACACTTCACAAGATGAAACATTGAAGTCACCCGTAGAAGAAAAGTCTAAGCCTAAAATTAAGCCTGTGGTTTTTGATGACCCGAATGAGGTTATGGGAAAGTCCAATATCATCTATTATGAAGACCCTGAAGTCGCTCGCAAGACTCCGACACGCTCAATAGAGTTG
>NZ_JBCPDP010000072.1:0-351 GCF_040915385.1 Coprococcus sp. RTP21204st1_G4_RTP21204_210225 | reverse complement strand
CCTGTTGATGAGGATGTCAATCCGGAAGATGTAGAGGATAATTTTGTACCGCAGAAAAGATTGTCGCAAGAGGATATGAAAGAATTGATGTCTTCTGAGTCTATTCCTGATCCGGATTTTTCGGGAGCCTGTACTTTTGAAGAGTTGGGTAATGTGGCAGATGTCTTATTGAATAGGACTACAGATAAGAAAAAGATTATGGATGCCGCAGAGACCTTATATAAACTTCAAGATTCCGACATCTATCATTTTTACACTACATCTATCAGTACGGAAAAGCAAGTGGATAGATTGCTAAGAGATAATCTTGATGGTGCAGGTCGTCGGTTGAATGGTAAGCAACTAGAGCGT
>NZ_JBCPDP010000071.1:0-1113 GCF_040915385.1 Coprococcus sp. RTP21204st1_G4_RTP21204_210225 | reverse complement strand
ATCGTATACAATGAAACAAGTTTACCATTCACCTCCTTTTCAAAAGCAGATGCGTTTAACAACGAAATTTTCCCACTGTCTTTTGGAACACATGAAAACAGAGACAGAAGCATTATAAAAGTAAACAAATATCCCTTCATATTCTTTCTTTGCTATAAATTTATTCAAATTCGCGACCCTACCTAAATAGAAGAGGCTCTAATTGCCTCCATAATATTGGCAGGAGGCCGTTTATTATTTAATTCGTTTTTCATGAAATTCATATACGGAGCCACATAATCAAAAAATTGATAATATCCTTTACATAAATAATTTAACCCAGACGCACCCCATTCAGTTTTACAAAACCGGTTCTTTGGACATTCACCATTACAAGCAAATAAGAATTTACAGTTTTTACATTGTCTTGGTAAAGACCTATACTTGTTTTGTCCAAATTCCAATTGCTTCTCTCCATAAAACATCTCTATCAATGTTTTTGAATAAATATTTCCTAATTTATACTGAGGGAACACAAAATGGTCACATGAATACACATCACCATTAAACTCCATTACCCCTGCATGCCCGCACGTTTTTCCCATTGTGCATATGCCTGGATTTTCACCGACCCAATTCGCCAAAGTTGCGTCAAATAACTGTATGTAATACTCACCGACATCATTATGCACCCATTCCTCAAAAATAGTACATAAGAAATTTCCCCATTGTTCAGGCGTAACAGAAAATTCCATCAATTCAGGAGTATCCTCTCCAATTGTAGCCAATAGGCGTCCGTCATTATGCCTAAAAATACGTTCGACAATAGGAGTAAACTGTATATAACGACATCCTATCTCTTTAAAGAAATTATAAAACTCCAACGGATAGTCTGCGTTGAGATTATTAACAACAGCCATAGCATTCCAATCAACCCCATATTTATTCAATAAATGGATTCCCTTCATCACCTTCACAAAAGAGGGTTGTCCCTGCTTATTCCTTCGATATCTGTCATGAAACTCTTGAGGGCCATCAATAGACACCCCTACAAGCCAATCATTCTTTTTTAAAAATTCGCACCATTCGTCAGTCAACAATGTACCATTAGTCTGTATGCAATTGCTAATTGTT
>NZ_JBCPDP010000070.1:126-1036 GCF_040915385.1 Coprococcus sp. RTP21204st1_G4_RTP21204_210225 | reverse complement strand
GAACACCTCATAAAGCTGCTGCTCCAGTTCCCGGCGTTTGGTCGCTTCCTGCTCCGGCGTGAACACCGGGGAGAGGTTTTCCAGCGTGATTTCCTTTCCCTGAAAAGTCACGACTTCTGTTTCCTTTTTGTATCTGATATTGTTACTTATAAAATCACCTTTCCTTTCCATACTGCCGCTGCTGCCGTTTCAGTTCCGCCAGTATATCCGGCGGGATACGGTCAACCAGCCTTTGCATATCGTGCAGTTCGCTTTCCAGCTTTGCCCGCTCCATGCGGTCTTTGATTTTGCCGCTCTCGCTGGCTCTGGCTCGTGCTTCCAGCTTCTCATTTTCTGCCAGCAGGTCATTGATTGTGACCTTGTACTTTTTCAACTGCCCGGAGAAATTCTCCATCTGCGGGAACCACTTTTTCAGCATGGAGAGGGCTTCCTCTTTTTTCTTTCCGGCGTTCAGCGGGTTAATGCCGTCCAGTGTGGCTTCAATGGCTCTTGCCTGCCGGGAGAGGGAAACCGCCTGTTTGAAAAGCCGGGTGGGGATATGCTTCCGGCCTGTCTTGCTGGCGCTTTCCCCACGCTCCAAGTCGGGATATTTCTCCACCATGTAGGCGTGAAAATCATCCTGCCACTTCGTCAGGTTTGCCCGGTTGCCGATAATCTCCTTAGCGCACAGGCGGTTGTCCTTTGTCAGCGGAACAAAGGTCAAATGCAGGTGGGGCGTTTTCTCGTCCATGTGTACCACCGCCGACACGATATTTTCCCGCCCTACCCGGTGGGTGAGGAAATCCGCCGCCCTCTGGAAAAACGCCTGTATCTCCTTTGGGGATTTCCCCTTGAAAAACTCCGGGCTGGCGGTTATCAGCGTATCGACAAACCGTGTGCTGTCCTTGCGGGTTCGGCACCCGGCCTGCTC
>NZ_JBCPDP010000069.1:441-1193 GCF_040915385.1 Coprococcus sp. RTP21204st1_G4_RTP21204_210225 | reverse complement strand
TTTAGATATAAATAAAATTAAGATATGAAAGTAAGAGCATCCTTAAAGAAACGTACGCCAGAGTGTAAGATCGTTAGACGTAATGGCCGTTTGTATGTTATTAACAAGAAAAATCCTAAGTATAAACAACGTCAAGGATAATATTATTATTTTTGCAAAAAAAATAATTTAGTATATGGCTATAAGAATAGTTGGTGTCGATTTGCCTCAAAACAAGAGAGGTGAAGTTGCGTTGACCTATGTATATGGTATAGGTCGTAGTAGTTCAGCAAAAATTTTGGATAAAGCAGGTGTTGACAGAGACCTGAAAGTAAAAGACTGGACGGATGATCAGGCTGCCAAGATTCGTGAGATCATTGGTGCAGAGTATAAGGTTGAAGGTGATCTTCGTTCTGAAGTTCAATTGAACATTAAGCGTTTAATGGATATCGGTTGCTATCGTGGTGTTCGTCATCGTATTGGTCTTCCAGTAAGAGGTCAGAGCACAAAGAACAATGCCCGTACTCGTAAGGGTAGAAAGAAAACCGTTGCTAATAAGAAAAAAGCTACTAAATAATAATTGTTGATATGGCAAAAAAAACAGTTGCAGCAAAAAAGAGAAATGTGAAGGTTGATGCTAATGGACAGTTGCATGTTCATTCATCTTTTAACAACATTATTGTTTCTCTGGCAAATAGCGAAGGTCAGATCATTTCTTGGTCTTCTGCCGGAAAGATGGGTTTTAGAGGTTCAAAGAAGAACACTCCCTACGC
>NZ_JBCPDP010000069.1:0-365 GCF_040915385.1 Coprococcus sp. RTP21204st1_G4_RTP21204_210225 | reverse complement strand
AGGGCCCGGGTAACGGACGTGAGTCTGCTATTAGAACTATCCACGGTGCAGGTATCGAGGTTACTGAAATCATTGACGTAACTCCGCTTCCGCACAACGGTTGTCGTCCTCCGAAAAGACGTAGAGTTTAAAATTTACCTTTAATAGAAGTGAGACTTGATTTTGTTATTGGATTGTAAACTTTCTCTCTGCAATCGCGGCTGCAACAAACCCAAGTTCATGAATAAACAATTAAATATTTAAAAGAAATGGCTAGATATACTGGACCAAAATCAAGAATAGCCCGTAAATTCGGTGAAGGTATCTTTGGAGCAGATAAAGTATTGTCAAAGAAGAACTATCCTCCCGGACAGCACGGTAATTCC
>NZ_JBCPDP010000068.1:0-1284 GCF_040915385.1 Coprococcus sp. RTP21204st1_G4_RTP21204_210225 | reverse complement strand
ATTCAATAGAGGTTTGTAAATCAATAGAATTTCAGGAAAAAGATTTATAAAATTTAAGATAAAAATGACAAATACAAAAATTACAAAAGGACTCAAAGAAGCAAAATACAAAACTATCATAGTTACAATAATTCTATAAATTGTCCAATAAAATCCTATATCAGTTCTGCCTGTTGCAACAAGTAAAGCCCCTAGTGGATTTCCAATACTACATATTGAATAGTAAAGGCATAAGATACTGAATACTAATGAATACTCAACATATGAACTACCATATATTACACCCAATACATAAGACGAGCAATAACAAAGAAAAAAATAAATAGGCATATCAATAAAAGATAGCACCCTAATTACGTTAATATATTTTTCTCTAAGTAAAAACTGATTATCTTGGCATAATGCCAAACTAGGTGTTAGCACTTTAGTAACTATTGGATTTATGAATGAATAAACTTTAAATGCGAGTTGCTTACATACAGAATATACTCCCAATATTTCTAATGAATATGCTGTTCCTATAAGGAATATATCCATCTCTCTTGATAGATAATCCAATGTTGAAGAGCCAACTTGATATATCCCTATCTTTAAATAAGGCTTTGTTTCATAGAAATTAAAATGCAATCTTATTATTCTGTCCTTAAAAACAGAATACGACAGATAAATAATAGCTATAAAAAAACCATAAAATAAAGTGGAAAAAACAAGTGCATATACGCCCAAACCAATATACACTAAAACAATAGAAAATATGACCATTAAAACAGATGCAGTCATATCAATTTTTGCAATAACACTGAACTGCATTTGTTTTTGTTGAAAAGTACGTTGAAGTCGAGATATCGATGAAAAAATAACATTCAACGATAACAATGATATAATATTAACCAATTCCGGTTGGTTATAATATATAGCTACCCATGGTGCCAATATGCAAATAATTACAGATATTACAAATCCAGATATAATATTAAACCAATACAATGAACTATATTCATTTTTTGATATATCCTGTTTATGGAGTACTGCAGATGAAATACCCATATCCATAAATATCTCTGTAAATGAAATTACTAAAACAGCTATGGCAATAAGTCCAAAATCTTCTTTCCTCAAAAATCTTGTAAGAATAGATATTTGTCCCAATTTAGCACATGCATTTACTACAGCACTAAGCGAAGTCCATTTAACTCCATTTATTGCACTACCCATATTGACAGAGACAATCAGAAATTTGATTTTATCAAATAATATAAACGTTCCTTAGAATAAATATTATTT
>NZ_JBCPDP010000067.1:0-1307 GCF_040915385.1 Coprococcus sp. RTP21204st1_G4_RTP21204_210225 | reverse complement strand
TGATATGCTACCCTCATATAGGACAATGAAATATAAAAGTCCTATATGGGGGTATTTTCATGTTCAGAAAGAGTAAGATAGAACCAGTAGAAAAAGTAAAAATAGTCGAACGCTACCTTGCAGGAGAAATTGGCATACAGCAAGCAGGAAAAGAATTGGGAGTTGATCATCATAGTATTCGAAATTGGATTTCTATTTATCAGTATGATGGACCAACTGGATTACTCAATCAACCGAAAAACAAATCTTATTCAAAAGATTTAAAAATATCTGCTATAAATGATTATCTTAACGGAGAAGGATCTCTTCAGGATATTTGCACAAAATACGGAATTCGTTCACACAGACAGCTTTCCGATTGGATTAAGGTGTATAATTCTGGTGGAATATTAAAAACATCCACTGGAGGTGCTTACATGAAAAAAGCAAAGAACACTACACTTGATGAGAGATTAAAAATAGTAACAGATTGTCTTGCAAATGATAAGAATTATGGTGCAATGGCACTCAAATATGATTGTTCCTATCAACAAGTACGCAATTGGGTAATACGATACGAAAAGATGGGTCAAGCGGGTCTGGAAGACAGACGTGGACGTCGTATAGCTTCTCTTCCAAGCAGAACACCTGAAGAAGAGCTACGTGACAAGATAGCTGAACTGGAAAGAAGAAATCTAGACTTACAAATGGAGAATGATCTGTTAAAAAAAGTCAGAGAACTGGAAAGGAGGGGTCGCTATCTTTAATCCATCGGTTAGCCGAATATGAAGCCATCCAAAAGCTATCGTCTACTAAGCATTATCCCATAGATAGACTTTGTAAATATCTTAATGTTACACGTTCTGCGTATTACCGCTGGGTAAAATATCCGAAAAGTAATAATGAACTTCGAAACGAAAGACTATCCACTGAAATCCAAAGGATTCATAACCAGCATCCTGATATGGGATACCGAAGGATTCGTGATGAATTAGATGGACATAAAGGAATTCATGTGAATGATAAACGAGTACTTCGTATTTGTAGGAAATACGATATAAAATCAAATATTAAATGGAAACCTAAGAGTTGTACCAGAGGAGACAGAAATCCTGATCACATAGCAAAAAACTATTTACACCGTGAATTTCACGCCGAAAAACCGAATGAAAAGTGGCTTACAGATGTTTCTGAATTTAAATACTACAACGGAATAGAAGTTCATAAAGTTTATCTGAGTGCTATTTTAGATTTATATGATAGAAGGATTGTTTCCTTTAAAATCAGCGATCATAATGATAATCCATTAGTTATGGACACGTTTGATG
>NZ_JBCPDP010000066.1:410-1331 GCF_040915385.1 Coprococcus sp. RTP21204st1_G4_RTP21204_210225 | reverse complement strand
GGCAAGGGAAAAGTATATGAATTTCTCAGAGACATACATTGAGACACTTGCTGTTTTTAATAAATTGATTGCTAACACACTTGTCAAAGTGGGGAAAAGTTCTAATGACCAATATTCTGGACTATTTACGCAATCAAAAAGCTACGCTGGTTTGTTACCTTATTTAAATAAGCAGATAGATATTGACGATGTAAAGCAGATGGCAAAAAACGAGAATCAATCTGTGTCTCAAAATAAAACTACAAGAAAGATAGAATTGGATAGTTTAAACAAACAGACATATATCTTAGCTGTATTAGCGAGCTATGGAGTTGGATCTGAATCAAAAAGAGACAAAATTGACGGATTGATCCTTTCTAATTTTGAAGGTATTAAAAGTGCACAATTAGTCGCATTATGCTTTGGATATAACCGTGGCTACAATGTGTTCAGTAGTTTTTATGGTACATCAGAAAGTAACAGAATTGATGTAAAGTTTCGCCTTGATTCGCAATTAGATTATTACACGATTGAGAGTGTATATCAGTTTGTTTTCAATAAGAAGATTTCTGAAAATCTCGATTATTTGGACTTATGGTGCAATAAACAACATATACAAAATATAACAACAAAGACAGACTATTGCGTATTAGATACAATTGTGAGAGGTAAAAAAAAAGCAAAGGTTGGTTCCAAAGAGTGGTGGAATTCTTTTTCTCAATTTTGTCAAAGGATTGACGCTGTTTCTCTTCTTCAAACACCCTTGTCAATTCTGCTCAACAAAGTTGCAGAATATGTCATTCAAGAATGTATTGAAGAAAAAGAAGCGGAAATAACAGAGATAAAAGCTCAATATGGAGAGAAAAATGGTAGTTTGAAGGGATTGCAAAAGACGTTGGAAAACCTTTCTGAAAGCATGACAAATGAAGAAAGATCTGATAA
>NZ_JBCPDP010000066.1:0-400 GCF_040915385.1 Coprococcus sp. RTP21204st1_G4_RTP21204_210225 | reverse complement strand
AATTTTTTCCTATTTTGATAAAGACGACAAGGAATTAAATGCAATTCTAAAACGTTTAGAAATAACATCAAAAGGCTTGAAGAAGCACGAAAAGATATTCCAAATCTTAATGACAAAAAAGCAAGATATTTTCAACAAAGAATAATTATGAATTTCTTCTATAACGTATATGCAGAGGCTTCAAGTGTTGAATCGCTTGAAGTCTATCTTCAAGATCATTCTGATGAATTGTACGACATCTATGCATCAAGGTATAATGTCCTGTCTGAAGCCTCTGATGATATTGACAAATTTGTACAACTAAAGTTCAAATGTTATTCTCAACTTGACTTCTCGAGCACTCAAAACAGGTCGTTTCTGCTGATTATGCTTGACTTGGCAGAGCGTCTTAATCTGCAAG
>NZ_JBCPDP010000065.1:0-1279 GCF_040915385.1 Coprococcus sp. RTP21204st1_G4_RTP21204_210225 | reverse complement strand
CCCTTCTTCCAGAACTGTTCCTTGTATTACTCTCGCTTGTTGAATCTCATTAGAAGTATCTACGCCATGCTCAGATACTTGAATAGATCCATTTGTCCCCGATGCAGCGGTTGCAAGGGGCAAATTATCCCCTGCATACACTGCAAATGATAGCATTGATGCCAATGCTATGAAACCATTCCTTTTAAAAGAAATCCTCATAATACTTTGATTTAATAGTTAATAAAAAAACAACGTAATTTTAAATATCGGGTATACCCAATTTTACCATCTTGGAATTTCCAAATCGTCCTTGCTCGGCAAAGCCGGGAATTTGGCATGCGGCTCGGCCTGGTACCAGAAAGTGGTCGACGAGATATCCGACTTCTGGTTGTTGTAGCGTCCGTCATGACGCCATCCCAAATCCTGTATCGTGACCTTCAGGTCCTTGTCGAAGCGTACCGGGTCAAGGATATGCCAGCGGTACAGCCCGAAAGCGGTCACCGCACGGTACAGCCCGTCGGGACGGATTACCTGGTGCATGCCGGCATAGGGGGTGGTGAACTCCTGGTACTGGCGCGTCTTCTGGTCCTCGAAATTGTACGAGCCGCAGAAGTAGTCCTCAGTCCCGGTCCCGCAGATAGTCGGGTATTCCTTGTCACCGTCCATGTAGAACTTGATTTCCCCTTCACCCCACCAGCAGTTGTCGTTTACACGCCATGCCAGGTAGGTACCCACGTACTGTCCCTTGCCCTTCACACCGTCAATCAGCGTGTGCAGCGACCCCTGGGTCGGGTTGGAGCGGCGGAACTGCGCGTGGAAGTAGGCCTCGTCCTCAGGAACTTCTGTCAAGGTGTAGTTGATTTGGTAGTACAGGCGCATCTCCTCGGCGGTGTTGATGTTCTCCAGCGTGATACGGGCTTTCTTGCGGAAAGGCATCTTCCAGTAGCAGTTGAAGGCGCTGCCCGGATTCACGCAAACGGCCAGTGAGGAGAGCTGTGCATATTCATTGTATGCGCTGCAGAAGAAGTCACCCACCGGACATTCGACGGAAGGCTCCTTCTCATCGTCCCAGTACATTCTCAGGATGGAGAAGCGCCAGTTCCCGGTCGGTGTCATCCAGATCTGCTGGATGGCTCCCGGACCCTCGATTTCCGCAATCGTGATTGTCTCTCCCGGTTTCACGATGATGAAGGGGTTTACCTTCCAACCCTTGCCCAGGTCCTTGGCCGCATGGTGGGCGTTGGCCACATTGCGCTGGTCCTTGTCCCTGACCGGATCGGCCATGCCGCCCTTGCCC
>NZ_JBCPDP010000064.1:0-1407 GCF_040915385.1 Coprococcus sp. RTP21204st1_G4_RTP21204_210225 | reverse complement strand
CCATACGTTATGGATTGGCGTATGGATGACTGGAGTCTGTCCAGCCGGGTTTCCCCATTCAGATATCTCCGGATCATCGGATATTTGCTCCTCCCCGAAGCTTTTCGCAGCTTATCACGTCTTTCATCGGCTCTTAGTGCCAAGGCATCCACCCTGCGCTCTTTCTAGCATAACCAACTCCCTTCTCCCACGGGAATGGGATCCGGTTACACATGCATAGCGTTGCATGCGTTGGTATTTCAGGTCGTTTTTTTACTTCGTTTTCTCGAAGATGTAAGTTAATCATTACCTTGCGGTGATGATCACCTCGGATGTCTTTCTCTATTTGAGAATTGATTTATTTTTGTATGCAGTTTTCAAAGTACATGTCTGACTGAAGTTTATCAGTCATTAAAAACCAAAATCTCTTTTGATCTTTAATCACTGGTAAAAACCAGCTATCGTAACAGCACTGCCCTGCTGATTGGGTTGACCGCAGAATCCCCTTCGGTTCTGTGTCTGTATCTATGCTGAAAGACTAGTGCGGTAGCTAACCACCACTTAGTCGCTTGACGCTTTGGAGCGATTCTCCAAAGTTTCATATTAAATCAAGCACAGTCTGCTTATTTTCTTTTTTATAATCTGGCGGCCACCTGCTCTCCCACACCGTCTCCAGTGCAGTACCATCGGCCGATCAGGTCTTAACCATCGTGTTCGAGATGGGAACGGGTGTGTCCCCTGACCGCATCGCCACCAGAAGCATTGAGTTTTGATAACTCAACAATAGACAACGAACTTTCCTTACTTCTTCTTCCTTAGAAAGGAGGTGATCCAGCCGCACCTTCCGATACGGCTACCTTGTTACGACTTCACCCCAGTTATCGGTCCCACCTTCGGCAGCTCCCTCCTTACGGTTGGGTCACTGACTTCGGGCGTTACCAACTCCCATGGTGTGACGGGCGGTGTGTACAAGACCCGGGAACGTATTCACCGCGACATGCTGATTCGCGATTACTAGCGATTCCAGCTTCATGTAGTCGAGTTGCAGACTACAATCCGAACTGAGACGTTATTTTTGAGATTTGCTTACCCTCGCAGGCTCGCTTCCCTTTGTTTACGCCATTGTAGCACGTGTGTAGCCCTGCTCATAAGGGGCATGATGATTTGACGTCATCCCCACCTTCCTCCAGGTTATCCCTGGCAGTCTCTCCAGAGTGCCCATCCAAAATGCTGGCTACTGAAGATAAGGGTTGCGCTCGTTGCGGGACTTAACCCAACATCTCACGACACGAGCTGACGACAACCATGCACCACCTGTCACCGGTGTTCCGAAGAAAAGGCGTCATTACACGCCGGTCACCGGGATGTCAAGAGCAGGTAAGGTTCTTCGCGTTGCTTCGAATTAAACCACATGCTCCACCGCTTGTG
>NZ_JBCPDP010000063.1:0-1486 GCF_040915385.1 Coprococcus sp. RTP21204st1_G4_RTP21204_210225 | reverse complement strand
CGCAAGTTCTTCGACCCGGAGCGTCAGGCAAACGATGCCGCAAGGAACGACGCGCAGGTGTTCAACAACATCCTGAACGATAAGGTGAAGGAGGGGGTCAGCAACATCCGCAGGAACCGATACCTCACCTATTCCGTGACGGCGGACACCGCAGAAGATGCAGCGCGTCAGCTCTCCCGTATCGAGGTCGAATCCTCCCGCATCCTAAACTCCATCGGCAGCAAGGCACACCTTATGAACGGCACCCAGCGCCTTTCTGTCATCCATTCACTCCTGAACCCCTATAAGCCGTTCCTGTTCGATTACCAGCGCGATATTTCCGCCAAGCGCTTACAGACTACCAAGGACTGCATCGCACCGACGCAGATTGATTTCCGCCCGGACGGCCACTATAACGACTGCGTAAAACTCGATAACGGGGTCTACGCACAGGTACTCGTGATGAAGAAGTTCGGCTCGGAACTTTCCGACCGCGCACTTGCCGACATGGCAGACCTTCCTATCCCCATGGCTATCACGTGGTACGTGCAGCCCATGGATAAATCCAAGGCTATCAATTACGTGCGCACCCGTTCCGCATGGATTGACAAGGAAATCATCGAGGAACAGCGCTCGGCAGTGAACAAAGGCTATGACTTCTCCATCCTCCCGCAGGAGCTGAAATACTCCAAGGAGGAGACGGAGGACGTGCTCGACCACTTGCAGAACAAGAACCAGCGTCTCTATGTCTTCACGGGGCTTGTCTACACCTACGCGGAGAGCAAGGAAGCGCTGGATACGCAGGTACTTCGCATCATCTCCACGGCACGTCAGAACTCCATCGAGCTTGACACCTATGACTATCGCCAGCGTCAGGGACTTAATTCCATCCTCCCGCTCGGCCATAACCACGTGGAAATCTCCCGCATGTTCACCACGGCGCAGGTTTCCATCCTCGTGCCGTTTGCCACGCAGGAGCTTGACGATGCAGGCGGCAACTTCTACGGCCAGAACAAGCACAGCCGCAACCTCGTGGTCTGCAACCGCAAGAAGCTCACCTCGCCGATGGGCTTCGTCTGCGGCAAGACCGGCTCCGGTAAGGGTATGTTCACCAAGACCGAGATGACGGGCACCATCTTCTCCAATCCGACGGACGAGATTTACGTCATCGACCGCGCAGGCGAGTACACCGCTATCGCCGAACGCTACGGCGGCAGCACCTACCACTTCGGCGTGGGTACCGGAACCCATCTGAACCCCTTCGATACGGTATCCGTGGAACACATGACGAGAAACGAGCAGATTGCGTTCAAGGTGGACGCGATGTTAGCTCAGGCGGGCGCTTCCGCTGCCGAAGCCGGGTCGAACTTCTCTGAGGTTGACCAGTCACTCGTACAGCGCTGCACCGAGCTTGCCTTCCAGAAGGCCGCAGAGCGCGGAGACAATCTTCCGCCGACCTTACAGGACTTCTACGATGCCGCGAACGAGCAGCCGGAGGAGCAGGCAC
>NZ_JBCPDP010000062.1:0-1492 GCF_040915385.1 Coprococcus sp. RTP21204st1_G4_RTP21204_210225 | reverse complement strand
TGGGAGTATCCCAAAGTTTGTGTAAACCTCTAAACTGATGTAAGATAGAATTACTCAGTTTGGAGGTTTATTTTATGGCAAGAAAAAAGGATTCACCACAAAAAGCAGCGCTTAGAGAACTCATGGGAAACTACCTGAGAGAAAACAATGTAAAAGTAAAAGATGGAACAGATGTTAATTCCATTATGCGGGATATGATGTCTATCATTTTGGAAGGTGCCCTTGATCAGGAACTGGATGAAGAACTAGGATATTCCAAGTATGATTATCGAAATAAAGAAACCGATAATTCCAGGAATGGACATTCCCAGAAAACGTTACATACCAGTTACGGAGATATGGAGATTGATATTCCAAGGGATCGAAAAGGCGACTTCGAACCACAGGTTGTAAAGAAGTATCAGAATTCGATTACGCAGGAGATGGAAGAAAAGATCATTTCCATGTACGCAAAAGGAATGACTACTGCCGATATAGAAAGCCACATGCGTGAATTATACGATCTTGAGATCTCCGACAGTACTGTCAGCCGGATCACTGATAAGATCCTGCCAATAGTAAAAGAATGGCAGGAAAGGCCATTAGAAAGTGTGTATGCTGTTGTATTTATGGATGCGATCCATTTCCATGCCCGTAATGAGGGGCGGATTGTAAAACGTGCTGTTTACATTGCGATTGGGATCGATATGGAAGGACGTAAGGATGTCCTCGGAATGTATGTTGGTCAAAATGAAAGTGCCAAGTTCTGGCTCTCCATCCTGAATGGCCTGAAAAACCGGGGCGTAGAAGATATATTGATTGCGTGTGTGGATGGACTGACCGGTTTTCCACAGGCAATTGAAGCAGTATTTCCCCAGACCGAGATCCAGCAGTGCATAATCCATCAGATCAGGAACACCACGAAATTTGTTTCTTACAAAGAGATCAAACCACTTATGGCAGATCTGAAGCGTGTATATGCAGCTCCTACAGAAGAAGTTGCATTGGCAGAACTGGACAGCTTTGATGAAAAATGGAGCGGGAAATACCCTAAGATTGCAAAGTCATGGAAAGATAACTGGGCAAATCTTTCAACGTATTTTAAGTATCCGGAAGCTGTCAGACGTCTGATCTATACCACGAACACGATTGAAGGATTTAACCGCCAGCTCCGAAAAGTCACCAAATCCAAGACGGTCTTTCCATCCGATGACAGTCTCTTGAAAATGCTGTATCTGGCCATGATAGATATCACCAAGAAATGGACGGGACACCGTCAGGATTGGGGACAGATCCATTCTCAGCTGGAAATTTTCTTCGAAGAAAGATTGGAAAGGTTATAAGCAGAATGCATGCTAGGCAGGGCTGGCACAGCCAGTCCTGCTTGACATGCCCAAAAACTGCATTATAATACAAACAAGGACAGAACCCTGAAAAACAGGTTCTGTCCTCGATAACTAATGACATATCTTATATCAGTTTTTTCTGTTTACACAAAACTTGAAACGCTCTC
>NZ_JBCPDP010000061.1:0-1505 GCF_040915385.1 Coprococcus sp. RTP21204st1_G4_RTP21204_210225 | reverse complement strand
GCCGACGAGGACTTCGCCCTGATGAACTACAAGAACTTCAAGGTGGCCGCAGGCAAGACCTTAAAATCCATCCTCATTTCCTGCAACGTGCGCCTTGCGCCCATCGCGACAGATGGCGTGCGCGAGCTTTTGACCTATGACGAGATGGAGATTGACACCCTTGGTGACCCGGATGCGAAGGTGGCGATTTTCGGCATCCTCTCCGATACCGACAAGACCCTCAGTTTCCTGTTCGCCATCCTCATGTGGCAGACCATCGACCAGCTGTGCCGAAAAGCCCTTTCGGATTATGGCGGGAAACTCCCGACCCCGGTGCATTTCATCTTCGATGAGTTCGCCAACATCGGCACTATCCCGCAGATTGAGGAGACCATCGCGGTCACCCGTTCCCGTAACATCGGCATCACCATCATCCTGCAATCCATGAGCCAGCTGGAAAGCAAGTACGATAAGAAGGCGCAGACCATCATCGACTGCTGCGACTCGACGCTCTTCCTCGGTGGCAAGTCCAACTCCACCAACAAGGAGATTGCGGAGATGATTGGCAAGCAGACCATCCATCAGATGACTTACAACGAGTCCACGGGGCAGTCCTCAAGCGCCAGTAAGAACTTGCAGATTCAGGGTCGTGACCTTATCGACGCAGCAGAAATCGGAAAGATGAGCCGCTTAAAGGCAATCCTGCTCATCGCCGGTACCAACCCGCTCATGGATGATAAGTACGACCCCCACGCCCATAAGCGATACCGCTATATCGTGGATAAGCGCAACTGGAAGCGTTTGCATAAGAACTCCTTCGATTTCGAGCGGTATCTGAAAAACGGCTGCGAGCCGTACACTCCCGATGAGGATACGGGTGCAGAGCTCACGGCATGGAAATGGGCGGCATGGAAAAAATCAAGGAAAGGTCTTCTGGGCAAATTGCTAAACCGGTAGTCACTTATAATTAAGAGAAATGCCACGCGAAAAAGGCAGAAAGGGGACGAATGGAGGAAGGAACTTGGAAACACTCGTCAAACTCGCCGCCCCGGCGATAGGAACCGCTGCGGGCGCATTCACCGTCGTGGGAATCATCTATCTCGGGATGACCCTCGCGGGACTTCTTCGCGGCGGGGGCGGGGAGATACGCAAAGCCGTTGCAATCATCGTCGCGGGACTTACCTGTATCGCCTTTGCCCATCTGTACGGTTACTAGAAAACAAGTAAACAAGAAAGGAATCAACCATGCTGGAAAACGTGAAAAACCTTCTCTCTGATGGTGTGACCGCCCTCGGCGGCATCCTCATCGTCTTCGGCCTTGTGAACCTTGGTCTTACCATCAAGGACGGTATGCAGGGCGGCGGCGGTCAGCTCTCCGGTGCCCTCGCCATGATTATCGGCGGTGCCATCGTCGTGGGTGCTGCCGTGTACTTCAAGACCGGTATCAATTGGGGTTCCCTCGCGGGTTAGAAAGGAGCGATATCTAACATGCTCTCTGTAGCAGTACACAAGGATATCGCCGAGTA
>NZ_JBCPDP010000060.1:0-1563 GCF_040915385.1 Coprococcus sp. RTP21204st1_G4_RTP21204_210225 | reverse complement strand
TTTATGGTTAATATCCCTTACAGCCAGTAAGGAATTATCCATCTTGTTGCTTAAGCTGTATAATGATGGAGCAATCGGTATATCGTCTTCCAATCTTGGACTTCGCGTCCGTAAATTAGACTGATAACCAGCTCCTCATTCGCAGCGTTCGTTTTATGCAGGTTGAATCGCCATAGGTGCATTCGCGTCACACCACAGTAGATTGAATAGGCAATGAGTAAAACTGGTATTTATCCATTGCAATAATCTTAAGGAGTGACAATTTATGAACGCAGTAGGTATCGATGTTTCAAAAGGTAAGAGTATGGTTGCTATCATGCGACCTTTCGGTGAAATTGTTTCCGCACCTTTCGAAATCAAACACACAGCCAGTGATATCCATTCACTTGTAGAACTCATCAACTCTGTTGAAGGGGAGTCCCGAATCGTGATGGAGCACACAGGACGTTATTATGAAGTCCTCGCCCATCAGCTTTCAAAGGCAAATCTTTTCGTCAGTGCCATTAACCCAAAACTTATCAAAGACTTTGATAATGATTCTCTTCGTAAAGTGAAATCTGATAAAGCGGATGCTGTTAAGATTGCCCGATATGCTCTTGACAAATGGCAAAATCTTAAACAGTATAATGTTATGGATGAATTACGCAATCAGCTCAAAACCATGAACCGTCAGTTCGGCTTTTACATGAAGCACAAGACGGCTATGAAAAATAATCTTATCGGCATCCTTGACCAAACCTATCCTGGTGTTAATACTTACTTTGACAGTCCTGCACGCAGTGATGGCAGCCAGAAATGGGTTGATTTTGCATCTACATACTGGCATGTGGACTGTGTCCGTAAAATGTCTCTGAATGCCTTTATCGACCATTATCAAAACTGGTGCAAACGTAAGAAGTACAACTTCAGCCAATCCAAAGCTGAGGAAATCTATGGAAAAGCAAAGGAACTTGTTCCTGTACTTCCAAAGGATGCCATTACAAAGCTTATAATTAAGCAGGCTGTGGATCAGCTTAACAATGCCTCTACAACTGTTGAGTCACTACGCACTCTCATGAATGAAACTGCATCCAAACTCCCTGAATATCCTGTCGTTATGGCTATGAAAGGTGTTGGAACTTCACTCGGATCTCAGTTGATGGCTGAGATCGGAGATGTTTCCCGTTTCACTCACAAAAGTGCTATTACTGCATTTGCCGGTGTAGATCCCGGTGTTAATGAATCTGGAAGTTATGAACAAAAAAGTGTTCCAACCTCAAAACGAGGTTCCTCTGATCTTAGAAAGACTTTATTTCAGGTAATGGATGTCCTAATTAAAACACATCCTCAAGATGATCCTGTTTATCAGTTCTTAGACAAGAAACGTGCTCAAGGCAAGCCTTACTATGTCTATATGACTGCAGGTGCCAACAAGTTTCTAAGAATCTACTACGGACGAGTGAAAGAATATCTTTCATCTCTTCCTGAATCTTAATTATCCACTAATATTTTCAGACCAGCACTGGTGTGGTGGTCTTATTTTGATACCAAATTTTCAACCTGTATAAAATTTTCAATGTTCTT
>NZ_JBCPDP010000059.1:856-1572 GCF_040915385.1 Coprococcus sp. RTP21204st1_G4_RTP21204_210225 | reverse complement strand
CCCATGCACAGGCACTGGATGGCAGGGCCGAAATGCCCGCGTATGACATTGTTGTATATTTTGCCACTGAGACCGAGGGCAAGAGCCGATGTCTGGTCCTTCTCCATACGGTTACCGCCATTGATGAATTCATTATAGCATATCTCGGCATCTTCGGCATTATTGAGCTGGAAGTTGTCATAACCCTGATTCTCATAGATATTACGGTATATGCGGGTGTTGTACAAGTGGTGCGCACGGTATCTGACCTCCTCCCCGTTGCTGTTGGTACCGGTATAATAATTAGGACTGTAGTGTCCCAGATAGCTCCCTTCTCCGACCGTGTCATGAATATGGTTATGATGGAGCCTGAGATTTTCCAGCCTATAGGCAGGCCACCACCCCTGGGGGTTATCGGCCGTGGGGTCTGTCTTGATCATGAATCCGTCAAAATCCGCCTTGTCGATCTCGATACCAAAGAATTCAAGCTCGTTCGAATAGTTGGTGACTTGTATGGCGATATTCGCAAATTCCGGCATGGCAATCATTCTGAACCCCTTATCTAGATTATGATAGCCCCTACCGTCAAAGACGATATGGGCGCAGTCATTGAAGAGTATGCCGAACCAATAGAACCAGTTGAATTCAAACGGCTCCTCAGTATCTATCGTGAAAATGATCGGATTCTCCCGCGTGCCCTTGAAATTGTCAAGACGCAGACGCATGGGGTATCTCTC
>NZ_JBCPDP010000059.1:0-846 GCF_040915385.1 Coprococcus sp. RTP21204st1_G4_RTP21204_210225 | reverse complement strand
AAGTCACACCGGTCAGGACATCTGTCACGTCCACCTCCACATCGTATATTCCACGGTCGGACACAGCATCGAAGGTATAGGGGGATGCCGCCCAGACAGTCGGTCCTGGACGGCTCGTGTCAAAGCCGACGGTTTTCACTGGTTCCGGTTCATTCTCCTTGTATATACGCGCAACGATGGTATTGTTGCGGGAAGTGGCATAACCGTTTTCGGCATATATCGAAAGATAGCCCCTTTCCCCGACACGCACTATCTCAGTGGCGGTAACCATAAAATAGGGCTCGGTGGCGGGAAGCATCGGATATGCGATTTTCCTGACAGAAGCGTTGCCGCTATCGTTGGATACACTGACGCTCTGTATGAACTCACCTGCGGCAGACATATCTACAGTCTCTGAGGATTTTCCCAGTACACAATCCAGGACAGACCGTTCAGGCCCGGCTCCACCATCAAGCAGATACTCGTGTTGCCTCACCCATTCGCTTGTACTTGATATGGTAACTTTGTCCCCGACCAGAGGGAAAGGGTTGTCAAGTCTTGCGGACAAGGAGGGAATGCCGATCAGGGCTTTCAGAATCTCGTGGTATTTCATATATTCATCATTATTCAATGGTTACATCATATAACTGGTCTGCTGTATATTCTCCGTTCCCGTCAAGCTTCGGACGGATGGAGAACGATGCCAGGCGGCCGACAGATACAATCCGGTTACCGACATCGTCCGATTTGGTTATGTTGAACACAACCATCCTGTCCCGGTTCTTGGACCGTGCAAGCAACACCAGGGTCTGGTCTGACGGCATACTGTATTGGGCAGCGCTGCTGAAGACTTCATTGCTGTAACGG
>NZ_JBCPDP010000058.1:0-1612 GCF_040915385.1 Coprococcus sp. RTP21204st1_G4_RTP21204_210225 | reverse complement strand
TAAACTGGACCCCATGTCAAGGACACAGTAAATTTTTTAGGTCAATTGGTTAAACAACCAATGCTGATGGTTTCTCTCCTGTAACCACATAATGATAATACTCATTTGGAGACATTCCTCCAAGGGTGGTTTGATAACGATCATTATTGTAGTAAGTTATGTAATCATCAATTCGTTCCTTTACATCCTGAAAGCAATCCCAGGTATTCACATATGGCTGAAGTTCATCTTTCATATGACCAAAGAAACTTTCCTGTGGTGCGTTATCCCAACAGTTTCCTCGCCTGGACATAGACTGGCGTAGCCTAAAGTCATTCAAAAGCCGCCGAAATGCAACACTTGTATAATGGCATCCTTGATCCGAATGAATCCAAACTTCTGCATTCATCTCGTATAAATGATTTCTCATGAGAGACTTTATTGTTTCAAGGACAAAATCAATCTCCAGAGATTCGCTTAATTGATAAGCTAGGATCTGCATTGTATATGCATCTTTTATAACGGATAAATATACATGCTTCTGCTTGAGCCGCAGATAGGTGATATCTGTTAGTAATACTTTTCGCGGGCCATAGGAACGGAATTGTCTCTTAACGTAATTCGGGGCAATTGTACTTGTACGTAATGCCTTTGCCATTCTTCGATATGGATTGGCTTTGCGTATAGGGCAGCACAAGTTGTATTTTCGCATTAATCTTTGCACTTTTTTTCTGTTCATAGTAATGCCCATACGCTTTAAACGCATGCAAATGCCCCTGGATCCTTTTGCATAACCTCGGTAATCATATGCTTCCTTGATTAGCAGAAAATCCTGATAATCAGATGCTTCACGGATAGCTCTTTGATTTGAGGCTGCGATCCAGCGATAATAACCGGATCTGGAAACGCCTGCCAGCTTACATAATTCCAAAACATTTAAAGCAGACTTGTTTTGAGTTTCTTTAAAGATTAATTCAAAGATAGCGCTTGTCTGCTCACGCGTTTTGGCTACTGCAGTTTCGGATTTGTTACGATATTTGAAATTTTTTTTAAAAACTCAACCTGTTTTTCTAAATGAACAATCCGTTCCTGTAATTCTTTGATACTGGCATCTGTTTTTTGGGTAGAAAGATCTTTTGCCTCGAATGCAGCAAGCTGTTGTTCTGTAGAAAGGCCTCGTGGAGGACGAAGTCCTTGCTCAGAATCTGCTTCTTCAAGAATACGTCTGCGCAGACTGCTTTTGCATCCTTGTGCAAACCAAGACGGATCATAACCAGCTGCTTTAAGGACTTCAGGGGTTGTTTTTCTGTGATTTCGAATCTGATCAACAAAGAATTTTTTGAATTCAAGTGTAAACGTAATGCGATTCGAACTTACGGAATAAGTATAAGGATTCAACTCCAAAACACGTAATTGTTCTTCTGTAAAAGGTACTTTTTTGCTCATAGTGTGTCCACCTTTCTGTTTATTAATATATCACAACAGCAATGGTGGTTAAACCTTTGTCTACAAGTTGGAAATAAGACCATGAAGGAATAATTGTTTACCAATTTCATGTCTACAACTTGGAAAATACTCTAAGGAATTGACCTAATTATCTAAGTTTCATGTCCACACTATAGGGTCCATTATA
>NZ_JBCPDP010000057.1:0-1617 GCF_040915385.1 Coprococcus sp. RTP21204st1_G4_RTP21204_210225 | reverse complement strand
CATTATCATAGGTCGCAATATCTTCTTTTCTTCTATCCGATAATGAACGCTGAAAATCTAAATCCAATACTAGAACTTCTTTTCCTTTTTCTACTAGATAGTTGGCAAATTGTATGCAATTAGTCGTTTTACCACAACCGCCTTTCTGATTTCCAAATAATATTATCATATCTTATTCTATTTATTAATTAATTTTGTTGCTGTCCTCTTTTCTTTTTCCTGTTAGGAGATTTATCTTGCTGTACATTTATATGCTGGCTAAGAATATCACAAATAGCATCAATCAGATTAAATCCCCTTGCCAGTTCTGAATCTTGTTCAACATTTATTCTTTCCATCTTATCAAGAGTAACTAGAGTAATCCTATCTTTACTATAGCCATCTTTTATAATATTGATTCCTAAATCATCAGTACTTATGATTACTTTATTCTTTTTATCTATTAGATAAACTAAATTATCATCTTCAACAAAAAGAATTCCTTTTTCTCTTAATGTAGAATGTAAATCTGAACTATGAGCCAAATAACTATTTATCATATCAGAATAGACAGTATTTTTTTTATCCATATGCTCTTGAATCAAAATATCATCTTTTTTCACATGATAAATTCTACTTAACAACTCGGCTTCTTTAACTGTAGCAACATTAAATTTATTTGCTTCATACACTCTGCTATTATATCTAAATTCTTTCAGCAGTTTTTTATCAAGAACCAATAAAGCCTTATCATCACCATTTATAAATATTGTGCCATTCATTGAAAACCTATAATCGTAATCTAACATTGATTTCTTGAAACTATCCATTGTATATTTTGTTCCATCTTTCAAAAGAAGATTAATTATACTATTACAATGTTCTACTTTTGCTTGTTTATTAGGCTCTACTAAAAGTTCCTTCAAATCCATAACTTCCCCACCTTTCAAAACTCTCTTATTTCTATAATCAATTAATGTATATCCATAAGGTTTAGTATGTCCTTTTCCTGTATGAAAGACTAAATTTATACCAAACTTATCTTTCATCAAAGTTTGAAGTTCTGTATAGGAAAGTCCTTGCTTATATTTAAATAAAAGAGCTGTTATCTGTTTTCTTCTTTCTTCATCAGGTGTATATTGTTTAGCTTTATCTTTTATCTGCTCTAATTGAATTGAAGCGTGCTTTTCACCACCCTTATACAAAATTAATAATCCATCCTTTTCTCTTAATTTCCATCCTGATTGTTCAAGTAACAACTTATATTGCTGCACTGTAGAAAAAGAAAACTCCATGTATTTTGAAATATCATCTTTAGCCTTCAAAGCTAAATCAACATTCATTATTTGATTTATGACTTTCTGTGAGCGCACAGCTTCCATATTATCTTTTACCTTCTGTCCGTTCTTCTGTACTCGTGTAGAAACAATATGTACATGATTATTTTCTGTATCAGAATGAAAATATATCATATAAGGATTATTTCCATAACCCATTTTATTTATATATTGCAAAGCTACATTTTTCAAATCATCTGCCGAATATTCACGCCCCTTACATGAAATCACTGCATGAAATTGTTTTGCCTTGACCGCTGGATTAGTCCTACAGACAGATTCCATATAAGCTATATAATCC
>NZ_JBCPDP010000056.1:1438-1684 GCF_040915385.1 Coprococcus sp. RTP21204st1_G4_RTP21204_210225 | reverse complement strand
CTGTGATGCTTTTTGGAATACTTTTTGGAATCTCAATCAATTGTGGGCACTTGCTACTCCAGACATTATGAATAAGTGGGTAGAGTCATTATTGGAGTATTACAGAGTGGGTGGATGGTTACCCAATGGACCTCCGGGAGTGGAGTATTGTGATATTATGGGAGCTCAGCATGAGATACCTCTTATGGTGAGTGCATATCAGAAAGGTATTCGTAATTATGATGTAGATAAAGCGTATGAAGCTGT
>NZ_JBCPDP010000056.1:0-1428 GCF_040915385.1 Coprococcus sp. RTP21204st1_G4_RTP21204_210225 | reverse complement strand
ACCTATGAGGGGCCAACTTCTAATACATTGGAGTACGCTTTTGATGATTGGAATGCGGCACAATTTGCCAAGGCTCTTGGCTATGAAGAGGATTATGATTATTTTACAAGACGTGCTTATAATTATAAAAATGTTTTCGATTCGGAAACGAAATATGTCCGGCCGAAATATAGTGATGGAACGTGGATGCCGGATTTTGAACCTATTAATAAAGATGAGCATTCTACCAGTTGGTCGTGGCTGGGCTCTGGATTTGTAGAAGGTAACTCGTGGCAATATACGTGGATGGTACCTCATGATATGAATGAGTTGGTTAAGATGATTGGTAGGGAAGAATTTAACCGTCGGTTAAATGAAGGATTTGAAATTTCTTCTGAATACAGTTTCTCTCCTCCGGGTGATAGGTTCAGTGCGGCTTATGTGAATCACGGTAATCAACCGTGTATGCAGGCGGCTTTTCTGTTTAATTATTCTGGAAAGCCTTGGTTAACGCAGTACTGGGCACGAGAAATGATGAATAAATATTATGGCTCGACCCCTATTCATGGTTGGCCGGGTGATGAAGACCAGGGACAAGGTGGAGCTTGGTTTGTAATGGCTGCAATGGGGCTGTTTGAAGTGAATGGAGGAGGCTGTGTGGAGCCTTTTTATGAGATTAGTTCGCCATTATTTGAGAAGGTAACCATTCATTTGGATGAAAAATACTATAAAGGTGGTAAGTTTGTAATTGAAGCAAAAAATGTGTCCAATGAGAATCGGTATATACAATCTGCCAAATTGAACGGGAAGAAACTTTCTAAACCTTGGTTCTATCACTCTGAACTGGTAAATGGGGGGGAACTGGAGTTGATAATGGGGAAAAAGCCTAATTATAAATGGGGAAGTAGGCCGCAAGATGCTCCACCTTCCATGTCTTCCAATACCCAGTAAAAAATCAATATGTGTATTGTTTAATTGATTAATACATTAAGAATGAAAAAAATAAATTTGATTATGTTGTTCTTTTTGAGTATGTTCGCAACTTTAGATGGTCATACTCAAGTGAGGGGTGGAGAACTAGGAGGGTTGACTACTATTCAAGAAGGTGTCCGTAACCGTAGAATAAGTAGTGCCGATAAAACGGGGAATAATAATGATAATGTAGGTCCTATAAAACCAGGAGAGAAATGGAGTGTTGATATTCCGGGTACTGGTATTATTAACCATATTTGGTTTACTATTGCCCCGATGCATATTATGAGAAATGATCTCATATTCAGGATATATTGGGATGGACGGTCTACTCCTTCAGTAGAGTCTCCGATTGCTGCTTTTTTTGGAAATGGATGGGACGAGCATTATGAATATGCTACACTCCCATTGGCAGTTGGTCCTACAAATGGGACTGGTTTGGTTTCTTATTTCCAGATGCCTTTTGCCAATGGTGCC
>NZ_JBCPDP010000055.1:0-1719 GCF_040915385.1 Coprococcus sp. RTP21204st1_G4_RTP21204_210225 | reverse complement strand
ACTTAAATGAAAAACTAAATTCCGGTTTTGGACCAAATGCAAGAGTAAATTCCATATAGGTAGAAGTTTCTTTTGCACACATATTTGCCATATTGTCTTTGATAATCATTACTCCGTATAATGTACTTGCAGCTGATTGCCTGCCTGTGCAGATTGGAGATAATTATGAAAAATAAAGGCAATCAGAAACATTTAACATTTGAACAGCGTGTTGATATCGAGAAAGGTCTTACTGAGAATAAAAGCTTCACTGAAATTGGACGAATTATTGGTAAAAATCCATCTACCATATCAAAGGAAGTACGTCTCCACGCACATACAAAAGAACGTCCGGATTCAGGTTACACTCACCCGCCATGTATTCATCGTAAGAACTGTAAGGTGACATGCTTGTGTGATAAGATGTGTGGCATTCATTGTAAGCTTTGCAGAAAACCATCCTTTCGCTGCACTGATATATGTCCCGCATATGAGACAGCTGAATGTGAGAAACTGAATAAACCACCCTACGTATGTAATGGCTGTGGTAAAAAGACCCATTGTCTTATGCCCAGAAAGTTTTATTCATCCAAATATGCCCATGATGAGTACCGTAGCGTACTAGTCGATTGCAGAGTCGGCATTAACCAGACTCCGGAAAGTATTCAATCCATGAATGATTTATTGGTTCCATTGATCAAGGAGAAGCATCAGTCCATCGGTCATATTTATGCTACTCATGCAGAAGAATTGGGTTGCTCCAGAAGAACACTTTACTCCTACATCAATGATTGTGTATTCGATGTCCGCAATGGTGACTTAAGGCGTTCTGTACGTTATAAGAAACGCAAGAAACCTACACAGACCAGTGCAAAAGATCGTTCTTATCGTCAAGGTCATAACTACGAAAATTTCCAGAATTATATGAAAGATCATCCAGATATAAATGTTGTGGAAATGGACTGCGTGGAAGGAATGAAAGGCGAAAGCTGCGCCCTCTTGACCTTTACATTCCGCAACTGCAATCTTATGCTTATGTTCCTGTTGGAATATCAAGACCAGGAATGCGTGTTAGAGGTCTTTGTATGGCTTGAAACAGTGTTAGGACAGGATGCATTCAAAAAGCTTTTTCCGGTGATCCTCACGGATGGAGGTTCAGAATTCTCAGCTCGTGAAGAGATGGAGGAATTCTGTGACGGAAGTAAAAGCACGACTGTCTTTTACTGTGATCCATACAGCTTTTGGCAAAAAGGTGCCTGCGAAAAGAACCACGAATATATCCGCTACATCCGTCCGAAAGGGAGTTCATTCGCTGATTTAAATGACGAGAAAGTCAGACTTATGATGAATCACATAAACAACGAAAAAAGAGACAGTCTTAATGGACATAGCCCATATGAACTCTCTCTTTTACTCTTGGACAACAAACTGCACAAAGCATTAGGATTAAAGGCAATCGCACCTGATGATGTTATGCTTAGTCCAAAACTTATAAAATAAAATAGTAAAGCACAGGCAGATTTCACTGCACCAGAATTTAGTCTTGCACATAAGGCATGTGGAATTTAGTCTCGCACACTATTTTCAGATGCCCGGTTAGTATGCATAAAAACATAAATCATGAGTGCTTACAGGTTTATTATAAGACAAAAAAATAGAATTGTTAAGGTGCATTACAGAATTTAATCCCGCATAGTTACTGAGATAATCCACAGCTGGAATTTAGTTTTTCATTTAAGT
>NZ_JBCPDP010000054.1:0-1852 GCF_040915385.1 Coprococcus sp. RTP21204st1_G4_RTP21204_210225 | reverse complement strand
CATAAAAGGACTAGCACAATCTATTGTCATTGACCCGGCAATGATTGGAACATTGGTTTATTCCCATCAGGCGCAACAAGGTGTACTGAAAGATATACAAAGTGAGGAAACAAAAATCCGTAACTTTCAAATTTTAATTCAACAAAAAATGAGTCAAATTCAATCCTTACAGGAAAAGACATACAACTATCTTTCTACAGTTAATGCAGTTGTGAAAAATGGAAAGGATATTATTTATGCTTCAACCTTAGCTAGAGACATAGCTAAGTATCAATCCGAAGCAGCTAAATATGCAGTTGGAGACCCCAAATTATTAACCATAATTGCAAAAACAGAGTATGAACTTATCAGTCGAAGTGTAGATTTAATGATATACATAAACAATATAGCATTGCAAGGCGGTGAAAAAAATCTTATGGATAATAAGCAAAGGATAGATTTATGTATTCATGTGGTCAATGAACTTAGACGGATGCGAGGACTTGCATACGCTGTATGCCGACAAATGAAATCCGCTAAAAGAGCTGGAGTACTAAAAACACTTGTACCCGGACAATTTAAATATGTAAATAGTGGGAAACAAAAAGTAGATAATATTTTAAACGGCATTAAATGGATTAGTAAAGGAGGATATTAAATGGATAATGATACAATCAAAGATTTAGGCTTATGCCCTATTTGCCAGAAAGGACACATAATGAAAGGTAGTTTAGGATATTCCTGTAATTACTTCAAAAACATGAATGACAAATGTACATTTAATATTTATCATTCATATTGGGGAAAAGAGATTACAGAAGAAATAGCCAGGCAATTAATAACAACAGGGAAAACAGATATATTTCATGACTTCCATAATAAAAAAGGAGTTCCTTTTTCTGCATATCTGACTATCGAAAATGGAATCGTTATTCCTTCTTTCGTAAATGAAGTATTAGAAACTCCGTGTCCTGTGTGTGGTAGAGAAATTGAAATTTTACTAAATGGATATGCTTGTAAAGGGTATTCGCAAAAGGACAAGGACAACAACAGAGTTTGTAACCTCTATATACCCAAAACTATTGCACAAAGAGAAATACCATTGGAAGCAGCAGAAATACTTGCCAAAGGTAAAAAAACACCGTTTATGACTGGATTTAAATCAAGAGAAGGAAATGATTTTTCTTCACGGCTGGTTCTAACAGAGAACTTAGATATTTCTTTTGATAATACATTGTGTAAGTGTCCTAAGTGTGGAGGAAACTTATATATAAACAAAAAAGCCTATAATTGTTCCAACTATAGAAATGAAAACATAAAATGTGATTTTGTCATTTGGCGTGAAATGTCAGGACGTTCTATAACTCCCGAAGAAGCAATAGAACTTTGCGAGAAAAAAGAAACACCTGTGTTAACTGGATTTCGTGATAAAAACGGGCAACCGATGGAAAGAAAGCTTGTACTGAACGATGATTTTAAAATAAAACTAATATGAAAATAAAATTTATAATTTATAGCCATTTTTTTAAAGAGAGAGGAATGAGCGTAAAGGGTGATTGGAATTTTCCGCATCTTCCAAGGATAGGCGAAGAAATTTCACCTCACATTATAATGTTTCAGGAAGAATTTACCTATCATAATGTATTAAAATATCTAACAGATGAAGCCAAAAATGATTTTAATAAATTCAATGATAATGAGAGTGATTTGGAAGGAAATTTTAAAGCATGGGTATATGATGTCATTTGTGAGGCTAATATAATAGAATCAATACATTATGTTACAAGTCCAGAGAATTATAGAGAAATACTACCTGAAATTTATTTAAGTGATTTTAGAAATTAGATTATAATAGATATAATAATGGTATGAC
>NZ_JBCPDP010000053.1:0-1893 GCF_040915385.1 Coprococcus sp. RTP21204st1_G4_RTP21204_210225 | reverse complement strand
TCCTTTACCGGTTCTGATTACCTCATTAATATAATCAAGAATTGGCTTGGGGTCTATAGTCTTATCTTTGTATTCCATTTGAAAATGTAAGTGTTCTCCTGTGCTGCGCCCGGTACTTCCACTAATGCCTATTGGTTGCCCAGCTTCAACAGCTTGTTTCGCATTTACAAGCACACTGTATAAATGCCCATAGATAGAAGTAAAATCACCATGACGCACTTCTACATAATTGCCCAACCCTTTATTTTTTCCTGTTTTTACAACCATTCCCGGCATTATCGAATAAACATAGTCGTTGTTACCTTTAAGGTCTATCCCTCTATGATTTGCTATTTTTCCAGTAAATGGGTCTTTTCTTTTACCATAATAGGAAGTTATCACCATTGAATCAATGGGCAAAGATAAATACCTTCTTTGCTTCCAGTATGCAAGCCGTTCTGTAGTCAAAGCATCATTGACGACAACAGCCTTTTCTTTTTCTTCTATCAATTTATTTTCTGTCGTTGCTAATACTGGTTCTGCTTTAGGAATATCCTTTTTCTGTAATACCGTATTAAACTGACAGTAGCCATTCACTGAAAAAAACAATGAATAAGCAAAAAACATGATAATTTTATTCTTCATATTGATATTTTTATTACTTTTGAGCAAAAATATACATTACATGGATAAAAATCAAGCTATTTTTAATGAAAATGATATTCCATATAAAGAATTAGAACTAATAGGAATATCAAAAAAGCAGATATGGTCTTTGGATAAGGCAAATATCACAGCTCTATTATCTGGAAAGAGAACCAGTTTACTAGACCTTTCTTTTCACGATAACAATGGAGAAGAAATAAGTATGAAAGGAAAAATAAGTTTGTACTGGAAAGACAGTAACAATGCTGGCGTTAAAATTCATCCAGTCAGACCAGAAATAATGAATGATATAAATCTTAAGCCAAAGGAGTTAGAACGACTTCAAGATAACGAAATAATAACAAAAACTATTAACAATGAAAAATATCTTGTACAATTAGACCCTGAAACAAACGAATTGCTTAAAACAAAAATCAAAAGCATTTCAATACCTTCAAACATAAAAGGTGTTGAGCTGGATAAGCAACAAAAGGAAACTCTAAAATCAGGTAAGGAATTGATTTTAAACGTTGACAAAGAAAAAATTGCCATAAGATTAGATTTAAATAATCCAAGAGGAATAAAATTCCTAGACTTCGAGCAGCAACAGAAAATAGCTTATGACCGGCATAACCCACAAATTATAGGAACTATTCATACTGATAAAAACAGAAATGAATATATAGAATACATGAAAGGACAAAAGCCGTCACTTGGAAATGAATCTCAATCTAAAGTAGAACATAAATTCAAATTATAAAATGGAAGAAAAGAAAAGTTTTGAAGCCCTGCAATATAGTTATGAAAATGCCGGACAATTCCGAGCCATAGCAGCAGTTCTTGGATATTCAGAAGAATATCGAAATGGTGATATTATCTTTTCCAAAGGTAATGAAACATATACTTATCCACTGAATACACTTAAACTTGGCAATTTAGGAGATAATAGAGAATCCTTGTTAGAGCAATCTAAAGAAAGAATAATCAGTTTCTTTGATAAAGAACAAGCTAGCAATAATTTCCAAGAATATAGCCAATATTTACGAGAAAACCACAATGTTGCAATTATAAAATGGGATGATATAAAACAAGGTGCTAATAAGAATGAAGGATATAAAGACGGATTTACAGTCATTGACCTTGAAAATAAAATTGCATATAAAGGAGAAGACCTTTATCGATATGCTTATGAACAAAACCAAACCCTAGATGGTAAAGGTTCATATGTTGATATAGATTGGAACAAGTTTAATGAAGTAGGAGTTAAAC
>NZ_JBCPDP010000052.1:0-2056 GCF_040915385.1 Coprococcus sp. RTP21204st1_G4_RTP21204_210225 | reverse complement strand
TGGGGCAGCGCCCCATTTCAGCAATCTCCGTGCATATAATGAGCGGTCGCGGTGCCCGGCGGGAAAGCCCCTCGCTTTTCCTGCGTCCGGCGCATCGCGGCAGCGAAGGCGAATGCACGGAAGTCGGAGCCGGTCAACTTTTCCGTTCCAAATGTTTCCGTCAATCCGCCTGCGGATTTATGAAAGATTTGTGGGCGGGATGGTTGAGGGCCGAATCCCTCTACCCGGACGAGAAAAGGGTCAACGTTCGCAAATAGGCGCAAATGGGTTCATTTGATGCTAAATGGTGTCTTTTTCTATCATCGGCATCTGTGCATTTGGCAGTTTCTACCTGCATGTTCGTGTATAGGGCAGAGGGATAGAAAAATAGCCTGCGTTATAATCTGTCCCCAAGGAGACGGCATTCTTGCCGCTTCAAAAAGCAGGAAATCGGAAAAGAAAGGATGATGCCACATGGCTCAGGATTTCGGCGATGACATGGGAAACGCCCTCCTAAACTTCGTCACAAGGCAGACGGAGAACTACTTGCGGTTCGGACGTGGCAGGGAACGTGCTTTTGACTGGTGGCAGCGCCATTATAAGAAGGAGGGGAACACTCCTGAAGCCGCAAAAGCAATGGCTGAGAAGCAATCCTCTCGTGAGCAGGTGGTCGTGCCCTTTGGTACTTCCGAGGAAGCCGCCTACTATGCGCAGGTATGCCGCGAGAATGGTACCTATGCCGCCGCCTACACGGACAAACAGGGAAATGGTTTCCTTGCCTTTGCCAAGGAGGATGCTAAGACCGTCGCAGGGTATGCCCCGCAATTTAAGGACGTGATGGCGCGTCTCGATGAGCAGCGTATCACCGACGCGCTGAATCACGCGGAACCCGTGAATAAGAAGACCATGGATTCCCTCACGGAGCTGACAGGCTATCCCGACCTTCCAGCAGAGGACGTAACGGTCATTCCGGTCACCATCCGTTACAAGGATGCACCAGAAGAAACTTACGATGTGCTCTTTAGCGAGCAGGATACCGAAAACCTCAACATCGACGATTCGATTTGCTTCTCCGGCTACTCCCACAAGGAGCTTACCGAGATGGTTGGTCGTGAGACCCATGAGGATTTCGATGTAATTTCCGTCGGTGCCCCCTACAAGGTTCACGCGACGCAGGTGAAAACGGATGCCCCGGAAAAGACCTATGACGTGCCGGGAAAGGATGCACCTGCCCGCAGTGATAAGGTCTCTACACTCCGTGCCGAGGACACCGCCATCCATACCCAGAACATCCGAAACGCTGCCCAGAAGGCAAGGGAAGACTGCACGGACTTTTCCGACTTCGAGCGCAAGATGAACGCGCAGGGCTTCGGTGTGACTGAAACCAGCAAGGGTGAGGTCATGGCCTACGAGCCTGCAAGCCTGAATAAAGACGGTTCGGTACCGGCGTATGAGCGCGGTCGTGACTGGCCGGTCTCTGCGGAGACGTTAAAGAACCGGTACGACCTCGATGTGACCCACAACTGGTTCGAGCAGAATACCCCGAAAGACGCTGGCACCCTCCCGGATGGAGACCTTGCCATGCAGAATGCGCGTCTGGCGCAGGAGCAGATGCGTGACGAACAACAGCTGGTTGAGCCGGTTGCATCTGATGGTGCCATGGATAACGACGGGCGCACGCCCGACCCGAACTCCGGTATTGAAAGCCACGATGGCGCAGATACCGATTCCCGCACCGCCGTCATGGATGCGGAGCAGACCGGAAGCGAGATTCGCCCCTCCGATATTCGCGAGGAGCAGCAATATGATTCCGAGTCCTATTCCCTCACGGGGGAAGCTCGCGATATGACCGCTGCCAAGAACCAGATGGATACGGAGACGAAGGCGCAGGAAACCACGCGGGAGCATGGTTCGAGCCTGCCCTTTAACGGCGAAGACGTATTGTAAGGAGATAGACCATGACACTCAAAGACAAATTGCCGGACAGGCTGAAATGCTCCCCGCTTCTTACCATGGAATCGGACAGCGATATCGAGACCATCGCGGAATCCATCGTGAACCTCTCCGATTCAGATGG
>NZ_JBCPDP010000051.1:0-2073 GCF_040915385.1 Coprococcus sp. RTP21204st1_G4_RTP21204_210225 | reverse complement strand
CCCTCTACGAGAAGGTCACCGACAAGGACGGCAAGGTCACCAAGAAGCAGCTCCTCGATGCCGACGGCAACCCCGTCACCGCCGAGACCGAGTTCGTTCCCGAGGACACCTACGGCACCGTCGATGTGACCTTCGCCTTCGACGCGTCCGACCTCAAGGCCAAGGACAAGGTGGTCGCTTTCGAGTCCCTGTCCCTGAACGGCAAGGAACTTGCGAGCCATGCCGATATCGAGGACAAGTCCCAGACCGTCACCATCACGAAGCCCACGCTTTCCACCACTGCCGTGGACGGCTTGGATGCGGACAAGAACCTCATCGGTGAGGGCGATGTTACTATCGTCGATACCGTGAAGTACAAGAACGTCACTCCCGGCAAGACCTACAAGGTCACCGGCACCCTCTACGAGAAGGTCACCGACAAGGACGGCAAGGTCACCAAGAAGCAGCTCCTCGATGCCGACGGCAACCCCGTCACCGCCGAGACCGAGTTCGTTCCCGAGGACACCTACGGCACCGTCGATGTGACCTTCACCTTCGATGGGTCGCTCCTGAAAGACAACACGCCGGTGGTCGCTTTCGAGTCCCTGTCCTACAAGGACAAGGAGATTGCTTCCCATAGCGATATCGAGGATGAAGACCAGACGGTCACCATGCACACTTCCGAGATTGGTACCACAGCCACGGACAAGCTCGATGGTGACAAGACCGTTATCGCCGATGCCGAGTCCACCGTCACCGACAAGGTGGAGTACGACCATGTGCTCACCGGCAAGGCCTACACCATGGCCGGTATCCTGATGGATGCAAAGACCGGTCTTCCCGTATTGACCGGCGAAGGCGCGAAGAAGTATACCGAGGATGACCTCACCAAGTTCACCTCCGGCCTGATGAACGTGCTCGGCTTCCAGTCGAACACCTACTCCATCAAGGTTAAGGACAAGGACTGGGGCAACGGTGCCGCCATCGTCAAGAACGCGGACGGTTCCTACACCTATGATGCTTCCGAGCGCACCGAGAACGAGGACGGCACTTGGACTGTCAAGACCGACACCCAGACTCTCACCGAGCAGGAAGACGGCACTTGGAAGCTCACCGGTCTGGAGGGTAGCGGCAGCGCCACCGCAGACGGCGGCACAAGCTTCGTCCGTAATATCGAGGAGACCTACAAGGCCGATGAGGTCGAGGTTACCGATAACGGTATCGACTGGTCGAACGCAAAGAAGCTCCCGACCGCTTCCATCGACCTCGCCAAGGTCAAGGCATATGCCGAGGAGAACAAAGACCTCCTCTCCTGCCTTGTCTACAAGACGGCGGAGTTCACCCCTGAGAAGGAGTCCGGTTCCATCGACATGGACTACACCTTCAACTCCAACGACGTTATCGACCGCCTGTCCGGCGAGACCAAGAACCTCGTGGTCTTCGAGGTCATGTTCAAGGGCAGCATCGAGAACGCTTCCGATGAGACTCCCGTTTCCATCGTCGCGAGCGAATGCGATAAGGACAACGAGGGACAGACGGTAAAACTCGCCCCGAGTACCATCGGTACCACCGCGACCGACAAGTCCGACGGTGACCATGAACTGATGGCTGGCAAGGATGCCGTCATCACTGACGAGGTGAAGTACGAGGGTCTTATCCCCGGCAAGGAGTACACGCTCCATGCCACGCTCATGGATAAGAAGACCGGCGAACCTTTGAAGGTTGCCGACAAGGGCGTGACCGCCGAACTCAAGTTCACGCCGAACAGTGAGAGCGGCACGGTCTCCATCAACCTCGGCGAGTTCGATGCAACCTCCCTCGACGGTCATACACTGGTTGTCTTCGAGGAGCTGACCAAACAGAGCGATATCGACGGCAAGGCCACGGACGTTACCGTAGCGGAGCATAAGGATATCAACGACGAGGGACAGTCCGTGACCGTCACCTCGACCCCGGCAGGCTCCACCTACGGAAAGACCGGCGTTGACATGACGAACATCGCCATCGCCATCGGCATCCTCCTGATTGCCGCAGGCTGCGCGACCGCTTACGGCATCAAGAGCCGCAAGACCACCAAGGGCGATGCGGACGAGA
>NZ_JBCPDP010000050.1:0-2091 GCF_040915385.1 Coprococcus sp. RTP21204st1_G4_RTP21204_210225 | reverse complement strand
ACACATAAGGCAGGACGGACAGGTGGCGTGCGAAGCGAAAGCCACAGGTACGGACTAGCCTTGCTGGTGTGGCGGTAGCCACGCCAGCATATATCAAGCCCCTCGGTATCTAACAGAGGGGCACAAATCACAAGGAAACATACACAAAAGTTACCAATTCTTGGCTAAAATTAAGCGTTTGGTAGCTTTTTTTATTGCTGTGACATCAGATGAAAAATGTCACATTTTTTTCGTAAAGGGGGTATCGAACTGAATGATACAGAGTGGATACAGGATTTTGCAGACAAACGTTTGCAGTACGGTGTATCCCAGACGAAACTTGCGGTCATGGCTGGAATCAGCCGTGAACATTTAAGCCGTATCGAATCCGGCAAGGTGGCGGTCACAGAAGAAATGAAAGTAAAACTTATGGAAGCTCTGGAAAAATTCAATCCAGAAGCACCGCTTACCATGCTGTTTGATTATGTGAGGATACGGTTTCCGACACTGGATATTGGACATATCATCAAAGATATTTTACAGCTCAATATTCAGTACATGATACATGAGGACTTCGGGCATTACAGTTACACGGAACACTACTACATCGGAGATATTTTCGTATACACTTCCCCCGATGAAGAAAAAGGTGTCCTGCTGGAACTGAAAGGAAAAGGCTGTCGCCAGTTTGAAAGTTATCTGCTGGCACAGGAACGGAGCTGGTATGACTTCCTTATGGACGCTCTGGTGGACGGCGGTGTGATGAAACGCCTTGACCTTGCCATCAATGACCATACGGGAATGTTAGATATTCCAGAACTGACCGAAAAATGCCGGAATGAGGAATGTGTATCCGTGTTCCGTTCCTTTAAGTCCTATGCTTCCGGCGAACTAGTCAAGCATGAGGAACAGGACAAGGCTGGTATGGGCTATACGCTTTATATCGGCTCATTGAAAAGTGAGGTGTACTTCTGTGTCTATGAAAAGAGCTATGAGCAGTACATCAAACTTGGGATTCCCATTGAGGAAGCACCGATAAAAAACAGATTTGAAATACGGTTGAAAAATGAACGTGCTTATTATGCTGTCCGTGACCTGCTGACTTACTATGACGCTGAACGGACGGCATTTTCTATTATCAACCGTTATGTACGCTTCGTGGATAAGGAAGCAGACAAAAAACGGAGTGACTGGAAATTATCTGTCCGCTGGGCGTGGTTCATCGGGGAAAACAGAGAGCCGTTAAAGCTCACGACCAAACCCGAACCCTACACACTGGACAGAACCCTACGCTGGATTCAACGGCAGGTTGACCCGACACTCAAAATGCTGGAAACAATCACAGCAAAAACAGGTGTTGATTATCTGAAAGAAATCCGTAAATCCACGAAACTGACGGAAAAACATTACAAGATAATCGAACAACAGACCACATCTACCGAAGATGTGATTTTAGAAAAGGAGAATTGAAAAATGCAACGATTATTATTTGATTTCCTATTCTTCTCTTTCGGGGGAACAGTTGGCGTGATTGCCATGTGTATTTTACAGGCTGGCAGACAGTCTGACCGAAAAATGATGGAACTGAAAGGAGAAAAGAAAGCATGAATTTTGGACAGAACCTTTATAACTGGTTTTTAAGCAACGCACAGAGCCTTGTACTGATGGCGATTGTTGTTATCGGTATCTACTTGGGATTCAAGCGTGAGTTTTCCAAACTTATCGGATTCTTGGTAGTTGCCTTAGTAGCCGTTGGTCTTGTATTCAATGCGTCCGGCGTAAAAGACGTATTGTTACAGTTATTCAATAAGATTATTGGAGCGTAAAGCCTATGGAAGAATGTAGCGTATTGATTGAAACGACTAAATCAGCAGAGGATAAAACCTCTCGCTGGTTTGATTTACCCATTGATTATGAGCTGTTCCGTGACCTGCTCGGCGTGGAAGCTGACAGCAATGATTATCAAATCATTGATATGAAGCTCCCCTTTGCTGGCGACATTGTAAGGACAACATCTGTCAGACGATTAAACAAGCTGTACTTTGCTTACACGGATTTATCGCCAGAGGTTCAGCAGGCTTATAAAGAGTTGATTCCCTACTGTGGCGGTGT
>NZ_JBCPDP010000049.1:0-2105 GCF_040915385.1 Coprococcus sp. RTP21204st1_G4_RTP21204_210225 | reverse complement strand
CTTCTAGACAATGAAAAAGTGTCTTATAAAACAGAAAATGGGAAACTCCATTTTGAAGGGAAAGCAACAACTCTTAAATATATAACAGCCGAGAATACACCTGAAAATAAATCTAAATTAAAAGCCAACGAAATTGATTTCAAAGAAGAAGGTAAACGCATCAAAATTGATGGTATCAATGCTAGAAAACTAGCAATCGCAGCTATTACTGTAGTTTACCCAATCGCTGGGATTGCTATCTTACTCATTCCTAAACGACAAGAAATAAAAAATGATTTATCCTTTACTAAGGATGAAATAAAAGCCCTAAAAGCTGATAATGTCGTAGTAAAGACTAATTCAAAAGGAGAAAGAACATTGCACCAACGTGACAAAGATACTAATGAGATTGTATCAATAAAAGCAAAAGACATTCATATTCCCCAAAAACTTGGAGGAGTAGAGCTAACTCCTATGCAGCAAGAAAATCTCAAAAATGGAAAAGAAATTACCATTGTAAACGAGGAACTAAACAAAGCTGCAAAAGTAAAACTAGATTTGAATGCCAGAAATGGATTATCAATCAAAGATGCAAATACTATAGAAATTAAAGCGACTGAAAATAAAGAACAAACAATAGAGAAAGACATATATCTGATAAAGAAAGATTAGAGTTTGTAGCCCAAAAAGGAGCTAAAGGGATTGATGAAATTTTTAAAGATAAACCCACCGAAATGGCTGCCTTTTTAGAGAAACATAAACTTTCTAAGGATTATGCTTCTTACAAGGAAGTAGAAAAAACATATTCCAGCTCTAGGGAAGCTACTAAACAAACTGTCGGAGAACAAATATCTACCCAGATAGATAAAATAGATAGTTCTATTAAAGCAACAGCGAAGCAAGAAGCATCTATTCTCGGATATGGTAGAACCTACGGAAAAAATAATGATACTCCAACAATGAAACTATAATATTATGCTAACATTTGACGATTATAAGGCTAAAATATCCATCATTCAAATACTTGAAGATTTAGGATATAAACAAGACATTAGCAAAGGAAAGGTTTCGCCTGTTTTTAAACTAACAGACGGAGCAGGTAACAAGTTGGATGAAATCATCATCAAGAATCCTCATAGTGTACAAGAACACTACTATGATAGGAATTATAAAGGTGGAGATTTAATTCAGTTCATCAAAAATCATATTAACGACTTCCCACAATTCCAACATCAAAATACATTTGTGCGAATTAATATGATTTTAGGACATTACGCAAATGAGCCTTATAGTCCTAAATATGAAGCATTCAAAGTTGTAAAAACAGAAAACAAATCTTTTGACAGAGATAGGTATAAAGAATTTCCTACTACACTCGCTGATTTAAGATTTCTCACAAATGAAAGAAATATAAATCATCAAGTCGTAGAGAAGTTTCTCCCATTTATCACAAGGGTTAAAGACTTACAAGGAAACGGCAATTATTATAATATAGGTTTTCCCTATATTAATCCAACAGATAAAGACAACAAAGTAACAAATTACGAATTAAGAAACTATGGATTCAAAGGAATGGCTGCCGGAGGAGATAAAAGTAACTCGCTTTGGATTGCTGATTTTTGCCCACACCCCCAAATGGCAAAACATATATACTTTGCAGAATCCGCTTTAGATGCTATGAGCTTCTATCAGCTCAATGCTAACAAAATCAAATTAGAAGAAAGTGTTTTTTGTAGTGTAGGAGGGTACATTTCAGTTAATCAAATAAAAAACACTTTATTGCGATACCCACAAGCTAAAGTACATACCTGTTTTGATAATGATTTAAACGGTAATTTGTATGACATTAAAGTGTCTGGAATCATTAGTAATACAGAAGTGACAATAAAAGAAAATAAAGATGATGTGCTGTTTAAAACTAAGGGTAGAGAATTCACTATTAACAAAAATGACGTTTCACTAGAAAGTTTTAGGGAAAAAAGCAAAATAATAGCTCCTATGATTTCTCATAAAGCAGAAAAAGCAAAAGATTTCAATGAAATTCTAATGAAACAACATGAACAAAAAAAAAGTATTAAGTTATGAATGATGGAACAAACATAGCTTCTGATGATATTATATTAAAG
>NZ_JBCPDP010000048.1:0-2521 GCF_040915385.1 Coprococcus sp. RTP21204st1_G4_RTP21204_210225 | reverse complement strand
ACCGTCCAAGCGGGGATGCCGCCATCAAGGGAGAACTGGTTCCCGTTCTTGAGCATCGTGTCGAGGGAGACGGCAATGGAATCGTCCTCAAGCAGGTCGGTCATGTAGTAGCGAGAGACGAACTGCCCGCCCGGGAAGCGGGCGGCATCCTGCGAGGTATCGTAGAACTCCACAAGGGGGTAGGACGCGCGATGGGCGGCGGCAGGTACGCCAGAGTAAGCATTTAACTCATAGGTCAGGCAACCATCGAGACCGTAACGCTCTCCGGGGTAGATAAGATGCACGCGCCATTTGCCGGTGGTGAAGTCGTGAGGGAGCGTCCCTTCCTCTTTCTCGTATTCCTCAGAAGGGCATCCGAAGGACTGCTCCACGTAACGGGGGGCGGCGCAGAGTTCCGGGCTGTTATAGAGGTCGTGGACGAACCGGTTCTCGTCGCCAAGCTCATAGTGCTTTCCCATGGCGGTAAGCCCATCGAGGGGCAGATGATCCTCGTAATCGAGCTGTCCCCAAAGGCGCTCGCCCTCATCGGTGAGCTGACGCATCTCGACGGATACGCGCCCGTCATGGTGGGCACCGGCAAGGTAAAGCGTGCCGTTCTCGTCCCAGACCTTCTGAATCTCGCAGTCGGCGAAAACGTTGCCCTGACCGAAACGGGATGGAGAGCAATCGGTGGCGGCATCGAAGTCCTTGTAGACGGCGATGCCGGTGGACGTGCCGTTCCAGCGCCCAACACTTCCCGACACGAGGATGTGGTTGCCGCCGTAAGGGTTGACGAAATCCGACATGTCGGACTTCTCCCCGTTAAAGAAGGCGGCAAGTGCCCGCATCTCCTCCTCGTAATCGAAATCCTTCATCTCCATCTGATGATTGAAAATCTCATCGTCGGTGAAGTCCTCGCGCACCTCATCCTCGGTCAGACCGTCACGTTCCATGAGGTCGTTTATCGCCATTTCTTCGCCTTCGTCTCCGTAGTAGAGGTCTTCGTCGAAGACGATGCGCTCTTTCGGTTTCGGTTCCATAGAGTCTCCTTTCAGCAGAAAACGGGTGGAGCCTTGCCCTCACCCGTTTCCATGCACATTTCTAACGGTTGTCGGTGTCTACAGGCGGCTGCGCATCTCTATCGTCCTTTTCCGGGGCATCCTTTTCCGGGGCGTTACCATCAAGCCCATCCCTGCCGTTTTCCATATCGTGCGCTTCGCTGTCAACGGAAACCGCTTCCGGGTCGATATCGCATTCTGCAAGCTCTTTCTTCCAGTCATTCAAGAAGACCGCATCAAAGCCCATCCCATAGACCGCGCGAACCGTTTCCACGCTCATCGCGCAGGGGTTCACGCGCCCCGCGATATCATCGTTGTCCTGTATGAAGTTGTCGGCACAATCGGCGAAGTCTTCGCCATATTTCTCCTCGAACGTGGCATAGATAGCCGAGATGATGGTGTCCTTCGCGTCATCGGTCGGCGCATAATCCTCATCATAGGAGAGGTCGTTTAAGATTTCGTCTGCAAGGCTTTCCCGGATGGCATAGACCCCCATATCCCTTAGCTGGTCGAGGGTGCCGTAACGGCAGATATCCTCGCAATGGTCGTAGAGGTCGGACTTGAAGCACACGTACTGCGCCATCTGAACCATCTTGTAGATATCGCCCTCGCAGCCTTCGAGAAGGCCGTCGAACTCGGCTTCTTCCAGCCACTCCGTGTGGTCGGGAAGCCACGTGAGAAGGGCATGGTAGTTGTCATCGACCTTATACTCGGCAGTTTCGCCGAACGCTTCGGTGATGTCACCGTCGAAATCAAAATCCTCCACCTCGTCGCGCAAGTCCCCGAGGTCAAGGTCTCCTTGCAGCTGCTCGATAGTAACGAAACCCTTCGGCAGCTTCGGATGGTCATAGGCGTACCGCGCGGCACGCTCGGATGCGGCCTTCTCGACCAGAGTGTTTACCTCGTCCTCGTTCTCGCTGATAACCTCGGAGAGGGATGCGATATCGCCGTTCGAGAGATACAGACCGTCACGCATCCAGTCGTAGGTCTCCTTGCAGGAGTTGTAGGCGCGGATGGCGGCAGACGGCTTCATCCCGTCGCAAAACTCGTCTACGAACTCATCCATCCCGTAGTCGCGAACAACCATCGCATCGGATGCGAGGGCACCAAAGACTTGCGTGATGGTGGGTTCGCCGTGAACATGAGGGTTCGACTCGAAGGTCGTGAAAAAGTCTTTCCCGCCGCTCGCAATGGTGAGGGAATACTTCACATGGTCGGGAGTGAAGGTGCCCTTTCCACGATGGGTTATCTCCATCTGGAAGCGGGCTAGGTAGTCGGCAACCGTTTCCGGTGTGTTATATGCCATAGCGTGTTCCTTTCCATCGGAAGCCTTCGCTTGGCTCCCAATAATAACTTATTAAGGGGAAGGGGCGCACCGGTTTCGGCACGCCCCTTCGGTGAGCGGTAGCAGGTTTTCGGTAAGCGTCTACGCGCCGAGGATTTCCTTCGCCCAAGAGCCGGACTTTACAAGCCCCATCATGGTC
>NZ_JBCPDP010000047.1:0-2714 GCF_040915385.1 Coprococcus sp. RTP21204st1_G4_RTP21204_210225 | reverse complement strand
TCCCAGCTCGATTACTCGAAGGTCGTGGAGATGGGGGATTTCTACACCGTTCTAAACGGCGATATCGTAGCCGTGGGCTTCGACCCCGAGACCGGGGAGAGCCGGTCGCTCACGGATGGGGAGAGCGCCCGCGTGGAAGGGTACTTCACCGTTATCAGCGAACCCGGTAGTGGCGAAAAGGCGGTCGATGCCATCCGACACGGTATGGAGCCTTGCGGATACGACATTTCCGTCGAGATCCACGATATGGCTTCCGGCAAGGATGCACTGCTCGCCGATGCCCCCCAAAGGGACGCGCCAGCAAAGGACACCCAGAACATCGGCTAGGACTCGAAAGAAGGTAGGTTACGTGTCGAAACCGGGTACTCCCGTCATCTGCTTGGAAACAGAAGAGCGGTTCGAGAGCATGAAGGAAGCCATGGAGCGATATGGAGTAAGCTCGGGTAGTCTCAACAGTGCCCTGACCTACGGCTACAGCACCGGTGGCTACCACTTCTACCGCGCAGACGAGCCGAAGCCGGACGATTCGTTTTTCAAATCCGGCAACGGTGGAAAAGGTTCCTCCAAAAAGCGCCCGGTTATCTGTTTGGAAACCGGGGTTCAGTTTGAATCGGCCATTGCCGCTTTAAAATGGCTGGACTCCGGGAAAACCAACAACCGTGGCAACATGCGCACCGCTCTGATTTCAGGTTCCGCCCTACTCGGCTACCACTTCTACTATGCAGACGAGCCGAAACCACCCAACTCGCACTTCAAGCGAGCGGTCTATTGCGAAGACTTAGATACGGTCTTCACCTCACTTGAAACGTGCGCCGATGCCATCGGGTTCAACGGTTCCATCTCCGACCTTGCCGACAAGGTTGCGAATGGAACGGTCGTGAAAGGGCACCGGCTCGGGTTCGTCGGGGTTGACCGGAAGCCTTTGCCGAACGGAGACAAATGGAAGCCCGCCGTCACGGATGCGAAACGTGAGAACATGCAGGTGGGACGGGTTTCGTCTCCTTTGTATGGAAAGCAATCCGTAAAACCCGCAAGGTTGCAGGAATGGCTCGGAACAATCTGCGAATACGAGAACGCCGTTTCCAAACCGGCAACGGAGCGCATCACCGGCATCCGACCGGATGGCGCAATCTTCCTCCGCAGGCAAATCGCGGCAACTGAGCTTTTGTCGCTCGCCGACCGTTACGGGGAGTATCTGGACTTCGCGGACGAAGCCGCCGACTTCGCCCCGTTCCTCTATGATGCATCCTTCTCCACAAGGGGCGCGTATCTGAAAGTTTCCTCACCCGGAAATATCTATCGTGAAGCGGGATTTCCGCAAGACCCCTTCTTCTATACCTACAACCACCTGCGTGACGCGCTCGTACCGAAAGGGTTCTACCCGTCCACCGTGAGGGTCAGGCATCCCCACGGTCTTACTTTGGAGCAGATAAAGCGCCTGCCCGAGCTTCTGGAACGCCCTGTCGTTCTCATGGATTCCGACCGGGACGATACGATGATTGCTGTTCTTGCCGATGTGGACGAGGACGGATTTCCCCTCATTACAGCGTTAAGACCGGGTGGAAATGCCGTTAGCGAAGGACGTTCCGTTGGCGGCACCATCGTTTGCAGCTTCTATGGGAAACCGGAGAACTACTTTCGCTTCAAGATGCAGCAGATGCCGCAGAGAGTCCTCTATCAGGACATAGAAAAAGGCCGGGAACTCGATGCGCGAGCCAAACTTCAATTGTTTGGGGGCAACATCGCAAGCCCCGACCTTGATAGAAGAATTATACGCCCACCGGAATGCATTGTCAAGCTACGAGCAGACACCCCGCAGATGGAAACGCATGGAAGGGAAACGTCCCGCGTGCGGCGGGAATCTCGTGACATGGCATCCGGGAGAGCTGCACTTGACGCGGGAAGACGTGCGGAAACCGCCCGCGTTACAGAAAGACATATCGATAGCAACCTAAAATGACAGGAAAACAGCGAAACAGGTTGCCGCATCGCTCATAGAGGTGCGGCATCTTTTCAGACTGGAAAAGGAGCATTAGCGTCATGGCATACGAAGATGTAAAGGAACATTTTTCCAAAGGGGAACTCAATGACCTATGGAATTTCATCGAGTTCGTGGGGGAGATTTTCCCATCTAAGCGAGACAATATCGAAAAACTAAAAAACAGCTTCATCCGTTACGCACTCGTGAAGCCTTGGCCTTTGGGGAATGACGAGGAACCTGAGTTCTTTGAAATCAAGCTCTGGGCAAGGGAGTATGCAGATTTCAACTATTACATCGGTCTTGGAGTTGGCCTTAAAGCGGGTGCGGAAATCGCTGATGAGGGTAAGGCATCCTTTGACCTCGAAAGCGCGATTCTTTCCGCCTGCATCGAGAGAACCGAGCAAAAATCCATCGCCCGTCAAGCAGCGATTTCCGAAGGAAAACGCTCGCTTATCGACTTTTTGGCTTCTCATGTCGGAGAGAATCCGACCAGAAATGACATGAGGTCAGCATCGAAACTCAGTTTTGAGGTTATCCGTGAAATCATCGACACCCTAAAGGACAATCAGATTCTTGATATGGATGCGAAACGATTCATCGTGAGTTTCGACTCTGAACGTGCGGACGCACTTTTATTCCCTAAAGACTAGCAAACCAGAAAGGAAGGAAACCATATGAGCAAATTAGTCATCGCGGAAAAGCCGATGCTCGCCCGCGATATCGCCCGCGCCAT
>NZ_JBCPDP010000046.1:1491-2833 GCF_040915385.1 Coprococcus sp. RTP21204st1_G4_RTP21204_210225 | reverse complement strand
CCTGTCCTACCTTCTTGGTTATGCCCTCGACCGATTAGTAACAGTCAGCTCCATGCATTACTGCACTTCCACCTCTGCCCTATCTACCTTGTCGTCTTCAAGGGGTCTTACAACTTGCGTTGGGATATCTCATCTTGAGGGGGGCTTCACGCTTAGATGCCTTCAGCGTTTATCCCTTCCTGACTTGGCTACTCTGCCATGCTCCTGGCGGAACAACAGATACACCAGCGGTCAGTCCAGCCCGGTCCTCTCGTACTAAGGCCAGCTCCTCTCAAATATCCTACGCCCACGCCGGATAGGGACCGAACTGTCTCACGACGTTCTGAACCCAGCTCGCGTACCGCTTTAATGGGCGAACAGCCCAACCCTTGGGACCTACTTCAGCCCCAGGATGCGATGAGCCGACATCGAGGTGCCAAACCACTCCGTCGATGTGAACTCTTGGGAGTGATAAGCCTGTTATCCCCAGGGTAGCTTTTATCCGTTGAGCGATGGCAATCCCACTTTATACCACCGGATCACTAAGTCCTACTTTCGTACCTGCTCCACCCGTCGGTGTCGCAGTCAAGCTCCCTTCTGCCTTTGCACTCTTCGAATGGTTTCCAACCATTCTGAGGGAACCTTTGAGCGCCTCCGATACCCTTTCGGAGGCGACCGCCCCAGTCAAACTCCCCGCCTGACATTGTCCCCCAGCCGGGTCACGGCTGCTGGTTAGAAATCCAATACTGCAAGGGTGGTATCCCAACAGCGGCTCCGCATCAACTGGCGTCAATGCTTCTTCGCCTCCCACCTATCCTGTACATACAATATCGAATCCCAGTATCAAGCTGGAGTAAAGCTCCATGGGGTCTTTCCGTCCTGGCGCAGGTAACCAGCATCTTCACTGGTATTTCAATTTCACCGGGTGCATTGTTGAGACAGTGCCCAAATCATTACGCCTTTCGTGCGGGTCGGAACTTACCCGACAAGGAATTTCGCTACCTTAGGACCGTTATAGTTACGGCCGCCGTTTACTGGGGCTTAAGTTCAAAGCTTCGCTTGCGCTAACCTCTCCCCTTAACCTTCCAGCACCGGGCAGGCGTCAGCCCATATACTTCACCTTACGGTTTTGCATAGACCTGTGTTTTTGCTAAACAGTTGCTTGGGCCAATTCTCTGCGGCCAGCTCTCACTGGCACTCCTTCTCCCGAAGTTACGGAGTCATTTTGCCGAGTTCCTTAACAATGCTTCTCCCGTCGGCCTTAGGATTCTCTCCTCACCTACCTGTGTCGGTTTACGGTACGGGTACAGTACAAACAATAGCGGCTTTTCTTGGCAGCTGGCTCACACATTTCCCTACTTTA
>NZ_JBCPDP010000046.1:0-1396 GCF_040915385.1 Coprococcus sp. RTP21204st1_G4_RTP21204_210225 | reverse complement strand
CCGCGGGATTCCATTCCCGCTAGTGCTCTCCCTCTGCGTCCCCACAGTTCTGTTATACTGCAGTACAGGAATTTCAACCTGTTGTCCATCGGCTACGTCTTTCGACCTCACCTTAGGCCCCGACTTACCCAGAGCAGATCAGCTTTACTCTGGAAACCTTGGGTATTCGGCCGGAAGGATTCTCACCTTCCTCTCGCTACTCATTCCGGCATTCTCTCTTCTTAAAAGTCCACAGCTCCTTCCGGTACTGCTTCTTCCCTTTAAGAATGCTCCTCTACCAATTAACTACGTTAATTCCTGAGCTTCGGTAGTGTGTTTCAGCCCCGGACATTTTCGGCGCAGGACCTCTCGACCAGTGAGCTATTACGCACTCTTTTAATGTATGGCTGCTTCTAAGCCAACATCCTGGTTGTCTTTGAAATCCCACATCCTTTTCCACTTAACACACATTTTGGGACCTTAGCTGCAGGTCTGGGCTCTTTCCCTTTTGACTACCCAACTTATCTCGTGCAGTCTGACTCCCATGAATCATCTTACTGGCATTCGGAGTTTGATATCCTTTGGTAAGCTTTGACGCCCCCGCGGGAATTCAGTGCTCTACCTCCAAAAGACTCTCATGAGGCTAGCCCTAAAGCTATTTCGAGGAGAACCAGCTATCTCCGGGTTCGATTGGAATTTCTCCCCTATCCACACCTCATCCCCACCCTTTTCAACGGATGTGGGTTCGGACCTCCATTGCCTTTTACGGCAACTTCATCCTGGACATGGATAGATCACCCGGTTTCGGGTCTACTCCATCTGACTTAACGCCCTATTAAGACTTGTTTTCACTTCGGCTCCATTCCTTAAGAACTTAACCTCGCCAGATGGCGTAACTCGCCGGACCGTTCTACAAAAAGTACGCGGTTCATCATATATAGATGTTCCACAGCTTGTAAACACAGGGTTTCAGGTTCTCTTTCACTCCCCTCCCGGGGTCCTTTTCACCTTTCCTTCACAGTACTATGCGCTATCGGTCACTAAGGAGTATTTAGCCTTACGGGGTGGTCCCCGCTCATTCCCACAAGGTTTCTCGTGTCTCGTGGTACTCTGGATCCCGCCTTGCTGACTCGTCTTTCGCTTACGGGGCTTTCACCCTCTCTGGCTGGCTTTCCCAAAACCATTCTGCTAAACTTATCAGATCAATTACGCGGTCCGAACCCCGGAATGCACGCATTCCGGTTTGGGCTCTTCCGTTTTCGCTCGCCGCTACTCACAGAATCACTTGTTGTTTTCTCTTCCTCCGGCTACTTAGATGTTTCAGTTCACCGGGTTCCCTTCCATACGTTATGGATTGGCGTATGGATGACTGGAGTCTGTCCAGCCGGGTTTCCCCATTCAGATATCTCCGGATCAT
>NZ_JBCPDP010000045.1:0-2876 GCF_040915385.1 Coprococcus sp. RTP21204st1_G4_RTP21204_210225 | reverse complement strand
GCAAAAGAAACTTCTACCTATATGGAATTTACTCTTGCATTTGGTCCAAAACCGGAATTTAGTTTTTCATTTAAGTAATTCTTGATTGCCTCTGTTTTAACTGTAAAAAACACTTGCATAGACGAACATATGTTTGTATAATAGAAATATGAATACAGAAATGACAAATGAGCATTATACAATACAGGAAAAATTACATATTCTTGCTGATGCTGCAAAGTATGATGTCGCATGTACATCAAGCGGCTCAAGCCGCCGGGGACAGAAAGGAGAACTCGGTAATGCCGTTTCATGTGGAATTTGTCACAGCTTTGCGGCAGACGGAAGATGTATTTCTTTACTTAAGATCTTAATGACCAATCATTGTGTCTACGATTGCAAATACTGCATTAACCGTGCGAGCAATGATGTAAAAAGAGCTACGTTTACTCCGGAAGAGATCTGTAATCTTACAGTCGAATTTTATAAACGGAATTATATAGAAGGACTTTTCCTAAGTTCCGGTATTTTGAAAAATCCAACCTATACGATGGAAAAGATGTGCGAGACCCTGCTTCTTCTCCGCACCAAATATCATTTTAACGGCTACATTCATGTGAAGACGATTCCGGGGGCTTCGGATGAATTACTTGCGGCTGCCGGTTATCTTGCAGACCGTGTCAGCGTGAATCTGGAACTGCCAACTTCTGAGGGACTTCGTAAGCTGGCACCGAACAAGACTATGCAGACAATCCTAAGTCCAATGGGAAAGGTGCAGAATACCATTGCCGCACATCGCATGGCAATCGGAAAATCATTATATATGGAAAGAAGCCGTGGAAATCAGTTCCTGCATAACGGAATTTTTTCTGATACTTCCAAACAACAGTTCCAAAGGAAACTGGATAGCAGGGCAGCGCTGCAAAAAGCAGCAGATGTATCCCCAATTACTGCACAGTCAAATCCTGCGCTATTGGATTCTTCCTTCACCTGGAATCAGGCATATCAACTTGCACCACATGATATGTCCAGATTAAAACGCAGCTTTGCACCGGCAGGACAAAGCACCCAGATGATCATCGGAGCGACAGGTGAAAGCGATTATACCTTATTACAGACCACGCAGCAGCTTTATCAGGGATTTGATCTGAAACGTGTCTTTTATTCGGCATATATCCCGCTGAATGAAGATCCTGTTCTGCCTGAGATTGGAACTCCACCGCCGCTTTTGCGTGAACACAGGCTTTATCAGGCAGACTGGCTGCTCCGGTTTTACGGATTTCAGGCAGATGAACTTTTAACCATAGAGAAACCGAATTTTAACGAACTTCTGGATCCGAAGTGTGATTGGGCATTACGCCATCTGGAATTATTTCCCGTTGAAGTAGAAACGGCAAGCTATGCAGAACTCCTTCGCGTACCCGGAGTCGGACCGAAATCAGCCAGCCGTATTGTAAATGCACGAAGATATGGCAGAATGGATTTCACAAGTCTGAAGAAAATGGGAGTTGTGCTGAAAAGAGCGCACTATTTTATCACCTGTGGCGGAAAACAGATGTATCACACACCACTTGAAGAGACTTATATCACAAGACAACTGGTCAGCGTAGACCGGAAGGAATCCTGGGAAATGGCTCATGCAAATGAAGGCTTCTCACAGATGACACTTGCTGATTTTGGAATTGGATAGTTACATCATTAGAGCAGAAAATATTTATAGCAATATGAGAAAGCAGGAAATTTATGAAGATATATACTTGTAAGGATCGGTTGGAAGACATCATGACCTGTATCTATGATGCATGGGCAGATGCTTTGCTAATCGGTCATGATCAGATAAGACTGAAAAAGGAACCGATTTTCCAGGCGACACTGCTGGATGAATATATCCATGTAGACGGAGACTGTTCAAAGGCAGAAAAAGTCACCCGGTCTATCCGCAGAGATATTTCTTCCAGAGCATATCTTTATGTGTATTACGCATCCCTTTCAGCAGAAGAAGACGCACTGCAGGCAATCTATAATTTTTTACGAGTTGGATTTGCAATAGGAGCAGATGTACTTGAACATTATACGAACCCACATGTGATGCGGATTATGGAATTATATCGTAATGTTGGAAATGAAAGCCATCATTTCCGTGAATTCGCCCGGTTTCAAAGTCTCGACGGGCGTGTGTATGTCAGCCATCTGGAGCCCAAAAGTGATGTGATCATGCTGGTTGGAAGACATTTCGCAGACCGTATGCCATCGGAATATTGGATGATCGTTGACGATAACCGGAAGACCGTCTGTGTCCATCCAAAAGACGGAGAAAATTATCTTCGTTATCTGACGGACGGAGAGTTTGAGGCACTTCGGAAAACAGAAGAGTACGAAGATGAATACACTGGGATGTGGAAGACATTTTTCCATACGATCGGGAGCAAAGAGCGGGAGAATTATGTCTATCAGAGAAATCTTTTTCCGATCTGGAAGAGAAAGCATGCTGTGGAATTTAAAGAATAATCGCAGGAATTAAAAAGCAGCAAAGAATAACTCTGGTTAAAAATCATGAGCAGGAAACAGTGATGTCAATGCTGCGTGGACTTCAGAAGTAGAAGAACAGTTCGAGTATATGTATCGGCTATTCTTTTTTTGCTTTTAGACGTAAAAACGGTAATGTTTTTCTTGTACATAGTCGAGCATTAGAGTATAATAAACTCAGTTTTTTTCATATGTTTAAAAGCTATAATAAGAAAAACGGCAAAACAGATGAAAGTTTGCGACGCAAAGCTATAGGGCTTGTAAAATGGTAGCCAGTTGCCACGTTAAAGATGAGGCTGTGAAAAAAGCATAGTCCCGAAAAAAAGAAGGACCAAGGGTTTATTATAAACCCTAAGGTCCTTCTTTCTGTT
>NZ_JBCPDP010000044.1:0-2884 GCF_040915385.1 Coprococcus sp. RTP21204st1_G4_RTP21204_210225 | reverse complement strand
ATGAAAAGGTAACTGTTTAAAAATCAACGATTAATCACAAAAAGCTAGGGACAAAAACCCAACTTCTTAGGGACAAAAACCCAACTTCTTAGGGACAAAAACCCAACTTCTTAGGGACAAAAACCCAACTTTTACACCATCCATAGGGACAAAAACCCAACTTTTATTCATCTTCTTTTTCTTCTCCAATCATTCCGGGGAGTATTTCTACCTCTTTTAATAATACGGATAAACAATATTCTGCTTTATTTGAAATTTTATTCCAGTTATCTCTAACATATTCGCCTAGATAAAGCATCTTAGTTACTACTGCTTTATAGTTGTTTAAGGTAATCTGTGGAATAAACTGCTGCAAATGTTCGTCCTTCATTGCAAAGTGCAAAGAACAAAAATTCGTTATCATCTTCTTTTGTCCTTTTAATAGTTCTTCTTCCTTCTTTGATAATGCAGACTTAATAACTTTGAAATTAAGTTTATAAGGCTGTGTATCGCCTGAATTACGATAAACTTCTGCCATTTCAAACCAGCAATCAGCCTGTTCAAACAAATCTTCGTAAACAGGGCGTATTACACGTCTATATAAATCTTTAAACTCGGGGTATTTATCCTCTAGTTTTAAGAATTTCCGAAATCTATCCACATAAATAGAGAAACCACCTTTTTCTTTCCACGAACTAATCAGCATATACATTCTTATTGTATATCTACTTTGCGCTCTTAAGGCTATCTCTTTTATATAGCGTGTAAAGCCTCTATCAACATTAATGAAAACTTTAGCGACCTCTCTATCCATTTCTAAAGAAAAACCTCTTGAATAAGGAGTTTTAGGTATATTTGCCTTTGTAAATAAACCAGTAATAGACCAACTTTCCTCACCTGTTATGGGGTCTTTGACATCAAACTCTACAGGAATACTGATTAATTTACGAACCATACTTTTTACTTCCTTGTATTGGTCTGGACTAACGCCCAAATCCCGATATGCAATATCTACTCTTATACGGTCTGAATATTCTTGAAATAAGGATAATTGCTCGCATGGAATAGATGTACCATATTTATCTAGATGCTGAATACTTAATTCTATGACATTCTGTAATTTCTCTATAACAGCTATTAAGATTCTAATCTGTACTGTCTTAAAATCACCAGCCATTAATGTAACCACATTAGGTTGTTTCAGCCATGTGGGATTTTCTGGGAGTTCCACAGGAAGATTTGTACGAGGATGCCCTTTTCTAATTCTAACAATCTCACCGTCTATTTCTTCTTTTTCTTCTTTCACCGCACGTTTTCGGGCTTTTATTTCTCTATTTACCATCGCTTATTATTTTGACTGATTAATACACCAAAAAAAAGTAGAATAAAGAACATAAACATAAACTTGGCTATATAAAATAGCCCTATGAGAATCATTCTAAATATAGCAATGATAACTTCTAATAGATTTCTTATTATGTTCCTCCAGTTCATTTTCTCTGTTTTATAATTCCTGTCGCCAAAGCTCCGGCTGCACTATTGTATAACCAGCACTTTGCAAATATATTCTTTTAAATTCATCAGGCAACGCTCCTTCAAGGAATAACTTTTTATGCCTTGATGCAGTTCGGCGGTCATATGGACTATTTTTAGACCAACCTCTTTTAAGGATTAGTTCCTTAAAGCATTCATCTAATGTTTTTGCTTTATCTATCATAATCTTTTCGTAAAGAAATTATAGGGTTTTTCATCCCTTTATACATTTCACAAGGATTTCCTAATAGTTCGCACATAACAAAATGTATTATCTTCCCTTCATCCAATGGTGGATTTGATTTATTTGCTAATTCTACAACTAATGTATATTGATAACTATAATTCTCAATAACAATTTCTTTTTCATTAGAAACTTCATTATAAATCTTCCTGTACTTATGCCATAAAGATGTATTAAAAAGCTCTACAGTAAGGTAACTGTTTACCTGCTCTGTTGTATAGTCTTCTGGTAAACGTTCCCCTGTAAGTCTATAAATAGCCTCTATTTTTGCTTTTTTCCCTACAAACATTTTCTTTCCAATCATCTGACAAGAAGGGAGTTCATCCCTAGATATAAAAGGCTTCAAATCTGACATCTTACGATATACCTTATATTCAATAAACATTCTATCTATACTTTGATTATATGACATCCATTCCCTTTAACACAATTCGATAAAATTATAATCATTTATCCCAATCGTAATTATCGTAATCTATTTCTTTTCCCTTGGCATGGCATTCAGCAACATAATCAGCCCATTTCTTTTGCCTTGTTACGTTGAAGGGCATCGAGCGGAAATCTTCCCTCCATGGCAGGATGTAGGAGGCAAAGTCGTGCTTGTTGGTTATCGCCTGTACAGCGTCTCTGATTGCGTTGTATTCACGTCCTTCTTCCAGCAAAGGTTCGTCACCCAGTTTGGAGTATATGTTTGCCACTTCCCGAAGCATCTTTCCAAATTCTTTGTATGTGGCAAAATTCTTTTCTTTTTTATCCATAATCATTCTTTTTTGTTTTGAGTATTAATTTTTTTCGATGAAAGTATTGGTTGTATTCAACACCCCGGCTGAATCTCGACTTTTGCCATCTCTTATGAAGATTCCTTCTTCTTTCAACCGTTCATAATCAAATTCATTCATCATGATAATGACAATATTTTCATTTGTATATAGCTTACACTTCATAAATTGAGTACCTTCTATTTTTCCAATTACGTCAATTTGAATTTTTGTTGCCATTTCCATTATATTTTTAGTATTAAACAAAAAAATCACAATCATAGACATCTTCACCGGATGGGAACTTTACTCTAACGCAGTAGTTTCCACAAACAATGAATCTGTCAGATATAATGGTTCCGACCTCTCC
>NZ_JBCPDP010000043.1:0-4075 GCF_040915385.1 Coprococcus sp. RTP21204st1_G4_RTP21204_210225 | reverse complement strand
CAAATCCATGATGCCAAAAACTTTTAGGTAAATATATAAATAGCTCTTACAGCATATTACGTTAAGAGCTATTTATCCCAAAAAGTCAGTTATATTTTACTTAATTTCCCGAAAGACTTAGCCAAAGACGAACTGTTCTTTTAGCCTTATTCTGTTCTCCTTCTAGAATCTTTGCATCACCTTTCTTATAGCTTATTTTTAATTGAGAATCAGTCTGTATAGCATCATATAGAGGAAGCAAAAAGAAATTATCTTCATCTAAAAGTTTTTCCATTATTAACGGAATAATATTTTTACCCATCGCTTGCATTTCTTTAAACTGTGGTAATGTTGTATAAGCGAGAGTACTTGAACTATATTTAGTTTGTGGATTTATTGAAATTTCTTCGTTCCATGAATTAAACAAATCGTTAAACTTAGTCTTTACCTCACAATTAATATTTGCAGCTTTATCAATGACAGCTTGTTTTTCTGCATCAGAAAGTTCAATATCTTCTTGTGCTATCTGTTTTGCAAGTTCCTTTATCTCCGACATATCAGTCTTTGTTCTACTCTCGATAAAAGATACCAAAATTCTACCATACAAAGTGCCAGATAGCTCACTCCTTTTATGGGTAATACGCAAATAACGCCCAAGTTTTGACTCCCAAGTACCGCTACTATATACAACACTTCCATGAGTCATATCTATACTACTTGTTCCCCAACCATCAACAGTAGCATTGCTACCTTCTGTACTAGTCTGTTCATAATTACAAGACGAACCATATAAAGTTTTAGCATTTTTATACTGTTCTATAAAATCATTGTAAAAAGATTCTGGGTCAATCCATTTGTTAGTTATCCCCATAGAATAAGCAATACAATTATATGTACCTGTTGCTTCTCCTGTTACAGAAATATTATTTACATCTAAATTTGGGAAATCCTTTTTAAGATTATCCTTTTCCGCTTGTGTAGGAACCCTTCTCATAGAAGCAGCTCTAGTAGTAAGTTCGTTTGGATTGGCATTATCCTCCACAGAACCAATCTCTTCGTTTTGCTGACAAGCAATAAGACTAAAAGAGAAACCTAATAAAATTAAAATTTGTTTTCTCATAAAGCGAAATTTTTAAGTTAGTAATTATTCAGCAAATGCATTTGCATATCGCAAATATACAATATGAATTGTATATAATATAAGAATTATACTGTTTTTTTCACTGTTAATGCTTAAAAACATGATATATTTGCTATTTTTGCAATATACAATCTAAATTATACTAATATGGAAAAAACTTATCATTCATTAAAAGACTTTGAACTATCCTATGGGAAAAATGCTATTGAGAGAGCAAATGATTTCCAGCAGTACATTGAGCAACTAAATGATTTCGGATGTAAAAGCTATTGGATAACTTCACATACAGGTATCGGTTCAACAATGGCAATTGAAGGCTTCAACGAACCTGTTATTGCATTTATTTCTAATGATTATTTAGGTATGTCACAAAGAGAAGAAACTAAACAAGCAGGTATAGATGCTATAAAAAAATATGGAACAGGTGCTTGCGCTGCACAAGTAATAGGTGGTTATCTCGACATACACCAACAGCTAGAGAAAGAAATAGCTTCTTTTGTAGGACAAGAAGAAGCTATTTTATTTTCTTCCGGATTTGGAGCAAATGCCGGAATACTAAGAGCCTTATTGGGTCAAAATGATATTGCATTGATAGACCCTTATATCCACACAAGCGCAATGGCTGGACTAAAAGGAACAAATATAAAACGAATTGGGCATAACGACCTAGAATATTTGGAGAAGGTACTAAAAGAAGTCAAAGGGCAATATCAAACTAAACTTGTAATAATAGATGGTGTATATTCCCAAGATGGGGATTTGTCTTTACTCCCGGAAATTATTACTCTTTGCAAGACTTATGAAGCCATGCTGATGTTAGATGATGCACATGGAATAGGAGTAATGGGAGCCAATGGCAGAGGAACAGCTGAACATTATAACTGTTTAGGTCAAATTGATATTATTACTGGCACATTCAGCAAGTCATTTGGTTGCGTAGGGGGATTTGCAGCAGCTTCAAAGAAGATAATACAATACTTGAAATTTTATGCGGACAGTAATGTGTTTTCAGCAGCCCCTACCCCACAAGTCACAGCATCCATATTAAAAGCTTTAGAGATTATAAAAAAAGAGCCACAAATAAGAACCAAACTTTGGGAAAATACAAATTATCTTAGAAAACGGTTGAAAGAAGAAGGCTTCGACATAGGAAAATCTGTTTCCCCTATTTTTCCTATTATGATAAGAGATAATAAAAAGGTTTACGAAATTGCTAAAATGTTGCAAGAAAAAGGTATCTTTACAATTGGAATTGTATATCCAGCTGTAAGAACCAAAGAAGCAAGATTAAGGGTCAGCGTTCTTGCCACGCATAAACGTGAACAATTAGAATCTTTAGTCAATACTCTTAATGATATAAATAAGAACATAAAAATAAAATAATAATGAAAGAAAGGAGAAAGAGAAGAAGTACCAAAGACATAGAGGAAAGCATTATTAATGCGGCAACCCGTTTTATTGAAACTGAAGGATTTTCTAATCTAACAGTTACAAGTATTATGCGACAAGCTGAAATTGAGCCTGTACAATTCTATAACAGATATGATGATTTGAATAAGTTCATTGACGAGTATGTAAAAAAATACGACTATTGGTTTAGCGATATTGTAAAATCACAAAAACAATATAGTAACGATAAAGCACTATATATGAACATTCTTGTAGGCTTATTTCAATCTTTATCAGAGAATAAAATCATGCAAGAACTTCTAAAATGGGAACTAGCTAATAACAATGAAACTAGTCAACGTACCTCTCAACTACGGGAATTGCATACGTTACCTCTATGCCAAAAATTCTCAAACATATTCTCCAATACAGATATTGATATTGTGACTATATCTGCACTAATAATAGGGGGAATATATTATCTTATTTTGCATGATAAACTTTCAACTTTCAGTGGAATAGACTTAAAAAAAGAATCTGACAAACAAAAAGTTATTAAGGCTATAAGCAAATTGTCAGACATTTTATTTACGTTTATACCTTCTTCTATTACTAAAGAAAATATTGATATTATAATAAAAATGAGAGAAGATAATATTCCTGTAGAAAAAATAGCATATTATACAGGAATCCCTAAAGAAATTATTGTTTCTATCTAAAATATCCGTCCAATGAGGAAAAGCCCATTGGACGGGTCTAGCCTAACCTAAAATCTTTTGTTTCACAAAACGACCCTTTTTCTGTACTAAAGAAAACGGTTCTTTTTTTGCTTAATCAAAGAACTTATGTCATTACGGTGTTTAGTTAACCAATCTTCCAAAATAAACGAAACTAAAGATGAAATAGGTATTTTGGCTTTAGCTTTGAGCAAGCCAAACACCTCTTTTACATCTGTATCAACATATAGAACTTCCTTGCAATTATAATTTTTTCCTTTAATGTACTCTAATAAGTCCGTCAAATCCATATCACTAGAGCCATTAAAATTAAAAACTTCCGAAGAAGTTGTTTCCATTTCTACATGAGGTGGTTCTTTCTCCTCTTCAACTTCACATTTAGCTTCTTGAATAGGAGTTTCATTTATACTACTCCCATGCGATTCTTCACCTCTTATCATTTTAGCTATTTCCAGAACACTAGAAATGCCTTCATTTTGCTTTTTCCTTAATTTATCAGCCATGCGCAAATATATACAATAAATGAATAATTTTATAACAAATATCTATAAAATGAATATTTTATTTTATTGCTCCTTCTTGAATGATATAATCATAAGCATTCTTCACCTTATCAATACACTCATTACTAATTGCTAATGTATTTATACGTTCCATCGCAACAGAAGCTGGTATTTCATCTGTAACAAAACCAACTTGCTTAAGAATATCAACTACCTGTTCTTTCGTCTCATATCTTACCGCAGTTCTCATATTGTTAGGCAAAAAGAATATTTTAGCTTTTACATTTAAATACTGTAACACTTGGATAAAAAAGCCTGTACTATCC
>NZ_JBCPDP010000042.1:0-4521 GCF_040915385.1 Coprococcus sp. RTP21204st1_G4_RTP21204_210225 | reverse complement strand
TACGGCGGACTCATCACGGGTTCCGTTAAAATGCTCACCACCGAATACAGTGCTTCCGGCTCTGCCTACAAGACCTACGCGGATTTCGCCGTCTTCAAAGACGATGATTCGTACATGAAATACCGGTGTGAGCATCTTTACAAGCAGTCCAACTACACCCGCGTTGCCAATTACCAGAAGGCCATCGACACCAACAACTCCGAACTCTTCCTGCGTGCCCTCGGCGAAGGCGGGTACTACACCGCGTCGCAGGACAGCTATATCGCCCAGTACCGTTCCATCTGCCAAGCCTATCCGCTCGTTGCGCAGCTCGATTCCATGACCGCAGAGGAGTTCAAGAATCGGTACTCCGGCACCACCCTCATTCCCGGTGGCGGGCAGGACTACCAGAGCGCCGACCAGTGGCAGAAGGATATCGTGAATGCCTGCTCGCAGACTCCGTGGCCGGGAGCCAACCTTTGCGCCACATGGACAACAAGGGTCTATGCAAGAGCCGGTCATCCCGTCGGCGGCAACGGCAATACGCAGCTCGGCAATCAGGGATACGGTGCCAATTACAGCCAGAAACGCGCCACCACCGACCTCTCCCAGATAAAGGTAGGAATGCTCATCTCCGCCCAATACGGCTCCAACACCGCCGCCGGTAACGCTTACGGGCACGTCGGCATCTATATCGGTGACGGCAAGGTCATGGATAGCATTTACTCCGGTCTGCGCACCATCTCCCTGTCCGATTGGGTTTCCCAAAACGGAAGAGGATGGGTTGTCTGCGGCTATCCATGGGACTGGCGCTAGGAAACCAGAAAGGATACCTGCTATGAAGAAACTGAAAGCATGGATGGCGGAACACAAGAAGTTTTCCGTCATCGCCCTGTGCCTGCTTCTGATGTTCACCTGCGGCTCTGCCATGAGCGCCATCAACGTGTCGCATCACCGCGCAGAAACCGCAAAGGAGCAGAACGCAGGAAATAACACGGACACTACCACAGCCGCTGAGAAGAAGACGAAGGAGGAAACCGGGAAAGTGGAGCTTACCGATGCCCAGAAGGAAATCATCAAGGGATACGATTCCGATGCCAAGGAACTCATCGACACCCTCTCCTCTTCCGTCTGGTCGGTAAGCGAGGGGCGCTACACCCTCAAGTTTGCCGATGACTCCTACGTGGAAACGGTGAACGGAACCCCGACCGTCCATAGTTACGCCATCTCCCGCGTGGAAAAGACCTCCGATGGGTACGGCGGTTATCTCTATACCATCGTCTTCGAGACCGATACCGGCACCCATATCGTGACCTACACGGACGGCAGCGGTGCTGCGGTGAACTCCGATTCTAAGACCCCCGGTGAGAACACCATCTCCACCCTTACAAGCTCTACGATGTTCGCTCAGAAAAACACCGCATACGAGCGTGCCGAAGCGGTGGCAAACATTACCGTGAAGGGCATGAACAGCGAGGTCACGAAACTCTTCGGCGGGGATGAGAAGGCCGTCACCACCGCCCTCTCCAAGTGGTGCGCCGTCCATTACCCTTCTGTCACCGAAGCTACATGGCAGAAAGTCGTGAACCTCGACTATGAGAACGGGGTCATCACCACGGACTTCAAGCTCAACGACACAAACTCTGTTTCCATCACCTGCGTTTACGAGCAGTCCACGGGCGAGTTCTCCTTCGAGGGCTAGGGCAGCATCGCCATGCAGGCAGAAAGGAATCTCTATGAATGAACAACTGACTTTACAATCCACACAGCATGAGGAGACGAAGACGGTTCCCCTGCGCAGGAGAAAGGCTTGTCTTATGGGCACATTCGCGCTCTTCGCTGCCTGCGCACTCGTGCTCCTCATTCCCCATCCGGCCTATGCGGGTATCATCGGGGACTTCCTTGATATCCCCAACATGATTAAAACGTGGCTTCTGCAAATCGCTGCCACGCTCTTCAATACCTATTTCGGTGTCATCAACCAGACGCTTGATGCGAAGTTCATTTCCGGGCCGTTCAACGAGCTTTTCGGAACAACCGAGCCGTATGGCGTGGTAAAAGACTTCTATCAGGCCGGGGTCATCCCCGTTGCCCATGCCATCCTAGGTCTCTTCATGCTGATGCAACTCATCAAGATTAGCCAGCGCATCGACGCGACGAGCACCCTTCCCGCCGTGAAGGATATCGTATTCCTCGTGGTGACCTACTGCATCCTCAGCTACTTCATCGACAACGCCCTCGACCTCGTTTCCGCCATCTACAGCATCTTCAACGACCTCGTTGGTAACGTGTCGGACAAGCTGCAATCGAAAAACTGGTATGAACCCGGAATCGAGATGACCAAGGACGATGCGGCCGATGCCACGTTCGGCGGATGCTTCCTCCTTTTGATTTTCGGACTCATTTCATGGGCGGTCGGACTCGTTTTTTATGCGGTCTCAATGGTCGTTGCCCTCGGCCGTTCCGTTCAGCTCTATGTCTATGCCGCCTTCTCTCCGATTCCCATTTCCCTTCTCGGCTTCGAGGAGACGAAGCAAATCGGAATCGGTTACCTCAAGAACTTTGCGGCAGCAGCCCTCGCAGGCGTGGTCATGGTTCTTATCCTCTACCTCTACCCGCATCTTGTGACCGCCCTCGCGGTTTCCGGCGGATTGGGAAAGGCTGAGATGCTTGGTCTCGCACAGGGCGTAGAAACATTCGACTCGTTCGGTGTCATCATCAAGACTATCGCCGTTCTCATCACGACCATGATGGGGCTTGTAAAGTCCGGCTCTTGGGCGAAGGAAATCCTCGGCGCGTAGACGCTTACCGAAAACCTGCCGCCGCCCATCGCGCGTCTTACCCCCTTGTGGAGTTCTATGATACCTCGCAGGATGCCGCACGCTTCCCGGGCGGGCAGTTCGTCTCTCGTTACTACATGACCGACCTGCTTGAGGACGATTCTATTGCCGTCTCCCTCGACACGATGCTCAAGAACGGGAACCAGTTCTCCCTTGATGGCGGCATCCCCGCTTGGACGGTTGAAGGCGATGACCTTGCGAAGGTGAACGACTTTCTCAAGAAAAGCTGCATGGAGTTTAGCGGCTCCCTTCCCGGTGACGAAAAGGACGAGGACGGCTACTCCCTCACGGGGGAAGCGAAGGATGCCACTGCATCCCGTAATGGGCTGAGCAGAAACCAGATGGGGATTGAAGAAAAAGCTGCCGAGTGCAAAGAAGCCGCGACCGTCCTCGCTAACGGGAACGCCCTTTAGGCGCTTTTGGCAAGAAAGGAGAAATGAACATGGCAGAAGATTTCGGTGACAGCACGGGAAGCGGCCTTGTGAATACCGCAGGGCAAGCCGCAAAAGAGGTCGTTCAGGCCGTCGTGACAAAGGGTGCGGGCATCGGAGGAAAGGGCGGTGGCGGTATCTCCCTCTCCGGGGAAGCCAAGGACATGATGGCAGCTTCCAAACAGCTTGCAGGCGCATCTGCCGCACCTTCCCGCGAGCATCTGGTCGCAAAGCCCGACCTCTCCCGTTAGATAGAACCACAGAAAGCCAGCAAACCGTACAACAAGAAACACAGAAAGGATGATTGCCATGCCAGATAACGACTTCTGGATTGGGCAGGAGCAGATTCCCGTTGACCTCTCCCTCCTGCTCACCTACCACAACGATGAGGACTACTGGTACGCTCCGGGGGAGTATGCGCTCAGGGTCTATACCGTCAATACCCTGAACACCAACTTCGCCCGTCCCTGCTTCGCGCTCGGTGAGCGCAAGTTCGACCCGGAGATGGAGGATGTTTCCGGTGCTATCGAGAACACCCTCCACGAACTTCTCGATTCCGGTGCGACCCCCGAGGACGTGTACCGCATCATGGGACTCGTTAAGGAGAGCGAACTTTCCCCCGAGACCAAGGAAGCTGACAGCTATCTTCCCATCGACCTCGGCTATTGCATCGACGGAAATATCGTCTCCTATGAAGCGGTGCCGGAGGGCGTTGCGACGGTGCCCGAAAACGTAGACTACCCCCGTTACGCGGAAGCGATGGAGAGCCATGTGCCGCTTCCCATCGCTACGCAGATTGCCAAGCACGATTTCTCTCACAGGCAGGCGGATATCCTCATGGAAGCCGCCCGTAACCCGCACGTCTCGCCCGAGACGCTTGAGACGATAGCCGACAAGACCCTTTCGTCCGGTAAGATGCGCGGTCTTCTGGATATCGCTTCTGTCGGCAAGAACCCCCTCGATTTTCGCAATATGGACGAGCAGACACTTAAGGCGGCTGTTTCCGTGCTGTTCCACGGCGGCAAAGACCTCCCCGTGACGGAGCTTGACCTTGCGCAGCTGCGTTCGGTAGACCTCGCGCTGATGGACGGGGCTTCCCCCGCCGAAGCCATGCGTGCAGCCGAGAAGTCTGCATCCGCCGAGCCGGAAGCGACTGCCGCATCTCTCGCATCCGAAGCCCGCGACGCGAAGGCCGCTCGCACCGAACTCGATAGCCAGTCGGAGACGAAGGATGCCCCGACACGCGCGGAAAAGGCAGATGGCTCCCTGTG
>NZ_JBCPDP010000041.1:0-5246 GCF_040915385.1 Coprococcus sp. RTP21204st1_G4_RTP21204_210225 | reverse complement strand
AATTTTCAGGGTTTGTTGTCTATTGTTCAGTTATCAATGTTCTTTTTTGTTGTTGCCGTTTCATGCGACAGCTTTTACATTATATCAAAGTGTTTCATGTTTGTCAACAACTTTTTTAAATTATTTTTTGTTGCTTTTTTGAATCTCTCAAACAGCAACTCTGATATATTATCATATATCTTCTTGCTTGTCAATAACTTTTTTGAAGTTTTTTTCAAAAATTATTTTCAAACAAAACGGAGAAAGAGGGATTCGAACCCTCGCGCCGGTTGCCCGACCTACACCCTTAGCAGGGGCGCCTCTTCGGCCTCTTGAGTATTTCTCCTCAGCCCGATCCAAGGTCTGTATTTAACTGTGTGTTTACATACTTTTAATGTAACTTCACAGCGCATTGATAATTATACCTAAGAACCCTTTTTCTGTCAACGGTTTTTTCGATTATTTTTTTCTTTTTTTAAGTTTGTTTTCTAATTATCTATATATAGAAGAAACAGACTCTTTTTCACTATATCTAGCAAAGAGTCTGTCCTTTTTACCTTATCTTTATTTTATGCTTCCTTTGGTTCATATTCAGATATGGTTTCTTCTATTCTTCTTTTTACTTCTTTTGCGATCTCTGTCGTCTTCATATTTTGATATTCTTCATAATAAATCGGTTCCAGGAAATGTACCTGTACCGTTACCGGTGCGATACTATTTGTATCAAACGGTTTAAAAGAATCAATCAACGCAATCGGTATGATCGGGCATTTCGCTTTTGTTGCCGCCTTGAAGCTTCCACCTTTAAACTCAAGAAGCTTGTTCCCCATCTTCGAGCGGGTTCCTTCTGCAAAGATCAGATAGTTTCTTCCTTTCTTTACTTCCTCTGTAACATCCATGATCACTTGCATAGACTGACGGATATCTTCGCGGTCGATCATGTAGGCCTTCATACATTTAAATGTCTGCTTGAGAAGTGGAACATTTGCCACTTCTTTTTTTGCCACCACCGAAAACGGACGCGGGCAGGCATCAACAATTGCGAGTACGTCATAAAGCCCTTGATGATTCGGAAAAAACATAAACCCTCCCTCTTTGGGGATATTTTCTTTTCCATATGCTTCGATTGTTACATTTCCGCCTTTATTGGCTCTTTTGACAATATATTTCAGAAGCTTATATCGGGTGATCTCCGGATACTTGTCTACGTGCGCGGCATAGTAACACAGCTTGCACCACATAAACGGAACAAGCAGAATATTCCGAATTACCATAAGTGCAATTCTTTTTACACAATTCATTCCCTATTCCTCCGCATACTCTTTGACGGCTGTCTCGTATAAATTATTGCCCTCGGAGTCGATCACAACAATTGCCGGAAGGTCTTCGATCTCCAGGCGGCGGATCGCTTCTGTGCCAAGATCATCATATGCGATCACATCTGCTCTTTTGATACATTTTGAAAGAAGCGCGCCTGCTCCTCCGACTGCTGCAAAATAAACTGCTTTATTTCTCACGATTGCATCCCGGACAGCCTGACTTCTTTTCCCTTTTCCTATCATTCCGCCAAGCCCCAGATCCAGAAGGCGTGGTGCATATTTGTCCATCCTGCTTGCTGTTGTCGGTCCTGCTGAGCCGATCGGTCTTCCTTCTCTCGCCGGAGATGGTCCCATATAATAAATCATCTGATTCTTAATATCAAGTGGAAGCTCTTTTCCTTCCGAAAGCACTTCATCCATTCTTTTATGAGCAGCATCACGGGCAGTATAAATAACTCCCGTAAGATATACATAATCTCCTGCTCTTAAATCCTGTATTTCTTCCTTTGCTACTGGAACTGTAATATGTCTTTCCATATTCTTTTCCTTCCTGATTCTTTTTCTGTATTCTGCTGCGGCGTTTTTAACCGCTAACAAGAGTCTTATAATTCTCTTAAAATAATTTCAGCCAGTTTCTCAACTGTAAAGTCTACAAAACTAATGCACTGCGCTTTTCTCTCCGGAGAATTTTTTTCTTTTCCTCTTGTCAGCACACGACAGCAGGTTGCTCCGCAATGTTCTTTAAATGCGTCGTGAAACTCTTTCGTCAGCCGCTGGCATTTCAAAAAGGCTTCATCTCCAGGTGTTCTTCTTCCGAAAAAATAGCCGATGCACATGGTTGCTCCTGCAAGCGCACCACAAATACAGCCACCATCTCCGAGCCCCCACGGGAATCCGGATGACATAGCGATCGCATCATCTGACAGATCAAGATCAAAGCCCTTTTTGATCGCATAGATTACCGACTCTGAACAAGCGAACCCTTTCTGAAAAATCTCAACCGCATCTTTTCGCATTGCGTCTACGTCTACATTTGTATTCATAATTATCCTCTTTTCATTTTCCTTTAAATATTACACACATCCTCTCACCGGGCAGAAACCATTTGTAACATGCTTCATCTTCGCACGAGTACATATTTTCGGCACGGAAAGTCTTTTCAGAATCCCCCCGGTAAATTAAATAGTGCGGATCACATGGCGGTTAACATGACAGCAAATATTTACAGCTACCGGAAGTCCGGCAATATGAGTCGGATAAGTGTTGACATTGACAGCCAGCGCGGTTGTACTTCCCCCAAGTCCGCCCGGTCCGATTCCAATCTTGTTGATCCGCTCCAGTAATTCTTCTTCCAGTTCTTTTACATATGGAATGTCTGAATGGCTTCCGACTTCTCTTGTAAGTGCTTCTTTTGCCATCAGTGCGCATTTTTCAAATGTGCCGCCGATTCCCACGCCGACAACCATCGGAGGACAGGCATTCGGACCGGCATCTTTTACTGCCGTAAGAACTGCTTCCTTTACTCCTTCGATTCCGTCTGCCGGTTTCAGCATAAATACACGGCTCATATTTTCGCTTCCAAAGCCTTTTGGTGCGACCTTGATCTTCACCTGATCGCCCGGAACAATTTTATAATGAATGATTCCCGGTGTATTATCTTTTGTATTCTCTCTGAGAATCGGATCTTTCACGACGGATTTTCTCAGATATCCGTCAACATAACCCCGACGGATCCCTTCATTTACCGCATCTTCCAGGTTGCCGCCTTCGAAATGTACATCCTGTCCGATCTCAAGAAATACGACTGCCATTCCAGTATCCTGGCAGATTGGGATCATATCTTTTCCGGCGATCTTCAGATTATCCTGAAGCTGGCTTAATATCTTTTTCCCCAGTGGTGACTTCTCTGTTGAAACTGCATTTTTCATCGCAATGTCCATATCTTTTGAAAGAAAATGGTTCGCTTCAATGCACATTTCTTTGATATTCTTTGAAATCTCTTCCACGTTCAATGTACGCATTGGTTTTTCCTCCTGCATTTCATAATCTGATTTTTATTATACTATGGTTTTTTTTCATCTGCAATGTAATCATCTTCAAATAAACCAGTATTACCTCCAATTGTTAACCTTATAAAATTTTAAGTTGACATTCTCTCTTTTGCATGGTAAAGTGTGAAATGTATTTGATATTTTTTTACCAAGGAAGGTTTACTTATGATTTCTGAAATTGAAACAACTACAGATCCGGTGCTTTCACGAGAAGATGCGATTGCAATCCTGAATACACCGGACGAAGAACTCGATCAGCTCATTGCACAAGCTGAAAAACTGCGCAGAAAATATAAGGGCAATCATGTAAGTATTCATATTCTTACCAATGCCCGCAGCGGTAACTGCTCACAGGACTGCGCTTACTGTGCACAATCCTGTCGTTCAAAAGCCGATATCGACAAATATAAGTGGGTAGCTGATGAGAAGTTATATAAAGATAATGATTTTGTAAATGAACATCATCTTTCCAGACACTGCATCGGACTCAGCGGTATGAAATTCACCGACGAAGAGATCGAAGAACTGGCTTCTAAGATCCGCAAGATGAAGGAAGACGGAACCCACCTTTGCTGTTCCATCGGATTTCTTACTGAAAAACAGGCTCTAATGTTAAAAGAAGCCGGACTCGACCGGATCAACCACAACCTGAACAGCAGCCGGGCTTACTACAGTCACATCTGTTCTACCCATACTTTTGAGCAGCGCGTTCAGAATATTAAAATGCTTCAGAGACTTGGATTTGAAATCTGCAGTGGCGGAATCATTGGAATGGGCGAAAGCAAAGAGGATGTTGTTGATATGCTTCTGGAGCTTCGTGAAATCCAGCCGGAAGCTCTGCCGATCAACTTCCTGTTGCCAATTCCGGGAACTCCGCTCGGTGATGCCGATATTTCCGAACTCACAACTGAGTATTGCATGAAGGTTCTCTGCCTTGCAAGACTTCTGGTTCCGCAGTCAGATATCCGTTGTGCTGCCGGACGTGAGGTTTATTTTAAAGGTGAAGAAAAGAAGCTTCTCAGCGTTGTAGATTCCATCTTCGCTTCCGGTTATCTGACCGCAGATGGTCAGGGAATCAAAGATACGATCCGGACGATTACGGATGCCGGTTTTACATATGAGATCGAATCTGCTTAATTTATTGACACGCCGAAAATTATTAACATTCTAAAAGGAGAATACTTAACATGACTCAAGGAAACGCTCAGACACTTAGAACTACCAACACTTACGCAATGGCTGTCACCGCTCTTATGACCGCTGTCACCTGCATTCTTGCACCGCTTTCCATACCGATCGGACCGGTGCCGATTTCACTTACCAACTTTGCAATTTATCTTTCTCTCTATCTTCTGGATTGGAAGAAAGGAACGATCAGCTATATCCTTTATCTTCTTCTCGGACTTGTGGGACTTCCTGTATTTTCCGGATTCACCGGAGGAATCGGCAAGCTTGCCGGACCAACTGGCGGATATATCATTGGTTTCATCCCAATGGCAATCATTGCCGGTATTGTAATTGACAAATTCAGTCAGAGATGGATCCAGATTCTTGGAATGATCGTTGGAACTGCAATCTGCTATGCATTCGGAACTGCATGGTTCTGCATTCAGGCAGGTTACACTGTATCTGCTGCCCTTGCAGTATGTGTCATTCCATTTATCCCGGCGGACCTGATCAAGATGGTGATCGCCATGATCATCGGACCTGAAATCCGCAAAAGACTCGGAGCTGTTGCACAGTAAGATGCACGGCGTCTGCCAGAATATTTGAAGTCTGGCAAAATAATAATTCAGCCCCCTCTACAAAGTCCGGAAAGCCTGGTATGCTCCCCGTCAAGAGGACAATAAAAAATAATAAATTTTTGTATCGTCAGCCATGCTATGGCTGGCGATAT
>NZ_JBCPDP010000040.1:0-5566 GCF_040915385.1 Coprococcus sp. RTP21204st1_G4_RTP21204_210225 | reverse complement strand
ATAGAGAATGAAAGCTTTGAACAATCTAAAGACAAGGTAGAAACAGAATACTCTGTCAATATTCCGATGAAGTTTTTCTACAATAGAAAGTGGCATAATGGATGGCTGAATATATGTAACTGTTTTCGTGGAACTTTTGTAATAGGAACGCCCGGAAGTGGTAAATCTTTTTCTGTTATAAATTCTTTTATAAGACAACATTCAGCTAAAGGATTTGCAGAAGTTGTTTACGACTTCAAATTTCCTGAACTTGCTAAGATTGCATATTATAATTATCAGAAGAACAAGCAATTAGGGAAAATACCAAGTAATTTCAAGTTCAATGTCATTAATTTTTCTGATATTGAATATAGTAGAAGAATAAATCCATTGAAACGAGAATATATAGAAATCCTAGCAGATGCAACAGAAACGGCAGAAGCATTATATGAGAGTTTACAAAAGGGTGATAAGGGAAGTGGAGGTAATAGCGATTTTTTTAAAACATCAGCAGTAAACTTGTTAGCAGCTTCTATTTATTTTTGGTCTAGATATGAGAATGGCAAATATTCAGATTTACCGCATGTACTGGCTTTTCTTAATCAAGAATATGATGTATTATTTAAAGTCCTTTTTTCCGAACCTGAATTAAAATCACTAGTTTCCCCATTTGAAGCTGCATATAAATCAGGAGCAGTGGACCAATTAGAAGGACAGATGGCAAGTCTAAAAGTACAGTTATCAAGACTGGCAACTAAAGAATCTTTTTGGGTATTTAGTGGCAATGATTTCAATTTAAAAGTATCAGATAAAAAAGACCCTAGTTATCTCATCATTGCAAATAATCCTAAAACACAAAGCATGAATAGTGCTTTAAATGCACTTATCATTAACCGATTAACTAGACTTGTCAATACAAAAGGTAACTATCCTACTTCAATCATAGTAGATGAATGTCCCACATTATATTTTTATCAACTTGCAACACTACTTTCTACTGCACGTAGCAATAAGGTTTCAATTTGTTTGGGATTACAGGAACTACCGCAATTAGAAGAACAATACGGCAAAGCTACCGCAAAAACTATAACTTCTATTATAGGTAACACTTTATCCGGGCAAGCTAAAGCTCCTGAAACTTTAGATTGGCTACAAAAACTATTTGGAAAAGTTAAGCAAGTAAAAGAAGGTGTTACCATCAGAAGAAACGAAACAACAATTAATATGAATGAACAAATGGATTTTGTTATCCCGGCATCCAAAATTTCTTCATTACAGGCTGGTACATTAGTAGGGCAAGTTGCATTAGATTTCGGACAAGAAGATAATTTTCCAACAGCAATGTACCATTGCAAAACCAATTTAGATTTAAAAAAAATTAAGAAAGAAGAAGAAGCCTACAAAGAACTGCCAAAAGTATATAACTTTGGGACAGCAGATAATAGAGAGAAATTACTGCAAAAAAACTTTAAAAGAATATACGACGAAGTAGAAACAGTAATAGAACAATATGTATAACATAACATTACCAATTTTAGGCACAAGGTTAAAGCAAATCCGAGAGCATATAGGATATTCCCAAGCTCAATTAGCAGAACAGCTAAACTGTAAACAAAATGCGATTTCAAATCTTGAACTAGGAAAAGGGGGCAGCCTAAAACTTTTATTTCAAGTGCTGAATTTTTATTCTAACTATGTTTTTATAGATTTAATATTTAGTGAAAAGTTCTATCTGATTTCTAATACAGAAGAAGATGAAGCACAAAAAGCCAACTATAATTCTGTTATAATAGAAATTATTAGACAATCAGAAAAAAACTATGAAGATGCTATGTCAAACGCTAAAAAAGAACTAGAAACTAATCTTCAAAAAGCCATCAATTTATTACAGCCCTAATAAAATAAAAGAGAGTATTTTATACTCTCTTTTATTTTCCAATATTACTTTAAAGAATTGATACCAGCCCTTTTCAAGTTCTGGCGCTGATGGGCGTATATAGCATGATAAAATGATACCGAATTTTCATTCCTGGCACACCCTGTAGAACGACCTTTTGATACCAAATACAAAAAGTTGCCGGAAGCCGGACACAAAAAATTGATACCATAAAACGATAGGGAAAAAGAACAGGAACAAAATACCATATTATATATAAATAATATGAATATGTGATTAATATCCTTCACTCCCCGAAACCCAGAAAGAGCAACACGAGAATCTTCTTTTCCCTATGTCCATTTCATAAAAATGATACCAGTATAATAACAAATACTTATAATATGAAAAGAGAGCATCCAAATACATACCTTTTAAAAATACAATCGAAATCAATCTATCCTATCTAATTCTATTATAGCTACTTTCTCTTTATCTGGACTTGCTTCATTTTGTATAAGAGTTATATGTTTTTGGGTATAGCTTTTAATAACCCAAGGAGCACCACCTAAATATAAAGCATTGCTATTAAATATGATATATTTTCCTTCTATTTTGTAAGTAATATCAATTTCATCGTAACTTTCCCAATTTACTTTCCCCGATTGAGTATCTATAAATTGCATACCTACTCCCATATTGGGAACTACCCAAGCATCACAACGACCTGTACCACGCCATGAGGTTTGATATAGTTTTTGGGGAGTAAGTTCTCCTATTTGTACCTCTGGATTTTTATCATCACAACTTGTAAAACTTATGTTTACTAAAAATAATGCCCAAAGCATTAATAAGCAAGATTGTTTAAAATAATGTACCATGTATTAAAATAGATTATATTAATATAAATACCAGACTTCAAAATTACAATCCTATAATTGTGTATAGATTTGCTAATGTTGCTATTGAAATCTGTTTTTCTACTAAATTAGAAGCCCATGAACTAAGACCATATACTTCCAGCAAACTCTCATCTCTTTCATCTGCAAAAAATGAAAAACAGAGTTTGGTAGTTGGGTCGTATAAATATTCCATATTAGTTGCCTCATGATAGTACTTACAGAAACCTTTTTCATTGAAGTTCTCCAAAACCATACATAGCGGAGAACGCATTTGAGGATTAATACGCTTTCTAGTATTATAACTTATCTGAATATCAGAGCTGAAATACCTTGATATTTCTGCCGATATAATTTGGGCTTTTTTGATAAAAACATTATCATCTTCATTTTGCCTTAATTCCGCATCCGTAGCATTACTTTTACTCAATACTATTTGGTCACCCTGTCTTGTTGTTAACACAGCAGCTACATCATATAAACTTTCTCCCGAAGCAGATGTCTTTGTCAATACTCTTGCAATCGTAATAGACGGAGTATAAAGTCTTGTAACAGGAAGAAGAATTTCCTTAGAAGTATCATCAAAACGTCTTTGAAAGTTTCTTTCCAGTACAAAATCCGACATTGGATATAATCCTTCTTCTATTAAATCAATCACTGTATGATTTTTTGAATCATTTAATGATTTTCTCCAAGATTGCAAGTTTATATTTATGTCTTTAAGTGCCATTGTAGTATTCACTACACCTGTTTCATCTTGAATACCACCCAATGTTTTTACACGTATAAATATATCTTGTCTTTTGTAAACTGTAGAATCAAAAGTACCATCCTTTCCATTAAATCCGAACGACCCATTAAGTGAATCACCTTTATATACAAGTGAAGCATTAATATTTTTCTCTAAGGATTTAGTTTTCTGTTCAACATTCGTATTTGAATCCGCATTACCCATATATTGCGCAAAAGCTCTTCCACCTGTATAATAACCAACAACAACAAAATCTCCATATGAATCAATGATAGATGATATAGGAGAGGTATATAAATTATTAATAAAAGACCTTCTTAAAAACTGCCTTGCAAACACTTTATTAGAACCATTGGAACTTAACAAGGTAAATTTGCCATGAGCAAACAATATATTCATTTCCCCATAAGCTTGTTCTTTTGATTCATTAATAAAAGTTCTAAATGTTTCGGTTGTCGTTTTCTTTTTCCCTATAGAAAAAAATCCTAGATTTAAAGAAAATCCACTTTTCACAGTTTTACTTATTGATGAAAAATGCGTATAATTATTAAAATCATAATAAGCAAACGATGACTGGTCGTTCCAGTTAGGATAATTTTCATCAATATATGATTCATCATATTCTTTTAGAGATTCAATATCAAGTATGGAATGCGTAAAGTTATCAAAATCACTTGGTATATAATTCCCCTTAAGCAATTTATAACCATAACCTAGATATTTATCAGTTCCCCCAATCATCTCACCACTTCTTGTCAACTCTTCATCAAAAGAAGGTTTTCCTGTAATAACATCTGGAAGAGATGGATTACGTTCTTGAAGAATCACATCATCACATGAATAATCAGTTTCAACCACTGTATTTTGCTGTGCGCATAAGTTCAAATCCTCTGAACAAGCTATAAACAATGGAGCTATAACAGATAAAATTATTATATATAATATTGATTTCATAATCTTTTCTTATTGCAGATTATTATTAGATAAACTTTTCATATATTCTTCTAAAGGAATTGTTACTATTTCGTCTGGTTTTGCCTTTGATGTAGTATTTATTATTCCATACCAAGAACCTTTAAATTTAACTTCTCTATCATTAGCCTCATTTCCATTACGATAAGTCATAGTAATAGTATAGTCAGCCTTTACACTATATTTCTTTAAATAAGTCGTTACTTTAATTAAAGATGGCTCATCAACTTCTACCGGAATAGTCACCGATAATGTTTTAGGTATCTCATACGTTGTGGAAGTATAAGGAGCTCTAGGCAAAAATATTGTTGAATCAGGCATTTCCCCACTACTAAAATTGCCAGGGGCAATAAATTGCCCAGCTATTATTGCAGGACGTAAAAACATTTGTTCTTCATTTGCCATTGGAATTTTCAAAGCTCCTTTTTCTGTATAACAAGAAGTGTCTTTTACATCTTTTTTTGCATAAATTGTAATATTTGATGGTCCAGCAACTGCTCCTGTCTGACCATTTGAATACACAACAACAGGGTCTAATTCCGTCACTACAGCTTTAGGTTCAAATGCTATTTCTTTTACTTTAAATTTATCCTGAAACTCTAATAGAAACTCTTGCTGTGGTTGCTTATTATATTTTGCATACCCTACCTGCCCATTACTCTTTACTTCTATAGAATAATTAAACACACTCCAAGGATTATTGGGGTCTGCCGTTCCTAAATATGTCTGATTTTCAATATTAAAATATCCTTTATATGTTGATGGTATAAGGTCCCAACTTCCAGAACTTATATCTTCCGAGTCCCAAACAAAAACAAGTTTATTGTTTGGGTCATTGTTATATTGACCACAAACCAATGGCTTATTATAAGACTTTGAATAAATCAAATATGGTATTCCACTACTAGGTGGCAAAATCTTTAAATAGAATTTTGAAGAACTATAAGCTGAAAGTATCAATTCTTTTCTCATTCCTTGAGTAGAAAGATAAGGCTGTCCAACCACTCCACCTCCTCTGACTTTCAACGCAAAAGGAAGCTCTCTAACAGCATACATATTTGATGAATAAAATTCATCTGTCTCAGGATA
>NZ_JBCPDP010000039.1:0-6442 GCF_040915385.1 Coprococcus sp. RTP21204st1_G4_RTP21204_210225 | reverse complement strand
TATATATAATGTGTCCCCTTCCTTCCTGCCTTTCTTTCCCTTTAAAAAACATGCTTTAAAACATATCTATCAATCAGCTAGTTATGAAAAAGTTCACGTAAACCCTCAAAAAAAGCTTGTATATATTTTGCAGATGTCCGTAAAAGCCCTACTTTTGCATCCGCTTTCGGGAACGAAGGCGGCGATGTTTTGACATTCTGACAGTAAAACGGAGCGGTAAGCTTCCATTTTTCTCTTCTTTGCCATAGGTTTCTTTCGGAACTTCGGCCTTGGAAAAGAAAAATGAAAAAAAACTTCCGAAACATTTGGAAGTTATGCTTTAAAGTCCTTACCTTTGCACCCGCTTTTGAAAACGAAAGCAGCGCGAGTTGACATTCTTTTTAAAGAAACGGTGCCTGGTCCTTCTTCCTTTTTCTTTTTGCCTCCCTTTCGACAAGAGAGACGACGAGGAAAGAGAAAAAAGAAAAATGAAAAAAAACTTCCGAAAATATTTGGAAGATATGCTTTAAAGTTCTTACCTTTGCATCCGCTTTCTGAAAAGAACAGCAATCGTGAAACGAGCGATCTTTGAACAGATTTACATAAACAATACAAGTAGTACAAGAGCAGGTGCTTCGCAAATTAATAATTGGAAACTAATGATTAAGGCGCGTCGTACCTGGGTAAAACAAAAGAACCGTCAATACTTATTCTATATAGATAGGTAAAGATAGACTTTTTGAATTCGAGCGTCCTGGACAGATAATTAAGCTGCCGCACTTTAATTTTTAATTTGCGCAGTCAAGATACTTTTACAATGAAGAGTTTGATCCTGGCTCAGGATGAACGCTAGCTACAGGCTTAACACATGCAAGTCGAGGGGCAGCATGAACTTAGCTTGCTAAGTTTGATGGCGACCGGCGCACGGGTGAGTAACACGTATCCAACCTGCCGATGACTCGGGGATAGCCTTTCGAAAGAAAGATTAATACCCGATGGCATAGTTCTTCCGCATGGTGGAACTATTAAAGAATTTCGGTCATCGATGGGGATGCGTTCCATTAGGTTGTTGGCGGGGTAACGGCCCACCAAGCCTTCGATGGATAGGGGTTCTGAGAGGAAGGTCCCCCACATTGGAACTGAGACACGGTCCAAACTCCTACGGGAGGCAGCAGTGAGGAATATTGGTCAATGGACGAGAGTCTGAACCAGCCAAGTAGCGTGAAGGATGACTGCCCTATGGGTTGTAAACTTCTTTTATACGGGAATAAAGTGAGGCACGTGTGCCTTTTTGTATGTACCGTATGAATAAGGATCGGCTAACTCCGTGCCAGCAGCCGCGGTAATACGGAGGATCCGAGCGTTATCCGGATTTATTGGGTTTAAAGGGAGCGTAGGCGGACGCTTAAGTCAGTTGTGAAAGTTTGCGGCTCAACCGTAAAATTGCAGTTGATACTGGGTGTCTTGAGTACAGTAGAGGCAGGCGGAATTCGTGGTGTAGCGGTGAAATGCTTAGATATCACGAAGAACTCCGATTGCGAAGGCAGCTTGCTGGACTGTAACTGACGCTGATGCTCGAAAGTGTGGGTATCAAACAGGATTAGATACCCTGGTAGTCCACACAGTAAACGATGAATACTCGCTGTTTGCGATATACAGTAAGCGGCCAAGCGAAAGCGTTAAGTATTCCACCTGGGGAGTACGCCGGCAACGGTGAAACTCAAAGGAATTGACGGGGGCCCGCACAAGCGGAGGAACATGTGGTTTAATTCGATGATACGCGAGGAACCTTACCCGGGCTTGAATTGCAACTGAATGATGTGGAGACATGTCAGCCGCAAGGCAGTTGTGAAGGTGCTGCATGGTTGTCGTCAGCTCGTGCCGTGAGGTGTCGGCTTAAGTGCCATAACGAGCGCAACCCTTATCGATAGTTACCATCAGGTTATGCTGGGGACTCTGTCGAGACTGCCGTCGTAAGATGTGAGGAAGGTGGGGATGACGTCAAATCAGCACGGCCCTTACGTCCGGGGCTACACACGTGTTACAATGGGGGGTACAGAAGGCAGCTACACGGCGACGTGATGCTAATCCCTAAAGCCTCTCTCAGTTCGGATTGGAGTCTGCAACCCGACTCCATGAAGCTGGATTCGCTAGTAATCGCGCATCAGCCACGGCGCGGTGAATACGTTCCCGGGCCTTGTACACACCGCCCGTCAAGCCATGAAAGCCGGGGGTACCTGAAGTGCGTAACCGCAAGGAGCGCCCTAGGGTAAAACTGGTGATTGGGGCTAAGTCGTAACAAGGTAGCCGTACCGGAAGGTGCGGCTGGAACACCTCCTTTCTGGAGTGACGTCTCGACTCGATCGTTGGTTCTTGAAGTTATGCTTCCATAAGAACCTCTTGTACTGCGCGTACTTGTTTATTAAAATATACGAGAAAAGTAGAAGCCGAGCCGTAAGGCGAGGGTTTGACTGACAGTCCTATAGCTCAGTTGGTTAGAGCGCTACACTGATAATGTAGAGGTCGGCAGTTCAACTCTGCCTGGGACTACTTCAAAGTTGAAAACTGAAAATTGAGAAATGAAAATCGGGAACTCTCCGGATTTTCCACTTTCCACTTTCCGTTTTCCACTTATAAGAAGGGGGATTAGCTCAGCTGGCTAGAGCACCTGCTTTGCACGCAGGGGGTCAACGGTTCGAATCCGTTATTCTCCACTCCGTTTTGATTATTGTTTTATAATTGAAACACCGTTCTTTGACATGATGTGACCAAAAAAAAGTAAAGTTAAAAGCTGAAAGTATATATCGACCATACGTGATCGGTAAGACAAAAAGTAAGTAAGGGCACATGGCGGATGCCTTGGCTCTCGGAGGCGATGAAGGACGTGATAAGCTGCGATAAGCTGCGGGTAGGTGCAAATGACCTTTGATCCGCGGATTTCCGAATGGGACAACCCGGTACTTTGAAGAGGTACCATTCCACAATGTGGAAGGCTAACGCAGGGAACTGAAACATCTTAGTACCTGCAGGAAAAGAAAATAAACAATGATTCCCCCAGTAGTGGCGAGCGAACGGGGAATAGCCCAAACCATCCATGTTACGGCATGGGTGGGGTTGTAGGACCACGCCGTGGCAAGAAAGTTGGTGAGCAGAATGTTCTGGAAAGTACAGCCATAGAGCATGACAGCTGCGTATGCGAAGCCAAGCGAAGCCTAGTGGTATCCTGAGTAGCGCGGAGCACGAGGAATTCTGCGTGAATCTGCCGGGACCATCCGGTAAGGCTAAATACTCCCGAGAGACCGATAGTGAACCAGTACTGTGAAGGAAAGGTGAAAAGCACTTCGAACAGAAGAGTGAAATAGTTCCTGAAACCATGTGCCTACAAGCGGTCGGAGCACCTTCTGGTGTGACGGCGTGCCTTTTGCATAATGAACCTACGAGTTACTTTTTCCGGCGAGGTTAAGGATTTCAGATCTGCAGCCGAAGCGAAAGCGAGTCTGAACAGGGCGTATAGTCGGAAGGAGTAGACGCGAAACCAAGTGATCTACCCTTGGGCAGGTTGAAGGATGGGTAACACCATCTGGAGGACCGAACCAATAAGCGTTGAAAAGCTTCTGGATGACCTGAGGGTGGGGGTGAAAGGCTAATCAAACTTGGAGATAGCTCGTACTCCCCGAAATGCATTTAGGTGCAGCCTTGACTTATACTGGCATGAGGTAGAGCGACTGATAAGATGCGAGGGCTTCACCGCCTATCAAGTCTTGACAAACTCCGAATGCGTGTCAGTTCTATGTCAGGAGTGAGGGCATGGGTGCTAAGGTCCATGTCCTAAAGGAGAACAATCCGGACCAACAGCTAAGGTCCCGAAATGAATACTAAGTTGAACTAACGAAGTCAGATTGCTAAGACAGCTAGGATGTTGGCTTGGAAGCAGCCATTCATTTAAAGAGTGCGTAACAGCTCACTAGTCGAGGAGTTTGGCGTGGATAATAATCGGGCATAAGTATTCTACCGAAGCTTTGGGATGAGAAATCATCGGTAGGGGAGCATTCCACTCGGCGTCGAAGGTGAAGCGCGAGCTTTGCTGGAGCGTGTGGAAAAGCAAATGTAGGTATAAGTAACGATAAAGGGGGTGGGAAACCCCCTCGCCGAAAGACTAAGGTTTCCTGATCAACGCTAATCGGATCAGGGTAAGTCGGGTCCTAAGGCTCAGCCGAACGGCGAGGCCGATGGCAGAACCGGTTAATATTCCGGTACTACCTGTGGGAGTGACGTGGAGACGGAGTCGTGACAGCGCCGCGGACTGACGGAATAGTCCGTTGAAGGGTGTAGATGCTGATTGTTCCAGGCAAATCCGGAGCAAGAGTCGAACCTGACAGTATGGAGCGTTCTTAGAACAATCCAATAGTGCGTGTAATCATACTTCCAAGAAAATCCGCTAAACTTAATCCTCCAGGTACCCGTACCGCAAACGGACACACGTAGTCGGGTTGAATATACTAAGGCGCTTGAGTGATTCACGGTTAAGGAACTAGGCAAACTGACCCTGTAACTTCGGGATAAAGGGTCCTCGCTTAACGGCGAGGCGCAGAGAATAGGTCCAGGCAACTGTTTAACAAAAACACAGGGCTGTGCAAAATTGAAAGATGAAGTATACAGCCTGACACCTGCCCGGTGCTGGAAGGTTAAGAGGAGATGTCATCGCAAGAGAAGCATTGAATTGAAGCCCCAGTAAACGGCGGCCGTAACTATAACGGTCCTAAGGTAGCGAAATTCCTTGTCGGGTAAGTTCCGACCTGCACGAATGGTGTAATGATCTGGACGCTGTCTCAACCGTGAGCTCAGTGAAATTGTAGTATCGGTGAAGATGCCGATTACCCGCGATGGGACGAAAAGACCCCGTGAACCTTTACTATAGCTTAACATTGAATTTGGGTAATTGATGTGTAGGATAGGCCGGAGGCTTCGAAGCGGGCACGCCAGTGTCCGTGGAGCCGCTGTTGAAATACGGCCCTTTGATTATTTGAGTTCTAACCCGTTGTTGCGGGGACACTGTTTGGTGGGTAGTTTGACTGGGGTGGTCGCCTCCAAAAGTGTAACGGAGGCTTCTAAAGGTGCCCTCACGACGATTGGTAACCGTCGGCAGAGTGTAATGGCATAAGGGCGCTTGACTGGGAGACTTACAAGTCGATCAGGTAGGAAACTAGAGCATAGTGATCCGGTGTTTCTGTATGGAAAGGACATCGCTCAAAGGATAAAAGGTACTCCGGGGATAACAGGCTGATCCCTCCCAAGAGCTCATATCGACGGAGGGGTTTGGCACCTCGATGTCGGCTCGTCACATCCTGGGGCTGGAGAAGGTCCCAAGGGTTGGGCTGTTCGCCCATTAAAGTGGCACGCGAGCTGGGTTCAGAACGTCGTGAGACAGTTCGGTCTCTATCTATCGTGGGCGCATGAAATTTGCGTGGCTCTGACACTAGTACGAGAGGACCGTGTTGGACTGACCTCTGGTTTACCGGTTGTGCCGCCAGGTGCATTGCCGGGTATCTAAGTCGGGATTGGATAAGTGCTGAAAGCATCTAAGTACGAAGCCAGCCACAAGATTAGATTTCTCAGGGTCGTTGTAGACTACAACGTTGATAGGATGCAGGTGTACAGGCAGCGATGTCATAGCCGAGCATTACTAATTGCCCGTCCACTTTTTGCCTTCCGTGTATGGAGGTATATACGTTCAGCAATATATGGACACTTTACTTTTTTCTCATCATGTCTGCCTTATTCAGGTGACTACAGCACCGGGGTTCCACCTCTTCCCATTCCGAACAGAGAAGTTAAGCCCGGTCACGCCGATGGTACTGCGTAACAGTGGGAGAGTAGGTAGTCGCCGTTTTCAGAAGAAGCCTCCGTGTCTGATAAGGATACGGAGGCTTTGTTCGTTTTATATCTTTACATATACTTGGATGCCGGCATGGATTGTTCTTGTGTTTTAGGCCATGAGTTTTCTGCTGATTTGTAGTGATATCAGGGTGAAATGAACATAAAAAAATGAATATTTTACTCTAAATACTACATAATGAGGATAATTATTCGTATCTTTGTCGCCCGAATAAACAAAAGAAGCTTTGGGAAAGTTTGATAAATACAAAATAGACCTGAAAGGTATGCAAGCAGATTCATGCAAATATGAGTTTGTGCTAGACAACCTTTTCTTTGCCAATATTGATGGACCGGAAGTGCAGAAGGGTAAAGTCAATGTGGTGTTAGTTGTAAAGAAAACATCTCGTGCTTTCGAATTGAACTTCCAGACAGACGGAATGGTGTGGGTGCCATGTGACCGTTGTTTGGACGATATGGAACAGCTTGTCAGCTCGACAGATAAGCTGCTGGTTAAGTTCGGTCATGAATATGCCGAAGAAGGTGACAATCTCATTGTAATTCCCGAAGAGGAAGGTGAGATTAATGT
>NZ_JBCPDP010000038.1:0-6905 GCF_040915385.1 Coprococcus sp. RTP21204st1_G4_RTP21204_210225 | reverse complement strand
ATGACGTACTCGGTGGAGCGCTGGGCACCGAGGTCTTCAAGGATGAGGAGGTCTGGGGCGAGGATTCTCTCAAGGTTTCCGGAACGCTTCTCGAAGGAGGATTCCATCAGGTTCACGACCTGCTTGATATCGGTCACGAGACAGGAGAACCCGCGCTCGATGACGGCGTTCGCGATGCAGGACGCATGGAAGCTCTTGCCCGTGCCGCGCTTCCCGTACAGGACAAGCCCCTCCGGGTCTTTTGGGTCGAAGGTCGCGGCAAATGCCTTGCAGACGGTGCTCTGCGCCGCGTCCCTGCCGTCATCGGCATCGAAGGTGCAGAAGGCGTACCTGCCGGATGAGGGGAAGCACTGCTTCCTTAGCCGTTCCGTCCTACGCCTTTTCTCCGCCCGCTCGGTTTCCTCGCGCTGCCTGTCCGCTTCCTCCCTCTGGCAACGGCACATGGTCGGGACAAGGTGCGGCTCCTTGAAGATTCCGCCCGCCGGGAACATCCGCTCGCGTGGCTCTCCGCATTTCCCGCAGACGAGGATGCCGTCCGCGTCGCGATAGTCCTCGCCCGGCTTCCGTCCGTCCTGCTCCTTGGTTTTCGTTACGTTTTCGCTCATTTACCTCGTCCTTTCTGCGTTACCCTGTCTGAGAGCCTGTCTACGGGACTTTGCAGTCTTGTTCGGGCAGTTGCTGCCACATGACATTTAGCGTGTCATAGACAGGCTCTCAGGCATTCTCAGGGGCATTTCTAGTACATGTTCTCGTCGATATATCCCTGAGCCGTCTCCCGGTCACAGCCCCATTTCGCCATGACCTCCTCGACGGAGGGGATTTTCCCGACCGCGTTGGCCTTCGGTTCCGTGCGTGCGGGAGGGGTCGCGGCCTTCGGGCGCTCGTTCCTGTCCCAGACTGCGGCGAGTTTCTTCCAGTCATCGACGGGCTTGCCGGAGTTCGTGCGCCAGCCGCGTCCCTCGTTCACATCGAAGAAGCGGTCGGGGTCAACCGCGAATCCCATTTCCGCGAAGTGCGAGCGGACTTCCTCCCTTGTCGGGATTCCAGAACCTGTCATCCCATCCCCATCAGCCACAGCTGTAGATGTAGATGTATTCTTATATCTATCATCTATATTCTTAGGGCGTGACGCAATTTTTACAGCTTCATTTTCAACCTGCGCAGATTGTCTACCTGCGCTTTTACCGTCTGCGTCAGTGTAAAAACCGGTGTCAAAATCACTGTCAACTTTTACGTCAAAATTGACGTCAACTTTGCTGCCAAAGCTGTCAACTTTTACACCGTCAATTTTTACAGTGTCAACTTTCGTGCCGTCATCTTTTACGATTTTTCCGCCTTTTGGGGCTGGAAGTGCTGGCGCATATTCCTTGCGGTACTTGATAACGGAGGGGCGGCTCACTCCGGTCTTCTCGGCAACCTCGGTATTCGTGGCTTCCGGATGCTCGGTAAGGTATGCGAGCACTTTATCCTTCTTCACCTGACGGGTTCCCTTTCCGTTCTTACGGGCGCGCTCCGAAGCCTTGCGCACGCGGTTTCCCTCGCGCATTGCGTCGATTGCCGGGACGTTCTGGTTGAACTCCCAGTCCGCGATGGCGTAGATGCCATCCTCGCAGATGACAAGGCCGAGCTGTACGAGCGGCTGCACGCATTGCCGAAAGGCGGGGACGGTCTTCTTGGTGACCGCAGCAAGCATCTCGTCGGTGTAGGGAACGCTTTCGTGGAGAAGGAGCTTCCCGGCGCAGCCGCATTTCACCGCAAGCGATTGTAGACGGGCGAAGACGGTGTAGATGGAGTCCGCATTGTCCATCGCGTCGATGAGTAGGGCTTCCTGCGTGTCGAAGAACTCACTGTAGTCCCTGCGCCACGCTCCTCGGAGCTTCATCGGTACACCTCCGGGGTCTTCTTATCGCGTTCGGCTTCGGAGTAGGCGAGGTGGTCGAAGGGTGGGAACCTCGCGACAACCGCGAGGGCATGAGTGTACTTGGCGTGATTCGCCCGGTAGCCGAAGGAGGAGAGCATATCCATGACTTCGGTATCCGTGAACGTGCCGTCATCGGTCACGATGGTGAACGTGCCGTCATCGTTTTTCGTGACTGTGCGCGTGTGGATTTTAGCCAGGGCGAGGACGAGTACGGTTGCGGAATCCCCATTCGGCTCATGGTCGATGAGCGTCATCTCAGGTGTCTCGTAGAAGTTCAAGGGGATGTAGTAGTAGTAGCTGCTGAAATCCATGGTGCTCCTTTCTGCTTGCAATCTGTGATTATGTTTTACTATATCTGTCCTGTTTTGTGGACTTTTCCAGTCAGATTTCATGCTTCTTTCACAATTAGACACGCGTTTTGAGATGGTTCTGCCAGATTCGCGTCCCGTGCGGCGGTGCGCTGTGTTACAGTAGCGAAAGTCCTTTCTGCCTGTTGCTTTTATCTCGGAGTGCGGGCAGGAGAAAAGGGAGCCTGTGATTTCGGTCACACGGCTCCCTTTTCTGTTACCAGTCGGAGTTTTCGCTGCTATCCGGTTCCGCTGCCTGTAACCCACCATCAGCGACAGGCTCCGTTTTTACCGTTTTCTTCTTGCGTGCATCGAGACGCGCCTTGGCATCCTCCGGGGTACTTCCGTGGGCGGTGAGCATGTCGCTCACCTCGTCTGCATGGCTCGCAAGGAATCGGTCGAGTGCGTCGAGGTCGAGTTCCTGCCAAGCGCAACCGACGGCGGAGAGCACACTTTCACCAGCGGAATGGGTGACCAGAGAGCGCCACTTCCGGTTCCGCTCGCGAATCTTCTTTTCAAGTTCCTTTTTCTTCGCTTCGAGTTTGGCGAGTTCCGCCTTCTGCTTCTCGATACGCTCCTCGAAATCTTGAATGGTAGCCATGGTTCTTCCTTCCTACTTGACGGCATCCCTGAACAGATTGTGCCATAACGCGCGGAGGATGGTAAGATTCCGGCAGGGCGCGGTGCCGGAACAGGGGCGAAGGCACCGTGCCCCGGTTTTGCGAAGAAAAAGGAAGGAATTGGGCAGATGTATTCCAAGGATACGGGGAAAGACCAGATGCTGATGACGATGGAACGCGCGCTTACAAGCGGGCAGAAGGCAGGCTTCTTCTTCCTCGGCTTCCTCGGCGGCATCGTCGGGATTCTCGCCGCATCCCTGATGAACATCAACGCGCCGTACCGACCGGAGGGAACGAAGATGGCGGCATTCGGATTTGCGACGGCCTGCGTTCTAGGCACCCTTATCGCACTTGTTGGCTTCATCGCGCTCCTTGGTGCCAGATAGAGGTGGCAAGATATTGAAGGACTTCCTCAATCAGCGTCCGGCATTCTTCCAGCTGCACCAATCCGTTCGTGTGAGATGAGAAGGGGCATCCTGCGCGGGTGCCCTTTTTTCTCTGCATTGTTATGATGGTTTTATGGCTTGCCGTGTTTGTGGTTTGATGGTCTGCTATATTTGTTGTTAGCTAGCCAGAAGGGAGCAGAGGGTGGAAAATATGCCTGACAATGTGAAAGACAATCCCGTCGAAAAAAGGGAAGCCCTGCTCGCCGACCGTCTCAGGCTGCATAAGGGTTACAGGCAGCGGTTCGTGAAGGGAAGGAACAGACATGGACGGATACACGCTTTCCATCAGTCGTTGCAGTGGCGGTGACGGGGTGGAGGAGAGCTTCAAGGCGAAGATAAAGCGTCGAGAAGCTGCGCTTGATGCCTTTGCCGTTGCAGAAGCGTACTGCAAGGGCATCGGGATGGTCTCAAGATGCGAGCGGGAGGGATTTGACGGTTTCATCATCGAACTGTGCTCCGATGCGGAGGATGAGACCATCCGTCTCGTCAGGCTTGTGCCCGACAGCGAGGATGGCATCATGGATGATGTATTCCGTCTGGAATACGGCAGTTGCGAGTATAAGGTTTAGGCACGCCATCGGCGAGTTCATTCATGCTTTTATATGCAGGATATAAGGAGTGTACGGTTCACCTGCTTGCTAGTATGCCGGTCTGCTATATTTATAGTCAGCAAGGGGGACGGCAGTGGAGCCGCCCCATGGCAGGAAGGACGAACATGAAGGACAAGAAGTTAGAGGAAGCCGTTGACTATGTTTGCTCCTGTTGTCCCTATATCTTTAGCGACAGCGCTGAATGGGACAAGTCGAATCCGGCATTTGCGGACTGGCGCGACTCTGCTACCAAGTATTGCGACCGGTGCATGGTTCGCAAGATGACAGACTATTACAATGCGCTAGACGAGCATGAGTTCTCAGAAGGTATGCCGGAGTATCAGGCGATTGTGAACTATTAGGGCAGAGGAACCACGGGGCATCCGGGAGGGTGCCCTTTTTCTTTGCTTGTATATGCAGGATATATGGAGTGTACGGTTCACCTGCTTGCTGGTATGCCGGTCTGCTATATTTATAGACAGCAAGAGGGACGGCAACCGAGCCGCCCCATGGCAGGAAGGAAACACCATGAGCACGCCGTCCGTCACCATCCTCAAGAACCTTGTCCTCAACTGGGAGAGCAATCAGATGGAAGAGGAGACCATCGCCACGTTCTATCGCCACTATGACGGTTATCCCAGCTGCCATGCCATTGATATCGCCAGCTCGCTCGTTGTGGCATCGCGAACCAAGCCTGAACAACATATCGACTTTTCGGGAGCGAGCGTGGAGAGGGACATTCTCAATAACCGAAACTGGTGCCAGCATTTCCTCAAGGCGATGTGCATGGCGGATGCCGATATCGAGTTCATCGGGGAGGACAATGTGCCCTCTGCGAGCTACACCTATGTTGTCACGGGCGCTTACGACAACTTCGGCGGCAAGGTCGGCATCGGCGCAGAAGAGTATCTGAGCAGAATCAACATCAAGGTTTACGAAGGAGATGAAAACGGGAATCTCGTGTTTGAGGGCGGAGCCGCTGAATGTCTGGCATGGGCTGACGGATATTGCGGGGATTGCTAAGTCGAGTGAAGGGCACCCTCCCGGATGCCCTTTTTCTTTGGCTTTTTGGGAGCCGCCCTGCGGGCGGCGTGAAGGCGCGGGGTCGTTGCGGGAACGGGGACTCGGGGCGGCTTTCCCACCCTTCCAACAGCCTGCGGGTCGGGCTAGGAACCCTCCGGCCATTGAAAGCGCGGAAAAGCCTTCTACTTGGCGGAAACGGGGGACAGACCTGCCGGGGTTTCCAACATTCCGACAGGCTCCGGGTCAGTCTAGGAACCCTCCGCCCATCGGAATGTTGAAAACCCCTTCTTCTCGGGAAACCATAGGCCGCAGGCGCGGCAAAGCGGGGCACGCCGCAGCGGCTCGGTAGAGGGCGGGGAAAGGAGGGTCGGTGGCTCCACGATGGGAGGTTGGCTTTTCTTGACACCCCACGGTTTCGCGGGGTCTCTCCGTGGCGCGGTCGCTTGCGCTCCCTCAGATTAGGGGCTGCTCGCCCCTAATGACCCGAGTTCCATGGAGAAGGCGTGGAGTCTCGCATTGTGGTGTGTGCTGGTATGCTATAATACTGGTTATCGGGTAGGCAAGTTAAAGGGCTTGCCGAGTAGACGGAAAGGAATCATGAATATGGCGAGATACCACTACACGCGAGAGAACGAAAACGGCGTGGTACTCTATCTGGAATCGGAACCGGCGGAAGATGCGATGGACGAGTTCGACGATGAGATTGCCGTTGGGTTCAGCGGAAACGGGTACCTGAGTTTTTGGACGAGGTGCCGCAAGGCGGCGGAAGCGCTGCCGAATGGTCTCAAGTATGCGGCGGGCGGCAGATGCGTAATCACAGATACGTTCACGGGCGAGGAAAAGATTTGGAGGGTGGGGCGTTAGCCATGGACATTCAGGGCATCCGGGAGGGTGCCCTTTTTGCTATGCATAATATGCAGGATGTATGGAGTTTCCCGCTCATATCGTGTTTTCCTGCTTGCTGGTATGCCAGCCTGCTATATTTGTAGACAGCAAGAGGGACGGCACCGGAGCCGCCCAAAGGCAGAAGGGACTTCAAGATGGCTACTTTGGATGTTACGGAGAAGGTCAACGTCCTCGTGGACGCGATTGGCTGGGAGGGTTTTTGCGAAGAGCTGATGGCACGGATGGACGAGGATGCGCTCGATGCCGTCTGCGACCGTATCGCACCGCGTTACGGCGTGGAGCTTGCGGGGAGTCGCTATGCAGCCTAAAGACACGGAGGAGCGCCGCAGGGCAATCGACCGAGTGAACCGGGCATATGCCGATGAGGACTACGATAGGTACGAAAGGCTCATCAAGCGTTATTGTCAAAAGTTCGGGTTTGACGGCGATTACAGTCTTTTTGAGGATGCCTGCACGGATGCCCGCATATTCGGTCACGGAATCGGCTAGAGGAGGAAGCATGACGCTCGGGGAGCTGTTCGAGGAGACTTACATTCAGGGTGAAATCGCGATTCGAAGCTATGATTCGACGGGTACTACGATTGAGCACTATCTAGGCGATGCGGAGGAGTTCTACCCTGACGAACACCCGCAAATCCTTGAAAGGGAGGTCGGCTATATCTTCCCGCTCATGGAGGTCGAGCCGACCATCTGTATCGAGCTGAAAAATGAGGAGGACGAGGGATGAGCGGAATGAAGGTCAAGGAGTTGATGGATAGCCTGAAAGGGGATTGTTACCGCTTTCGCGTCCATTATCCAGAGGAATGGGAGTTTGGACTCATAACGGGAGCGACTTTCTTTGGCAAACGCGGGCTGGTCTTGCAGCATGGGGAGGATGACGTGAGTTCTTTCACACTGAACCCGTCCTGGCTTTCCTGCGAGGACGAGACGCAGCGTTGCATCATGGTCGAGATTTATTTGGAGCCGTAAGGATGGGCGCGGGGAGTAAGCCCCTGCGCCCGTGGCAGGTCTGCGCAGGGGATGTTATCGGTAGTGGCAAGCGGGTCGAGTAC
>NZ_JBCPDP010000037.1:0-9650 GCF_040915385.1 Coprococcus sp. RTP21204st1_G4_RTP21204_210225 | reverse complement strand
TCGCCAGCCATAGCATGGCTGACGATACAAAAATTTATTATTTTTTATTGTCCTCTTGACGGGGAGCATACCAGAAACAGTACGGTGGCTTTTCTTTTTTGACGTAAATCCTCTTGGCCAGAATACTTATAGATAATGCGGATAAGTAAAATGAGAAAAAATAGACAATCTGTAAAAATCAGACAGAACCGATGAAAAAAATAAATAGATTATATATAAAAAAGATATTGAATTTTCAAGTAAAATCATATAGACTATAGTACAGATCAATCACTAGACTAGATTCTAGTATTGAGTCCAACATGAAAAGTGAAAATCTATAAATGCTATTGAAAAAAATATATCTATTTGTTAAACTATAGTCAAATACGCGTAGGACAAGATAAGATATAGATTTCGACGTAGAGGAGAAAGGAAGAGAAGAGACATGGCAAACTTACAGATTTTGCTGCGTCAGCATGTAGGAGCTCCTTGTGCACCGGTTGTAAAAGCCGGAGACAGAGTAGAAAAAGGGACTCTGATTGCAACACCGACAGGCCTTGGAGCTAATATTTTTTCAAGTGCATATGGTGTGGTAGAAGACGTACTGGAAGACCGTATCATCATCAAGCCGGATGAAGAACAGAAGGATGAATATGTAAAGATTCCGGAAGGCAGCAAGCTTGATATGGTAAAAGCGGCAGGTGTTGTCGGAATGGGTGGCGCCGGATTCCCGACAGGTGTAAAACTCGGAACAGATCTGCAGGGAGGATATATCCTTGTAAATGCAGCGGAGTGTGAGCCTGGACTTCGTCATAACATTCAGCAGCTGGAAGATGACTGTGCGAAAGTTATCCGCGGAGTAAAACACTGCATGGAGATTTCCAATGCATCAAAAGCTATTTTTGCAATTAAGAAGAAAAATGAAAAAGCAGTAAAGGCACTGCGCGAGGCATTAAAAGATGAAGAGGCGATCACGATCCACTTACTTCCGGATATTTATCCGATGGGAGAAGAACGTGCGGTTGTAAGAGAATGTCTTGGAATCGAACTGAATACAACACAGCTTCCGTCAGCAGCGAATGCAATTGTCTGTAATGTAGAAACTCTTGCAAGAGTTGCGGAAGCAATTGAAGAGAGAAAGCCATGCTTTTCTAAGAACCTTACTGTTATCGGTAAGATCAATGGCGGTAATGAGCCACATGTATTTATGGATGTACCGGTCGGCACAAGCGTTGGGGAAATGATCGAACGTGCCGGTGGTATTGATGGTGTATATGGGGAAATCATCATGGGTGGTCCATTTACCGGACATGCTACTACAGAGGATGCACCGATCACAAAGACAACTGGTGGAATCATTGTTACAATTGATTTCCCAGATCTTCATGGTGCAAGTGTAGGTCTTTTGGTATGTGCCTGCGGTGGTAGCGAAGAACGTATGAGAGATATTTGTCAGAAGATGAATGGTGTAGTGAAATCAGTAGCCAGATGTAAACAGGCAATTGAAAACAAACCGGGAGCTCCGCTTAAATGCGAAAGACCTGGAAACTGTCCTGGACAGGCTAAGAATAATATTCAGTTCAAGAAGGATGGATGCGAGTACATTATTATTGGTAACTGCTCAGACTGTTCAAATACAGTAATGGGATCAGCACCGAAGATGGGACTTAAGGTATTCCACCAGACAGACCATGTAATGCGTACAATCGGACATCCACTTTACAGATATCTGCGTGTTTCAAAACAGGTAGAACAGTTACCGGAAGGTAAATAGATAAGTTGATACCTCACTTCGGTGAGTGTATAAATAGTTAATTGAGTTATTGTTAAATTAACAAGGAGGAAATTATTATGTCAATTACAGCGGAAACCGCAAAAGAACATGCAAAAGATCCTGCAGTATTGTGCTGTAGAGCAGAAGGCGGCATTACAATCCAGGCTGCAAACCTTGAAGATCCGGCTATCTTTGATGATCTGGTAGATTCAGGACTTCTGAAACTTGATGGAACACTTACAATCGAACAGGTACTTGGAGCAAAGCTTGTTAAGACCTGCGATTCTCTTACACCACTTACAGCTGATCTTGTTGAAGGCGCAAAAGCACCTGCAGCAGAGGAAGCACCGGCTGAAGAAGCAAAAGAAGAAGTGAAAGAAGAAGCACCAGCAGTTACTGCAAATCCTACAGCAAGTGTACAGAAAGTTGGCGGCGTGTTAAAAATCCACATTGGAGAAGGCAAAGATATCGATATCGAAATGCCGATGGGTTTTAATAACGGTGTTGCAGTAGCGGAAGTACCGGCAGAGGTAGAATTACCGGCAGGCGTGGTTTCAGGCGCAACACCGACAAAAGAGCTGGAACCGAAAGTCGTAAGAAGCGTTACCAGAAAGCATTATAAAATTACAGAAGTAAAGCGTGGACCGGAGACAAAGATCGAAGGAACAACTCTTTACATCCGAGAAGGAATTGAAGAAGAAGCAGTTGCTTCACAGGAACTGGTTCATCAGTTAAAGATTGATATCATTACACCGGATCAGTACCATACTTATTCTAATACAATTATGGACGTACAGCCGATCGCTACAAAAGAGGGCGAAGACGAAATCGGTACAGGTACAACAAGAGTACTTGATGGCGTTATCATGATGGTTACCGGAACAGACGACAATGGTGTTCAGATTGGCGAATTCGGTTCTTCCGAAGGATACCTGGATGAAAATATCATGTGGGGACGTCCGGGAGCTCCTGATAAAGGTGAGATCTTCATCAAGACAGAAGTTATCATCAAAGAAGGAACCAACATGGAAAGACCTGGTCCGCTTGCTGCACATTCTGCAACAGACGTGATCACACAGGAAATCCGTGAAGCTCTGAAGAAAGTAGAAGACGAAAGCCTTGTAGTAGATACAGAGACATTCAATCAGGTAAGAAGACCTGGTAAGAAGAAAGTCGTTATCGTAAAAGAAATCATGGGACAGGGTGCTATGCATGACAACCTGATTCTTCCTATGGAACCAGTCGGAGTACTTGGCGCAAGACCAAACGTTGACCTTGGAAACGTACCGATCATGGCATCTCCACTGGAAGTACTTGACGGATGTATCCATGCACTTACCTGTATCGGACCTGCATCAAAAGAAATGTCAAGACATTACTGGAGAGAACCACTGGTTCTTGAAACTCTTCATGATGAAGAAGTTGACCTTTGCGGTGTTATCTTTGTAGGTAGCCCACAGATCAATACAGAGAAATTCTATGTATCAAAACGTGTTGGTATGATGGTAGAAGCTCTTGATGTTGATGGTGCATTTGTCACAACAGAAGGATTTGGTAACAACCACATCGATTTTGCAAGCCATATCGAACAGATCGGTATGAGAGGAATTCCGGTTGTTGGACTTTCATTCTGCGCAGTACAGGGAGCACTTGTAGTTGGAAACAAATACATGCAGTACATGGTAGATAACAACAAATCTGAATCAGGAATCGAGAACGAAGTTCTTGCCTGCAACACGCTTTGCCAGGAAGAAGCAATCCGTGCACTTGCTATGCTGAAAGCTGGAATGGCTGGAGAAGAAGTGAAGAAGGCAGAAAGAAAATGGAATCCGAATGTAAAAGCAAATAACATCGAACTGATTTCAAAGACTATGGACAGAACAATTGAATTGGTTAAGAACGAGCAGTCACTGCCGATGAGCCAGAAGAGAAAAGAAAAATACGATTAAGGTGAATGACTATGAAATATGGCGATAAGATCATCTATATGGAAGGCGTAATCGTAGAGATCCATGATGGATGTGTTGGAATCGATTTGAAGGGACGATTAGGTTATCTGAAAATCCCGATGAGAATGCTGATTACGGATTATCCATTAGTGGTAGGACAGGAAGTTGGATGGAATATGAGTTTTGTCGAACAGCTTGGACCGGACGCCAATGAAAAATATGTTAGTAACCTGCAGACGTATCAGAGACGTCAGGAAGAAATGAAGTCTCATAAGAAGAATGATGAAGTGTAATTATATCAGGAGGAAATAGACATGAGTTTGACCGTTGTTAAAGGACTTCAGTCAGAAATCTTTGTTCCGGTAACTCCGCCGCCAGTATGGGCTCCGGTGAAAAAAGAACTGAAGGATATGACAATTGCCCTCGCCACAGCAGCAGGTGTGCACCACAAGGATCAGAAGAGATTCAACCTTGCCGGTGACTTTACCTGGAGAAAAATAACAGATAAAATGCCGTCAGATGAATTAATGGTATCTCACGGTGGATATGACAACAGTGATGTAAACAAAGACATCAACTGTATGTTCCCGATTGACCGTATCCATGAGCTTGCTAAAGAAGGATTTATCAAAGCATGTGCACCGGTACATGCCGGATTCATGGGTGGTGGCGGAAACCAGGAAAAATTCAAACATGAAACTGGTCCTGCCATTGCAAAGATGTTTGTAGAGGAAGGCGTAGACGCAGTTATCCTCACCGCTGGTTGAGGTACCTGCCACCGCTCTGCAGTTCTGGTGCAGAGAGCGATTGAAGCCGCAGGAATTCCTACAATTATTATTGCTGCGCTTCCGCCGGTTGTTCGTCAGACCGGTACCCCACGTGCGGTTGCTCCGCGTGTTCCTATGGGAGCTAACGCTGGTGAACCACACAACGTTGAGATGCAGACAGGCATCGTAAAAGCAACTCTGGAACAGCTCGTGAAGCTGGATACTCCAGGAAAAGTTGTTCCGCTGCCGTTTGAATATGTAGCGAAAGTATAATCAAATAGTAAAAAGGGGACATCCCCGGCAGGATTGGGGCGAAAGCTCTGATTTGCCGGAGATGTCCTTTTTATTTAACTGGATATTTTGATAAAATTTCCTGTTAGATAAAAGGTGCTACGTGCCTCAAATGTGCCAGGGCGCATTTGGGTTCAATTTAGAATTGAGGATGATTATATGGAGAAAGAAATAGATCTGCGCCGGCTTGTGATCAAAGCTTTCCATATTACTGAGGTGGAAGAAGGCGGAGAAAATAAAGTGACAGCATCTGGAAAGATGACGATCGAGAAGAAAATACTGGATGAAATTTTACCGAAATATCCACAGCTTTCCAAATTAGATGTACAGATTATAAGACCGGGAGAACATGACCGTTATACCAATACGATGATGGATATCATTCCGATATCGACCAAAGTACTTGGAAAGATTGGGGACGGGATTACGCATACGCTCACCGGCGTTTATGTAATCCTTACCGGTGTAGATGAAAACGGAAAACAGGCACACGAATTTGGGTCCAGTGAAGGCAATCTGAAAGAGAAGCTGTATCTGAACCGTGCGGGTACTCCGGGGGATGATGATTATATTGTGTCATTTGATGTTGTTCTGAAACCTGGAATGGGACAGGAAAGAGAAGGTGTACTTGCAGCCCACCATGCCTGTGACGAGTTTATCCAGATTTTCCGGGAACAGATGAAGAAGTTCAGGGGCGATCTCTGCACAGAGAGACATGAGTACCATGATGTGGTTCGCCCAGGAAAAAAACGTGTTTTGATCGTAAAACAGGTTGCCGGACAGGGGGCAATGTACGATACTTCGTTATTTGCAAGAGAGCCTTCGGGAACTGAAAACGGTCGCTCGATCATTGATATGGGAAATATGCCGGTGATCGTTACACCAAACGAATATCGTGACGGAATTATCCGTTCTATGCAATAGGAGGTGCGATTATGGGAATTGGACCATCGACAAAGGAAACATCACTACATCATTTCAGGGATCCTCTTCTTGATGTGGTATCATCGGATGAAGATCTGGATCTGATGGGAATCATAATTGTTGGAACGCCAGATGATAATACAGATAAATTGCTTGTTGGAACCCGTGCGGCAGTATGGGCGGAAGCTATGCGGGCAGACGGAGTTATCCTGTCGTCCGATGGATGGGGAAACAGTGACGTAGATTTCGCAAATACGGCTGAACAGATGGAAATCAGAGGAATTCCGGTAACCGGGCTGAAATTCAGTGGTACAGTTGGCCAGTTTGTGGTAGAAAATGATCATCTGGGAGAAATTCTGGATATCAATAAAAGTGAAGAGGGCATTGAGACAGATGTACTCGGAGAAAATAATGTGACGGAGCTGGATGCGAAAAAGGTTACTGCAATGCTGAAGCTGAAAATGCGGAAAAATGAGAAGCGTTAAGGTTTTGAAATTTGAAGAAAACTGTCAAAAGTAAAGCTGGCAAGGAAAGAAAATATAGAAAAGTCCTGTTAAGAATCCGGATTCGATATTCGGATTCTGACAGGACTTTTGCTGTTTAATTTTCTGCGGTATCTTCGATAATATGGTTACGGATAATCGCGCGGATACTTTCGTTAAGATATGGCTTCAATTCTTCAAACGACATCGGATCGTTGTCCAGGATCGTGCTGTATGAAGTAGAACTTGCAAGTTCTATGATCAGAAACAGCATAGTTTCCGGCGCACGAAGTTTGATTGTCGGATGATCCAGAAGGATATTACTAAAATATGCAAGAATTTCACCCTCATCATCCTGCATATTATTGGTGATAGCCTGTCTGAAAATGCCCCAGCTGAGATTCTTAGAGATAAATCTCAGAATCAGTTTATTTTTCTGCATGGCATTTAAAACGTAATCTACAATAAAAATAATCTTATCTTCGAATTCGGGGATGTCGGCTGTCTCCAGAGCTTTGTGTGCTCTCTGGAAAAGTCGGCTGGCTGTCCGTGCGATCAGCCGGTCGCGTATCTCGTATTTGTCTGCAAAATATAAATAGAATGTTCCCTTCGCAACTCCGGCCTTTTTTGCTATATCGCTGATTGATGTTTTCTCAATTCCCTGATTCAGAAATAAATCGTATGCGCTTTGAAAGAGAGCATCCATTTTCTGATGCTTGTTTTCATCTACTTTTCCCATGATTCATTCCTCTTTTCCTTTGAATTATCTTTATTATAAAATCAAAATGACTCAGAGTCAACTTTTTTGTAGAAAAATATTGACTTATGGTCATTTTTGAGTTATAGTAAGTGCGAGCTAGAAAATGACCAGTAGTCAAAAAGAAGAAAGCATACCGACAGGAAAGTCAGTAGAGGCTTACAGGAGGTTTTTAAACATGAAGAACAGGGAATACAGAGTATTAGTTACACTTGCACTTATGGCGTCACTTGTAGTTGGAAATATTGCAAGAATATCTGTAAATGTACAGGCGGCAGATAATAAAGATAAAAGCACAGAGACAAAGAAAACAAGCGAAACAAAAACAAGCAGCAGCGCAACACCTGCAAAAGATGAGACTGTATATGTAAAAGTAGATGACGCAGGAAACCAGAAAGATGTTACGGTATCGGATCAGCTGAAAAATATTTCGAGTCTTGGAACCATTGATGATGTATCAGATTTGAAAGACATCAAGAATGTAAAAGGTGATGAAACCTTTTCTGAAAATAACGGTAAACTGGTATGGCAGGGAGATAAGAAAGATATCTGCTATCAGGGAACAACCACAAAGAAGATTCCTGTAGGAATGAAGGTTACTTATGAACTTGACGGAAAGAAAGTCAGCGCAGATGATCTGGAAGGAAAGAGTGGACACTTAAAGATCCATTATGAATATCAGAATACAAGTGCTGACAGTGGAAAATACACACCATTTTTAATGGCGACCGGACTTCTGATGGATGGCGAGAAATTCTCAAATGTAACTGTTGACAATGGGAAAGTAATCTCAGATGGTGACAGAGATATCGTGATCGGAATGGGACTTCCACAGTTGAAAGAACAGCTTACATCAGTTAGTAGCAAGGTGGATGATCTGGATATCCCGGATTCCTTTACAGTAGAAGCAGATGTGACAGATTACGAAAAAGTAGAAGCCGTTACAGTTGCAACAAACGAAGTGTTCAATGAAGTAGGTACCGATAAATTTGACAGCCTGGATGAACTGAAGGATTCTATGACAGAGCTTCAGGATGCATCAAACAAACTTGTAGATGGTTCCGGACAGTTGAAAGACGGACTGGATACACTGCTTTCTTCATCAGGAACACTGGTAAGCGGAATTGATCAGCTGGCAAGTGGTGGAAATACATTGGCTGGTGGAACAGGTAGTCTGCTGAGCGGAGCGAATACACTGGCTGATGGAAGCAAGAGCCTGGCAAGTGGAACAAGCCAGTTGGCAAGTGGAGCTGAGAGTTTGAATGCAGGATCCGCACAGGTAGCAGCAGGAGCAAAGAGTGCAAAAGACGGAGTTGGACAGCTTGAAAGTGGAGCGCAGGCATTAAACGATGGGGTTGCACAGATGCAGAGCCAGGTTGGAGCAGGAGTAAGTTCATTAAATGATGGTGTGGGACAGTTGAGTGATGGAATCAGTCAGGCGAAAGATGGTGCGGTAAGTCTTACGGAAGGTTCAAAACAGGTGGCAACAGGAGCTGAACAGGTAAGAGATGGACTTGCACAGGCACAGGCAGGTGCTGGCTCGTTGAAAGACGGAGCGGATCAGTTACAGGCAGGAGCTTCTGGGTTACAGACAGACTTGAATACTATTGCGAATTCAGAAAACAGCAATGCTATGATCGCAGGGCTTGAGGCTTTGAAACAGGCAGTGCCGGAACAGGCAGGGATAATTGACCAGATTATTGCGGGTATACAGGCACAGCAGACGGCAATTAGTCAGGCGGCAGCAGGAGCAGGAAATCTTGTGACGGGAGCGAACAATCTTGCAATAGGAGCCGGAAACTTATCCGACAGCCTTAGAACACTTGGAGCAGGAGCGAGACAGGTGGCAGATGGAGCCGCAAGTGTACAGACAGGAGCTGAAACATTAGCGGGAGGCCTTGGAACTCTTGGAACAGGTGCAAACCAGTTGCAGTCTGGTGTTGGAAGTATGGCAACTCAGCTTGCGGCAGGAACCAAACAGCTTTCAGAAGGAACTGGAGCATTACTTGCAGGAACACAGAGCCTTAATTCAGGACTTGGAACATTAAGCGCAGGAGCAGGACAGGTGAGTGAGGGAAGTGCAGCTCTCAGCACAAATATGAAAACTGCAAATGCGGGAGCACAGTCAGTGGCAAACGGAGCTAGCCAGCTGGCAAGTGGCGCATCCCAGCTCAACAGTGGAGCTGGAACCCTGTCAACAGGTCTGAACACTCTCCAGAGCAGTACAGGCGCGTTGGTATCTGGTGTAGAACAGCTTGATTCTGGAGCAGCTGAACTGAACAGTGGTATGATCCAGTTCAACGAAGAAGGAATTGAAAAACTGGTAAGTGTATTTGATGGAGATGTTGATTCACTTCTGGATAAGGCAAACGAACTTCTGGATGCATCCAAAGAATACAAGAACTTCTCTGGAATCGCAGACGGAATGGACGGAAGCGTAAAATTCATTTTCGTAAGTGATAAATAGTTAATGAATAATGGATAGAAGATGGGAGACAGGTTTTGAATCTGTCTCCTTTTTGCGTTACGAGAGTCAGATATTAGATTTGTTGATTGATTTTTTGGGTTTAGAATTTAAAGTCAAAAATTTTCTCCATTTTTATTGATTGATTTTTAATTTTGCAATTCCAGGTCAACTTAGGAATACTATAATGGACCCTATAGTGTGGACATGAAACTTAGATAATTAGGTCAATTCCTTAGAGTATTTTCCAAGTTGTAGAC
>NZ_JBCPDP010000036.1:0-9783 GCF_040915385.1 Coprococcus sp. RTP21204st1_G4_RTP21204_210225 | reverse complement strand
AACAGGTTCTGTCCTCGATAACTAATGACATATCTTATATCAGTTTTTTCTGTTTACACAAAACTTGAAACGCTCTCCGCGATTTTATTTTTATTTTGCACAGAGGTCCTTCACTACTTCCCCTGCGATAATCAGTCCAACTACAGATGGCACAAATGCCACACTTCCCGGAATATCTCTTCTCTCCGTACATTTATGCTCTGCTCCTGGCGGACAGATACAATGGTTTCTGCAGCTGATTGCCATGTCCTCGATTGGTCTGGTCGGTTTCTCTTCTGAATAAACAACTTTCAACTTCTTAACATGACGCTTCTTTAACTCCCGGCGCATAACTTTTGCAAGCGGACACATCTGTGTCTTATAGATATCAGCCACTTTAAATGCACTTGCATCCAGCTTGTTTCCGGCTCCCATACTGCTAATGATCGGCACATTCATTGCCTGCGATTTCATGACAAGCTCAATCTTTGCAGTCACCGTATCAACTGCATCAACTACATAATCATACTCATCAAACGGAAATTCATCTGCATTTTCCGGAAGGAAGAAGCATTTGTGGATCCGCACATTCACGTCCGGATTGATTTCCAGCATTCTCTCCTTCATAACATCTACTTTGTATTTCCCTACCGTCTTTCTAGTTGCAATGATCTGACGGTTTAAATTGGTCAGACATACCTTATCATCATCGATCAGGTCAAATGCCCCGATTCCGCTTCGTACCAGTGCCTCACATACATAACCGCCGACTCCGCCGATTCCAAATACGGCAACTCTTGAATTCTTCAGTTTATCCATCGCCTCTTTGCCAAGAAGCAGTTCTGTTCTCGAAAATTGTGTAAGCATCTTCTTCTCCTTCTTCTCTCATAAAATACCTGTAAACTCTTAACCAATCCACTTCTTGTTTCATTGGCTTATTTTCAATCTTTAAGTTCCACAATCATTTCTCTTTTGTAAATATCTGTCATATCCAAAATATTTTCGTCAAAATTCGGATTCGTTGAGCACACCGCAATCCTTGCTCCATCTGTCTGATATTCTTTTAAATAATAAGCTTCCCGGATCTCTTCCGGCTGCCTTAAAAAAAACGGATCTCCCTGCTTCGGAATCTGGATCTCGCTGGTATTCAATCCCATCACAAGGCCTTTGCGCGTCGCTTTTAAAAAGCTTTCTTTTAAAACCCAGTAGCGGTAAAACATTTCCGTCCGCTCTGCTTCATCTGCATTCCGGATTCTCTCATATTCAGAAGAACAAAAATATTTTTCTGCCAGCCTTTCATGATATTTCCGCATGCATTCGATGTCGCAGCCTACCCGCTCTCCGGATACGCCTGCACTGCACAGAACATATTTCCCAGAATGTGATAAATTAAAGGACTGCCCTGCATCTTGCGGTATCTTGTGTCTCTCCTGTATCTTCATCCAAAGATACCATGCACCTACGCTTTGAGCCTGATCCTCCCTGTGCTTCAGCCGGTCTGCTTTTTCCTGTCGGAACGCCGGAACTTTTTCATAAATTTTTTGATAATTTTTCTCATTAAGCAGATCAGATATATCTGCCAGGAAAGTTTTTACCTTTTCCATTTCCCAGATTCCCCTTTTCTTTGCCGGCTTTTACACATTTATCCGTATTTTTCACTATATAACACCTGTAAAAAATATGCAAGGAATATCCTACTGATTTTATTGGATATTCCTTTCCGGTTTTTTATCCCTTGTTAATCTTATATAGACTATGGTATAATAAATAAATCTACAGGCAAAATTAAGTTACTATAATATTTTTAATATGTATCAATTCAGAAAGGATGTGCAATTTATGTGTGGATTTGCAGGCTATTATGGCGCCGGCGATTTTAATAGAGAAGAAGTCATCGACCAGATGGGTGAACGCATTGCCCACCGCGGACCTGACAGCAAGGGAAGCTTTGTTGATGACTATGTAGCCCTTGGCTTCCGCCGTCTGAGTATCATCGACCTTGAAGGCGGATCTCAGCCGATTCACAGTGCAGATGGCAAACATGTCATTATTTTCAACGGAGAGATTTACAACTATCAGGAAATCCGTAAAGAACTGATTGAGAAACACGGATGTCAGTTCCAGACAAACTCCGATACAGAAGTTATTCTTCAGGGATACAAAACCTATGGCGAAAAAATTGCTTCTATGCTCCGCGGAATGTTCGCATTTGTAATTTACGATAAAGAAACTCACAACTTATTCGGAGCAAGAGACTACTTCGGAATCAAACCATTCTACTATGCACAGATGAATGGAAGCCTTTTATTTGGTTCTGAGATCAAGTCCTTCCTGGCTCACCCACATTTCCATAAAGAGGTCAACAAAGATGCCCTCAAGATGTACCTGATTTTCCAGTACACCCCACTTCTTGAAACCATGTTCAAAGGTGTATTCAAACTAGAACCGGGAACATACTTCACTTATGATGGAAAAGAACTTAAGAAAACAAAATACTTCGATCCGACTTATGCAAAGAAAGACCGCAGCTTTGACGAGACAGTAAAACTCATCGGTGAGACAATTCAGGATTCTGTTGATTACCATCAGATTGCTGATGTAGAAGTAGGATCTTTCCTTTCAGGTGGTGTTGATTCAAGCTACATCGCATCTACTGTAAAACCGATGAAGACCTATTCCGTAGGATTTGAAGTCGGCGGATTCGATGAGACAACCTTCTCCAAGGATCTGTGCGATATCCTTCATATGAGCAATGCAAAGAAAGAAATCTCTTCTGACGAATTTTTCGATGCTCTGCCGGAGGTTCAGTATCATTCCGATGAACCACATGCCAACCTTTCCGCTGTACCGCTGTACTATCTGTCACAGCTCGCAGCCAAAGATGTAAAAGTAGTCTTAAGTGGAGAAGGCGCAGATGAGATGTTCGGTGGATACGAGACATATATCCCAAGCAAATCCGGTGATATGTACCGCAAGATCGTACCGGCATCTATCCGTAAAAAACTCGGAGACTGGGCAAAACACCAGCCGGACAAGAGAGGACTTAACTTCCTCAAGAGAAATGCAACTTCCGTAGAAGATTCCTACATCGGCCAGGCATTCATCATGGACAACGAAGAAGCAGATGAAGTACTCTCTCCTGCATATAAGAGCAAGATGCGCTACCAGGACGTAACCAAACCGTACTTCGACCAGGTAAAAGATCAGGACGACCTTCATAAAAAGCTCTTCCTCGATATGCATCTGTGGCTGCCACACGACATCCTGCTCAAAGCAGATAAGATGACAATGGCACACTCCCTCGAACTGCGTGTACCATACCTCGACAAAAAAGTCTGGGAACTCGCCCGCAGCATCGACAGCAAATACTGCGTAGACGGCATGGAAACAAAAAAAGCCTTCCGTACCTCCGCCCTCTCCCATATCCCAATGGACTGGGCAAAACGTAAAAAACTCGGATTCCTCGTACCATTCAGAGTATGGCTCCGAGAAGATAAATACTATAATAAAGTAAAAGAAATGTTCCAGAAAGATTTCGTATCCGAATTCTTCAATCAGGAATTACTGCTGAAATGGCTGGAAGATCATAAGAATAAAGTCGGAAATTATCATAGAAAGATTTATACCGTATATTCATTCTTACTGTGGTATGAACAGTACTTTGTCCTCAGATAGAGCAGTGCCAAAATAAAGGAATAGCCAAATTTCATGCTCGCATGAAAATTTGGCTATTTTTTTATTTTGATAGAGCGATAGCTCGCACAGCGAATGAACCGCCAGGTTCACGAGCTGTGGTGCACTGCTCCTTCCCTAAATCATTCGACCAACAAACTTTCTTATCTAAAACACACAAATCCCCAAGGGGAACAGCGCCAGCGCCTTCCCCGCCCCGGCACCCATCTCCCCAGATTGGCTGCTCATCTATCGCTACGATGATGATGTCCTTGTCCTCACTCTTACTCGAACCGGCAGTCACAGCGACTTATTTAATCTTTAAAAAATAGAAGCAACTAGTCAATGGTGTGCTACCACAATTTCCATTTTAACTAGCTGCTTCTATTTTTATTCTTCTTACACCAACCCAAATGACCTCAGCACATCCAGCCACATCGTAAGCGTAAACGCACTCAACAACGTCGTCATCATAATCACTCCGGAACTAAGCGTCCCCTCATGTCCCATATTTCTTGCCATAACAAAACAGCTGACCGTCGTAGCAGATCCAAGCATCACCAAAATCGCAATCATCTCCTCATTCCTAAATCCAAGAAGTGCCGCCATCGGCAAAAATATCGCACAGAATCCAACCAGCTTCATAAACACAGCAACAAGTGTAGGCTTCATCTTCGATGTTGCCTTTTTCATCTCAAAGGTTGCACCCATCGACATCAGTCCCATCGGCGTCGCTGTCGCCCCGACATTGGATACAACCTTATGTAAAATTGTCGGCATCGGAAGCTTAAGTGCAGACCAGACAAATCCCGCCACAATTCCAATAATGATCGGATTCGTTGCAATCCCCTTCAGCGTTTTCTTTACCAGCGCCTTATCAAAAGAATTATTCCCCGGTTTAAACACTGAAAGCACCACAACCGCCATAATATTATAAAGCGGCACACTTCCTATGATCATCAGAGGCGCCATTCCCACAGTTCCGTAAATATTCTGGATAAAAGCAATTCCAAGAAGCGCCGCACTGCTCCGGTAAGTCGCCTGTATAAATTCGCCTTTAATGCTCCGGTCTTTCCACAGCAGTGAAATCAAAGTTGATATCGTAATACTGATCGCCGTCACCACAAAACAAAAAAGAATAAACTTAATATCCCATACTTCCGAAAAATCCACGGTCGCCAGCTGTTCAAACAGCAACACCGGAAGCGGAACCAAAAATACAAACTTGTTCATCTTTGCCGCAAAGACTTCATCCATCCACCCCAGTTTTCTGAATAACATTCCAAGTAACATCATTAAAAAGATCGGAATCGTTGCATTCAAACTGAAAATTAAATTTTCCATAATCGTTCCTCATCCTACTCATTTATATTTGCATATCGTTATTTTGAACTCTTTCCAGAAACCTGTCAACAGCATTTTCTCACATCAAAAGAATGATTGAGATTTAAAACAATTTATACTATAATGAAATAACACTTCGGGGTATGGCTCAGCTTGGTCAGAGCGCACGGCTGGGGGCCGTGAGGTCGCAGGTTCGAATCCTGTTACCCCGATTTATAACTAAATTTTTACTTATCATATATAGAAAATAAGCCGGGACATTCGCCCCGGCTCAGCATGAATATGCAGTATTACATTTCCAATGCAACTATTATGAAAATTTTTTATTAGTCTTTCTGTTTGCTTTCTTCAATCTTCCGCTTGGAATCTTTCCTCACTTCATCCCGAAGCCTTTGGATATATTCCGTAAACTTACATTCTTCATTCCCATACGTCATCTGAAGATCATACTCCAACGGAATCCATGTCGAGATATCCGCCTCATTATGCTGGATCAGCGCCTCCAGCTTATCCAGTGATTTATAAAGCCTCGCCTCCTGTGTCTCCATCGCTTCCATCTCTTCAAATAATGCCTTCCATTCTGCACGGACCGGTTCCGGAAGTATATCCGTCAGCTGCTCCACCTTTTTATTCTCAACCTTTCGGTCTTTATCCGTCTTTTCAAATGCCGGAATATCTCCGGTGATCGCCTCACCCATATCATGGATCAGACACATTTTTATCACCTTATCCATATCCAGCTCCGGAAATTCATCCCCAACCAGCATTGCCATCAAAGCCAGCTGCCAACTGTGCTCTGCCACACTCTCCAACCTGCCACTTGAAGTATACGAATGTCTGGTGTTACATTTCAGTTGTTCCGCTGTCTTTAAAAAATCCAGTAATCTTCTTATTTCCATAATTTTCTTCCGTTCCTCCATAATTTAAGATACCAGGGTCAAAAGGTCAGAAAGCTGATGCAAGCTTGCTTGCAAAAGGATTTTTGACCTCTTGACCCCAACATCTAATTTAATTTTCCATCATAAAATAAGACGAATCGAGTAGGCTGACTCCTACTCGATTCGTATACTTTGTACACTATCTCGCTTAACAGCCAGGTGATGTACATTCGCCAAGTACAGATTCTTGTGCAAGCACAAATCTGTACTTGGCTCATCGTATACACAAAATCCCCGGGATGCTACCTGCCTCTTTGCAAATAGCATCCCAGGGACACATTCTTCCACTTAACTTGTGTACCATTTAGGTAATAATTCTGCTTTTCGCAGAAAATACCCTACTCTTTTTTCACTTTTTCGCGCTCTTCTATGTATTCCTGATAAAGATCCAGTGTCATCTGCGCTTCTTCCAGCGTCTTTCCTTTGAACTTGGATACTTTTTCGTTCTCATACCACTTTTCTTCGATACATTTTCTGAGCCATCCGACCAGATTATTGATGTATGCCTGCTCCTGTGACAGTTTAAAAGCTTTCCGGATCACATCCGGCTGGTTATCGGATACCTGAAGCAGCACCTTAATCTCCTGAATCGTGATCGGTTCATTTCCAAAAATATCGGCAACTTCTAAAATCAGTTTTTCATTAACCGGAGTTTTCTTTGCAGCCAGTACATTTGGCGCAATCTCTTCGCCCTCTTCTTCTCCGGATGGCATACGCTGAAGATCTGAATGATGGATACACTTCGGATTCTTCTTCACAAAGAAACGGATTCCTGTAACTTTTCCGCCCTTCCCGCTCTTAACCGGCTCATAATCAAAGCAGATCTCGGAATACTCGGATTCTTCCAGCTCTTTTTTCGCAACTTCAAGTACTTTTCTACGGAAATTACGCCAATCTTCAAACGGTGCATCCTTAATCTCTGCAAGCGCTTCTTCAAAACGTCCCTGCTCAACAAGACGTTTTACTGCTTTAGATGCATTTGCATCCACTACATTCAGTGTAAATTTAAGCTCTGCGATCGTGTATGGATTCTTCGGCGGTCTCGGTACGATCAGCTGATCACACTGTTCCCTGTCAAAACGATAATACTGGGTTCTCAGGATTTCGTAAACACGGGTTGTGAACAGGGATTTAAAAGAGCACAATACATCAAGACTCATACGGGTATAGTCTTTTTTCAGGTTATAGATATGAGGTTTCATCTCTTTAGTAAATCTGGTTGTAAACACGCCATCTCTATATTCACATTTATTCACTACATTGAACATGATGAAGTTCTCTTTTTCGTCGTCCTCGATACTTACTACATGTCCCAATGTCTCTTTTGATACTTCTTTCAGACGGGAATAGATGGAGTTTCCTGTTATATGAAGATAATTTTTAACATCCTTGGTGGAAACCTTTGCGATCAGCTCACCGTCTTCTACATATGCTTTTGCGATTGCAATATTAAGAAGCTTTCTTTCAAATAATGATGTACTGGATTTACTTTCGATCAGCACATTGGACCGGGAGACCGTATCATGATCCAGCAGTTGTTTCTCTTTTGGTTTTTTCTGTGTTTCCTTCATCGCTCATACCCCTTAATTGTTTTCTTCTGTATTATTGTGTACTTTTGAGGTGTATTAAAATCCCCTCTACACCCCATATAATCCTTTATTGTGTACCATTCGGGGTAACCAACCCCTTTATATTGGGGATTTGTGTACCAAAAAGGAACACCCTCCCCTAAAAAGTACCCCATAAAATGGGGTTTCTGTCTTTTTTTACGTTTTGTGTACGTTTAAGGTGTGTATTGTTCTTTTCGTGTACCATTAAGGTACCTTTTTTGATAAAAATTGTGTACCAAAACGGTACGTCTAGGTTGATTATATACAAGAACCCCCCTCTTGTAAAGCCTTTTTTTAAATTTTTTCGACACTTGTGTACAGAAAAGGTAAAATCGCAAACCCTTCAAGTACACTACGTAACCCCGCAAAGTAAACAACAACCCCCATATATGTACACCTCTTTGCCCTCTGAAGTAAACAACTTCCCCCGTTTCCGTACACAAAATATGCCCCGAAATGCGTCAACCACGGGCTTTTTCAGCCCTCCTAATATAAACAAAGGAATTTTAATAAGCTGTTGTTATCTTTAATATATATATACATGCAAATTTTTACCCCAAAAGGTACACATCTGGCGATTTCGTGTACTAAAAAGGGGAAAATTAAAATTATCAAGTGGCTTCGCCAATGAAAATATAAACAATCATAGACAATTTCCCAGTAATTCAGTATAATTCCTCTGTGGATATTCTGGAAAAAAATTATCCACAAGCTTGTCGAAAAATGGGGATAAGTATCATTTTGGCAAGTTATCCACAATTTAATAGAATGAGAGGATTTTTTATGCAACGAGAAAAATTTTCTTCAAGACTCGGATTCATCCTTATTTCTGCAGGATGTGCGATCGGTCTTGGTAATGTCTGGCGTTTTCCTTATATTGTAGGAAAATATGGTGGAGCAGCATTTGTTCTTATTTACCTTGCATTTTTACTGATTCTTGGACTTCCGATCATGGTAATGGAATTTTCTGTCGGAAGAGCCAGTAAAGTAAGTGCGGCGCTTTCCTTTGACCGTCTGGAGCCAAAAGGAACGAAATGGCATTGGTATAAGTATGGAGCTATGGCCGGAAACTATCTGCTGATGATGTTCTACACAACAATTGCAGGCTGGATGGTCCAGTATTTCATCAAGATGATGACTGGTGAATTTGAGGGAAAGGATACTGCCGCTGTTGCAGGTGTGTTTTCCGATATGCTTGCAAAACCCGGAACGATGACTTTCTTTATGATCATTGTTGTTGTTGGATGTTTTGCAATTTGTGGAATGGGGCTTCAAAATGGAGTGGAAAAGATCACAAAGGTTATGATGCTGCTTCTGCTTGCACTGATGTTGATCCTTGCAGTACGTTCTGTAACGCTTGATGGGGCTTCTGAGGGGCTTCGCTTCTATCTGGCACCGGATTTCCACAAAGTCGTGGAATATGGCTTATTTGACACGATTTTTGCTGCTATGGGACAGGCTTTCTTCACATTAAGCCTTGGAATCGGCGCAATTGCTATTTTCGGAAGCTATATCGACAAATCCCGCAGTCTTACAGGAGAAGCAGTCCTGGTAACACTTCTGGATACCTTTGTTGCTTTGATCGCGGGTCTGATCATTTTCCCGTCATGCTTCGCATATGGGGTGGATCCGGGAGAAGGTCCGAGTTTGATCTTTATCACACTTCCGAATGTATTTAATTCCATGGCAGGCGGAAGAATCTGGGGAGCCTTATTCTTCTTATTTATGATTTTTGCTGCGGCATCGACCGTAATCGCCGTTTTTGAGAACATTTTATCCTTTGCCATTGATTTGACCGGATGCAGCCGGAAAAAGGCTGTAATCGTCAATATCGTGGTTGTGGCGGTACTTTCCATGCCTTGTGTTCTCGGATTTAATGTATGGAGTGGATTTATGCCGTTCGGAAAAGGTTCCGGAATACTGGATCTGGAAGATTTCCTGGTAAGTAACAACCTGCTTCCACTTGGAAGTCTGATCTATCTTCTGTTCTGTACAAGCCGTTATGGATGGGGATGGAAGAACTTCCTGAAAGAAGCGGATACCGGAGAAGGATTGAAATTCCCGAAATGGGCGAAATTTTATGTAAGCTATATCCTGCCGCTGATTGTATTATTTATCTTTGTACAGGGATATATCAGTAAATTTATGTAGGATAAGAAAAAAAACTTAAATGAAAAACTAAATTCCAGCTGTGGATTATCTCAGTAACTATGCGGGATTAAATTCTGTAATGCACCTTA
>NZ_JBCPDP010000035.1:0-10092 GCF_040915385.1 Coprococcus sp. RTP21204st1_G4_RTP21204_210225 | reverse complement strand
TTCCTCTCTTGTGATTTTTCCTTCCTTCAAAAACTCCTTCCAAGACCACCATGTGCAAACGCACGACTGGATTGTTTTGTCGGTAAACCGGATGCTTCCATCCGCGCATGGCTTAATGCCGAACGCTTCCTCTGAAAGGAAAAGTGCGTGCATGAGTTCGTCATAGTGCTCAATGCCGTAAGTGTCGAAACATGCGGGTGCTACATCGAGTGCTTTCGCTATCCGTTCGAGCGTATTCTGCTTCGGACTACGCTCACCGAGTTCATAGCTTCTAAAAGCCGATTCCCCTAGACCTGCGGCATTCGCCAGTTCTCGTTGCGTCATGTTCCGACGCATCCGTATTCTTCTAATGCTCTTTCCCAAAAGCCGTTGCTTACGATTGCATTTAGCCATTTCCATATATCCTGTCATTCGTTATCGAGGTTGTCGAAGTCCTCTATTTGCAGATGGATGTTGTTCCGGTTTGCTTCTCTTCGGAGCGCCGCGAGCGCTTCCATGATTTCGGAAAACGACGAGACCTCTTTCTCCAAAACGCGTTTCGCTTCCTCCGGGTCGAACACCTTCGCGCCGTAGGTGTTCAGGAACTTCATGAACTGGTTTAGGTTTGTTCCCTGCTTCGCGAGTTCGTGTGCTGCCTTTTTCAAAGGCTCGGTGTCGATGACCTTGATTGTCGCATCGTCAGAATTGATGAGTAGCGTCCGGGCGTAATCGGAAACCGTCATACCGTAATTCGCGGCTTTCCGCTTAAGCGTTCTCTTCTCACGTTCAGACAATCTGATGAGTACTGCGGTTTCTCTTTTTGCCACCTTCATCACTCCCCTTCTGTATTTTCTCAAAATCTCATAGTCGTATCGGTGCCGCCACCGTTTGACTATGACACGAAAGCGACGGTTCGCTTTGCTGAGTTACGGGAACCGGCAATCCTAAATTGTCGATTCGTTAAGCGTAAGCGTCCTCCCGTCAAGGCTCCGAAAGCCGCTCGGGAGCAAGATGGAAGTGTATGGAAAAGTCTCGTTTACGTGACTTTGTATATACGCTTCCCAAATCTTGCAACTCGAAGAGCGGCCTTGGCCGGTGAGCACTGATATTCTATCAGTGCGAGAGCAGAAAAGGCATGGAAAAGGGGGTGCCGCCGCACCCTTTCCCATGCCTTTTCTGCGGGGTTTCCGGCTTGCCCGGAAACCAAGAACCCGAGGTGCCGCCACCTCGGGTTCCCATCATCTGCGAAGACAAAATCAATTCCATCGAAGACCCGGCCTGAGCCTTCTGAACATTCTTGCGTAACAACCGCTACTTGGAAGCAATCGCCTTGGCAAGATATGCCGGACACCGAGCGTTATTTCCCATTATCTATTTTCCCTTTCTGCGATTTACTTTTCTTCCAGAGATTTCTCAGCCATGGGTAGATGGATTGCATGATGATAGCTTGGCATTTTCTCTCCTGCGCTTCCGAACAGAATCCTCCGTTGAACATGTCAAGCAAGAATAGGTAGTCGTTATAACCATCATATCCGTTGTACTTTGTCGGTCGAAACGCATCTTGCTCGTACAGGAAGTACAGGAGCTTGCGCGAGTAACTTCCGCTATGCAGATGGACGTAATCCTCTTTTCCGATTCTCGCCGCTTCCTCCATCAGTTTGATGGCTTGCTGCCAACCGGCAAGTTCCTCGTCCATATCGCTTTGCTCGAACTTCTTGATACAACTCGACCCAATCGGAGAGAGTGTTTCCCCGGTTTCCGTATTCGCTATCGTATAGACATAGCGAAGCCCCTCCTTTCCGCAAACGCATGTTGCAGAATGGGTTTCGTCAACCTCACATCCGACTATCTCCCACTCGCGTCTGGCACCTTCCCAATCATCTGCAACCGAAAGCCCTATCACGGTGCCGATTAAATTATCGGTATAGAGATTTCCCATGATGCGCATCCCATTTCTCTCATTGCTTCAATATGAAAACGGGCACCTCGATTAGTGCCCGTTTTCACTATCCACGATTTCGTTGAAAATCAATTTGCTAATTCGGATTGCAAGCCGCCGTTGCAATATCAAAGACCTTGAATGCCATGACCGTTATAGTATTCGTACATATCATACTTGTCGTGAAGCCAGAAATGCCTGCCCGTCCTTTTGCTCGTTCCGACGTGTGCGGGTTGACCGCAAATGGGGCAGATTCCCTTTAGGTCGCACCAATGCGTCCAATTCGGATACATCACGAATTGCTCTGTTCGAGTAAGCCGAGTTTCCAGCCGTTCTTTTCCAGAGCAACCAGCGCTTCGCGTTGCCGGATGCCGAGTCCGCCGACACGCCTGCTTTTAGAAATCCGGTACAGACGCATAATGAACTCCGCCTTGCTCGCACCGATGCCCGGAACACTTTGCAGAAGAGATGCGACCAAAATGCGTTTCGCATCCTTCTCGTCCATCGCATCCGTGAACGTAAGCTCGCCGGACTTCACGCGAGCTTTGAGTGCTGCATAGCGCCTGCGAGCCTGCATGGCAAGCTCTAGCGCATGGGCACGCTCCTCGCTGCTAAGGTTCGGCAGATGGTTCTCTTTCTCGGTCATCATTGCTTCCTACTTCAACTCGTTATCCCAAACGTTATCGTCCGCCTGCGCCGCGTGTTTCCAACGGCCTGCATCCGCCCGACCGTTCCAATCGGCGATGAACTTCTCGATAGCATCAGCACATCCGCTGTCGAGTGCTTCCGCCCACCTCCTGTTATTTTCATCACACCAATTCTGAAATACCGCGAACTCGGTGACACCGTTCTCGACGATGTACCTTCGCATCGCCCGCATCTGCTCGAAAAACTTCGCGGTGGCGGGAACCATGGTGATTAGGTTCATCTTCCATACCCCTCTTCCGAAATGAATCCGGCTACCGGCTTCGCTTCTTCTCTAATAAAAGCGCCCGTCGATGTATTTCTCAATAACCGGCGAAAGTCCGCTATCGAGCGCTAGCGACCAGCAGTCGTTGTTCTCATCGCACCAGTCCTGAAAATCGGTGAAGTCTGTGATGCCATTCTCGCGTATGTGTTTCCGCATCGCACGCAGCATGTCGTGCTTCGATTTTTCCGATTCCGTTACCATCAAGCCCATCCCTTCATCACCATCCCCTTAACCAAGCTCCTCGGCAAGCAGTCGGACGATGAGCTTGGTCATGCTCTCCCCCGTCTCGACGCGGTGGAGTTGCGCTTCTTTGTGGAGCCAAGCCGGGATGAGGAGACTGATTTTCTTGAGTTCCACCTCGTCCGTCTCATGCTTGCCGGAACCTTCCTTCTGGATATCCGCCATCTCGCGCTTGGACTTCTGCGCGCTCGCCATGAACGCGTTCGCTGTGGTCTTGTTAGCCATTGTTCTTCTCCTCTTCGTTCAGAACCGAATCTGCAAGCAGCTCAATCGGGGCGACCACATGGCTCTTCGGGTCGTAATCCGCCACGGACACACCGGCTGCTGCGGCACGTGAGAGGGCAACGGCGCGGGGAATCTTCGCGATGATTGGAACCTCCTCGCCCTCAAGGTACTCCACGAGCTGACGGTCGAGTGTGCCGTAGGCATAAAAGTTGTTGACGATGACATACGCTTTTGCGCCAGTGCCGGACTCACGTACGATATCGAGCGTTCTCAGCGTCGGCTCCATGTCGCGCGTGCTCGGAAGCATGGGTACGAGGATGAGATTCGCCGCGCGGCACCAATCGTTCACACCGCCCACGAGTACGCCCGCCGTATCGACAACCTGAAAATCGCACTCCTCCGCGAAATCCGGGTCATCGCAGACCTCATGGACGGAACCGCCCTGCGGGTCGGTAGTGACGAACGCCACGGTCTTGCCGCGACGCTCAAGCGCAAAGGAAAGCTCGTCCGCGATGGTGGTCTTGCCGACCCCGCCCTTCTGATTGAGCATCAAAATCGTGTACATGTTAGAAGTCCTTTCTGTCCTGTTTGAAAAACGCTACTCACGGGAATCGGATGCGCGCACAAGCCCGTAACCGACGGTGACGGAAAGTGCCGAGCACACGGCGAATACCGCAGCAGCCACGTTTCCGAAAACGACCGAAACCGTAAGTGTGAGAAACACCCACCATCCGACGGTCACCGCGAATAGCAGGCCGAGGAAGAGCATGAAGGGGATTTCCCGCACTGAATCGCCACGAAGGTGCATTCCGTCCTCCCTAGAACGGAATATCCGCATCATACGTTTCCGGTTCCGTAGACTGCCCCTGGGCAGAAAACGTATCCTTCCCGGCACCCTTCGAGTCCGCAAACTCGATATCGGTCACGAGGACGGAAAGGGCATGGCGCTTCTCATCGTTCTTCATCCAAGAGTGGTAGCGGAGCCGTCCATCCACCGAAACCTTCTTTCCCTTGGTGAGATAGTGAGCAAGTGCTTCGGCTCGCGCACCGAACAGGGCGCAATCGACAAACACCGGCGCATCGACATATTCGCCGGTCTCGCTGTCCTTCTTCTTCTCGTTGATGGCGAGTCCGAAGGTGAGGACACTCGTGGCATCCCCCTTTTTGCGAAGCTCCGCATCGCGCGTGAGGTTGCCCATGATGGTCACTCGGTTGATAGCCATTGTCTTTCCAATCTCTCGATGGTGTTTGCGGAGGATTCTGGAATCCTCCTGCCGGGAAAACTTTCGTCCCTTGCTGTCTATAAATATAGCAGACCAGAATACCAGCAACCCAGAGAGCAAGATAACCACATAGATTGCACACACTTACGCTGCAAAGATAAGGGCGTGTGAAAAGCAACGCTTCACACGCCCTAAGCACGTATCTACTCTGCTACGAGCCATTGTTCGAGCCATCGCTGCACGGCAAGCGTCGCGAGCGCGTCGGCAAGCGACCCGTGCGCCCTGCCCGTCCACTCGTATCCGATGTGGTCGGCGGCATCCACCAGCTTGTAGCGCCTTCCCATGAACCACGTGAACTCGTTCATGGTGTCCGTGATGCGTGCATCCTCCCTCGGGCGCACCCCGACGGCGGAAAGGAATCCGAGGTCGAATCCGACGTTGTAGCCGATAATCTCGTCCGCCCCTGCAAAGATTTCCCTCAGTCGCGGTATGGCTGTCTCGATAGTCGGCAGGTCTGCCACGTCCTCCGGGTAGATGCCGTTGACGGCGCTCGCGTGCGGCCATTCGGTCTTCACGGTCGGTCGGAACCTCTCATCCAACAGGACGGAACCGTCCCTTCCGATGATGGAGATGGTCAGAATCTCATCCGGGTCGCTACCGTTCGGATGAAGACCGGTGGTCTCGGTGTCAAAGCAAATGCTGTTCATATCTATCACCTAATCCATGTAACCGTAGACCGTCGTATAACGGTCTTCCTTGTAGTCGAGGAACCCATAGTTTTCACCGGGGCGTGCCTGACAAACGGGTTGTATTCGTCATCGACGAAATAGAAGGTTTCATCCCTCTTCGCGATATGCGCCGGGCGCTTGCAAGCCGGGCACCGTGATTTCAGGTCACGGTAATGTAACCACTCCGAATCAGTCATCGGCATATTCCCAGTGGTAGCCACCGGCCATCCCGGATGCAGCTGAACCGATACCGTTCGGCGATATCTTTGTTCTCTCCGCCGCGTCCTTTATGCTTTCATAAACAACGCCGGTTTCCGTGCAACGAACCTTTCTTCTACGTTTAGGCTTGAAGAACGAATCATCCGGCTTCAGCTCATCACCGTAATAGAAATGAATGCCATGCACGGCACTTCCATTTTTCATCGCGTGAAATACATTCGATTTGCTTATGCCGAGCATCCTTGAAACGAGACTAATGCTCTCAAAGCGTTCGCCTGTCTCAAGGCAGATGACCGGGCGCGATTTGTTGTTTGGCTTTTTCTTTTGGTTCCTTATCTTTTGACGGTACTCATCCGGCAACATCTCGCCAGCATAGTAATAGTAAAAACCTTTAATTGGCTTTCCTGCTTTTATCTGGCGAGATATGAAACCACTCGATACACCGATAGCGTTGGCTGCATTCTCCACGCTATTGAACTGTTTTCCAGTTTCAAGGCAAACAATCGTTTTTCTTTTTCCCATCCTGTTCGTCCCCTATCTCATCCGGGTCGCTACCGTTCGGATGAAGACCGGTGGTCTCGGTGTCAAAACAAATGCTGTTCATATCTATCACCTAATCCCATGTAACCGTAGACCGTCGTATAACGGTCTGCCTTGTGTTCCAGCCATGCCAGATACTCGTTCTTCGCAAGCTCGAACGCCCGCTCCTCGCGGCTTCCTTCCAGTGAGCTGAGATATGCGACGGTCGCATTCGGCTCATTGCCGTAACCATCATCAATCCTCCCGGACTCATCGCACGGGAGCCATTCGTTCTCTTTGTACTCCACGCGACGCTCGACCTCTACAGTCCAGTAGATGACGGAGCCGATGCCATCTTCCTCGTCATTGACCTCGTTCCCATGCGTCGATATGAATGCTTCCGCCGCCGCGAGCGCTTCCTCGGAGTTCTCGTATTCGCCAAGCTCATACGAATCTCCATCGCTGATATCCTCGTGGTCTCCGTCATAACCCGGACGCGTTGCAAAACTGAGCCGAAAGCTCCACCCGTTGACGAAATATCGAATCTTCCTGTCCATCTTGGCTCCCTTCTGCCATTGAACGGCTCGGTACCGTCCCTTTTACTGCCTATAAATATAGCAGACTGGCATACCAGCAAGCAGGATAACGGCAGGCTCCATACATCCTGCATATTCTGTTCAAAAAAGAAAGGCACCCTCCCGGATGCCTTCGTTCATTCGTCCAAATACTGCCAATGGTATCCTCCCGAACAGGTTCCGGCTTTAAGCGCATGACTAACGCTCGCGGCACTCCTTCCTATTGCCCTTCCGGCAGCAGAGATACCTTTGTACACGGCTCCCGTTTCGACACAAACGACCTTTCGTTTCGCACTCCTGCCAATCTTATACTGACATTCAGTGCAAACCGGTTTTCTCGTAATAGTTGCCCTCGTCTGATAACTTCTCCCGCAGACTTTGCAAATGAACCAATACTTTTGGTTCGTTCTAAACTCCGGGGAATCAGGTTCAAGTCCACCATTTTTCTTGTAATCCCAATTAGCTGCTAATGCGGGATTGAACACTGATAAAGCACCACGCTCCTCGACAGCTCTTTTACTTATCTTCCTGCCCGCTCTTTTTGCCCCACATACGGCGCATCCGCAGGGGTTCTTTTCTCTCGTTCTTAACCCCACGGCGCAAATCCATTCATGTCCGCATATATGGCATCTCCATCTGACTTTTACCGTATATTTTACAATTACCTCGTCTGCCGGAACTCCGTCGTTGAGTTCGGGGAGATAGTCTTTCGCGATTTCTGGGTATTGCGACTTGAGGTCATTGAATCCTTTTAGCAATTTCTTCTTTTTGCAATATGGGCATACTTTTTTGTCTTGCACCCGATAGCTAACCTCGCATTGCCAAGAGCCATGGCACGTTCTGCATTTCCACCAAACCTTCTTCCCGCTTCTCGCCATCACATCACTCGGCTTAAGTCCTCCGTTTTTCTCGTAGTCCCAATCGGCGGCAATATCAGGATATACAGTCTTCAAATCATTCCAGCCTTTGGCAAGTGTAAGTCCTCCTTCACAAGCAGGGCATAGGTTCGATTCAGCCGCAATCCAAAGTGCTCGCTGCCATTCGCATCCGCAATTTGGACACTTCCACCAGTAATTGTTGTATTTTTTAGCTAATTCCACTGAGCCATTTTTTTCTTCATCCCAAAGCTCGGCGAGCCGTCCATCAATCAGGATTTTCTTTTTTTCCTGCTTCTGGACTTTCCATGGAAAACCGATAGCATTAAGTCTGTCTATCTCATCCTCTTCAAGCTCGCGGCTTTCCATTTTTCCCCGAAGATACCTTATGGCCTGTTTTTCCCTATCGGCTTCTTTCATCTATCGTTCACAGCCTTCCACCGTTCGCTTGAGCTATCTGCTCAAGGAACGCAATCTTTTCCTCTACGCGCGACCGCTGTTGAAGCGATTTTCTAATTTCATCTGTGAGCTGCTTAAAGGTAAGCGTGTTGTCAATGATTTGGAAATCGCTCGGCGTGAACGGCAGTTGTTCGCCTTCGTCCGTCCGACTTTTGAACGCTTTCTCCATTCGTTTTGGGATTTCCTCCGCTACAGCGATAGAACCAAAGTTGTTGCAGAAGTCAAAAACGAGCGGGATTCGGTTTCCTCCCGAAGACAGTACGCGTCCGAGCTGCTGGTAGAACACGGTCGGTGATTTCGTCGGTCTGACCATCACGATGGCATCAACCCCCTTGACATGGACGGCTTCGTTGAGCTGGTTCACGCAGTAGAGCACCTTCAAGGCATCCGATTCATCATCCTTGAACGCCTGAAAGTCCTCGGAACCGTATGGGTCTGCACTCACAGTCTTATAGGCATGTATCTCGCTGTTTACCGCCCCGAACCATTCCCGCCGCAGGAGCATGAACTCTCGGAGCTTCGCAATGCGCGGGCAGAACACGATGACCTTCGCATTCCGTTTTTCAAGATGCTTTGCGATGATTTCGCGTACACCTCCTGCTTCTGTAAGAGAACGGCGAAGCTGCTCATATTTTTTCTGGAATCGCTTCATCACTCTCTCATTCTTTAATCCGGCAATAGATTTTGCCAGCCTTCCAAGCTCCTCCGGTGCTTCATAGAAAGCGGTGACGTATTTCGGAATCGGCAGTATCCCACGCAGCCACGCTTCCTCCAGCTCCATGGAATAGGCCACGTTTCCGTCGAACATCTCGTCCGCCATATTCCTTCCACCATCCGAGTAGCGGATAGGGGTGGCAGTGAATCCGACCACCTTGGCGCTCTCGTTCGCATTGAGGATGTGGGTAACGCCCTTCCCCCATTCCTCAGCCCCGCAATGGTGGAACTCGTCGGCGATTATCACATCGTAGGGCGGAACGCAGTCGTTACGGCGCTCCATTCCCATCGCTGCCGCATAGGTCATGAATTGCAGGTTCTCAGGCGTAAACCCCGGCGCAATCTCGGCAAGGTTCGCCATCTGGTCGTTGAACATGTAGTCGTTGGTGCCGAGCAGCAGGAACCGCTTGTCCGGGTTGTCCTGAACCATCTTCGCGATGATGACGAACTTCCCCGTTCCCGTCGGTTTGATGATGCAGGCGCGGTCGCGCTCCCCAAGCATGTCTAGGAGCGCGTCATATGCCTTCTGGTTGTGCTCGTACAGCTCAATCACGGAACTCATTGTCCATCCCTTCAACCCTTCTGACCGTTCTCGGTCTGCTCGCGATGCGCCGTGTCGTATCGCCAATCATCGACCGTGTACCGACGTTCGTGCATCGTCTCTACGGAAGATACCCTGTCCGTGCCGTCCTCGCCCCGATGGCACCGGACTTTCCTGACCACGACCCCGAACCCACGATTCTCGACAGATTTCCTATCCGCTGCCAAGCACGCTGCAAACCCTGTGAGAAACCGTGCTTTCAGGCCGTCTCCGGTCTCAACAAAGTCAATGAGTGCATCGACCAACCGCTCATAGCTCCTTGTCACGACCTTTCCGGTGAATCCCCATTTGCGGTGCGCCCCGTCGGTCAATGGCATCATCTTGCCTGTCATGACCTCGTACCTATCCATTTACACGCTCCCTACTTACGTTGCATCGAAAAAGAGGGACATCTCTTTCCCGATGCCCCTTCAACTCCTTAGCGAATGCCGTCCGGTGAATACGGTGACCAAGGCTGGCCGAGGAGAACCAGCCAGTCGCACTCCTCGCTCTCCCCCAGCCGGAACAGATAAACCGCATCCGAGACAATCTCCTGCCAGTATGCCGTAAGGTCACCGAACCTGCCGGTATACTTGCAGTGGGGAACAGTGCCGCCCCCGTCATAGACCATGACCATATCGTTTTTCTCGATTTTCATTTGCCCCGTCCTTTCTGCCTTTGGACGGCTCCGGTGCCGTCCCCCTTGCCGTTGTCTGTAATTATAGCTATGCGGCATACCAGCACACTCCACAACGCGAGACTCCACGCCGTCTCCATGGAACTCGGGTCATTAGGGGCGAGCAGCCCCTAATCTGAGGGAGCGCAAGCGACCGCGCCACGGAGAGAC
>NZ_JBCPDP010000034.1:0-10383 GCF_040915385.1 Coprococcus sp. RTP21204st1_G4_RTP21204_210225 | reverse complement strand
CATGGCCGTCTTCGATGCAACGGCGGCAGAGTTTTCCGATGCCACTATGGCAAAGGTCTCCACAATCCTTATGCACACCCCAGCCCTTACCTCCCAGCAGATGCGCTATCTGCTCGCGGAAGCTAGGGACGGCACCCCGTTTCCGGCTCTGGAATCCATGAAGGAGCATCTGCTGGCACAGGCGGAACCCGAGAAGGCACTGGTTGCCGAAACCGGTGTCAAGTCCGAGTCCCGTGACATGGCATCCGGCAAGGAAGCACTTGCGGAGCAGGCGGGACTCGATAGCACCCAAAAAATCAATCAGAACAAGGAGATGGAATAGATGACCGATACTTTCAAGGAGATAGGTTCCCTGTTCGGCAGGGAAGGCGGGGGCGCAGGCTTCGCCAAACAGACGGATAAGGAATCCTTCACCTATGCCTTCGCTTGGCCGGAGGGGGATACTTGGGCAACCCTCACCGGATACCTGAATCTCGATGAGCAGCCGGAGGAGTACGTGCGCCGCGTGCTGCAAGACGGCGGATTCCGCTCCGATTGGGGCAACCCGGATTACGACCCCATCGGTGATTTCAAGGAAACAGCCGGTGACGAATACCGGATTCCTCTCCTGAAAGTCCTGCTCCGGGAGCAGCTTGCGAGCCGCTACGAGGTCGCAAACCATTTTTCGACGATGAACCGCGCCCGCGTGGAGCTTTCCGCCTTTATCCAGAACGAAGGCGGCGCACCGCTTCCCGAAGACGCGCTCGGCACTCCCGAAGAACAGGGTATCCGTGCCATGCTCATCGCCACCGGCGAACCTCCGCGCGAGGTGACCCTTCTGCCGGATAAAAACGGCTCCACCTTAAAATCGTTGCAAGCGCTGGTGGGTGGAAATATCGAGACTTTCGATATCGCTTTCGGCGAGGAGGTTTCCCTTTATGTGAACGGGGAGGGTCTGTTCACCTGCCCGCCAAATCGTGCCATTTTCGCCACCGAGGAGATGGCAAAAGCCGGGTATCTCTCCCAGCTCGATTACTCGAAGGTCGTGGAGATGGGGGATTTCTACACCGTTCTAAACGGCGATATCGTAGCCGTGGGGTTCGACCCAGAGACAGGGGAGAGCCGGTCGCTCGCGGCGGATGCACCTGCAAGGGATGCGCCCGGAAAGGATAACCAGAACATCGGATAGAACCAGAAGTGACAAAAAATTGAAAGACAGGATGCCGCATCCCATATGGGAGCGGCATCTCCACAAATGCGAAAAAGAACGGGAGGTGCGAATGATGAAAGCAGAAAAAGGCTCCGAGATTATCACGACCATCTGCGAGTACGAGAACTCCGTGGCGATGCCGGATAATGAACGCCTGACCTATCTCGACACGTGCGGCATCGCCCACATTAAGGATGGGAACGGAAATGTAAAAGCACAAGAAGCCTATGCGAACAGATGCAGCGAGTACCTGCGGTTCGGACACGAAGTTGACCTTGCCGCCTGCGGCGCATACAGCCCCTACGATGCCCTGAAAGTCTGCGACACGCCGGAGATATTCTTGAAGACCGGGTTCGAGCAGCGCCCCATGCTCTACACGCAGAAGCATCTCTTTCAGGCTCTCACACCGAAATCCGATTACAACCCCCACCGGCACGGCTTCTCCATCGAACAGGTAAAGCGTTTTCCCGAGCTTCTTGCTTCCCCGGTGGTTCTCGCCAACAGCCCGACCAGGGAGGATGTTCTGCTTGCCATCCTTCTCGCGACCGATGCCTACGACACCCCGCTCATCGCAGGCATCAAGCCGGACGGCACGGGAAACTACGGGGAGCGCGAAGTGGAGACGAATATGGTCTTGAGCGTCTACAGCAGGCAGAACTTCATCCGTTACTTCGCCCTGTTACGGGATATGGATGCCTTCGTGTTCGTAAGCGGCAGGAAAATCGAAGCGCTTGAAGACCTATCCGGGCTTCCGCTTGCGGAAAATTGCTCCGGTCTCGATATTGACAGGATTCTGCAACGTCCGAAGTGCCTTGGATAGATACGGGTCAGGAGATTTCAAAGCATGTTCTTCAAGAAGAAAAAAGGGAAAACACCGAAAACCTCGAACAGGAAGGTCGTTCCTAACATGAAGCCCATCGAAGAGCTTAGAACCAATAAGGATGTTGCCGAATGGTGCCGCGATTTTCTGCGCATCACGGACGAGCTTTCGCCAGAACTCGCGATTGCCGACCGTGCGGAACGCAACTATCTCATGGCACTCGTCGGGCTTCTCGTGGAATGGTTTCCGCGCAAAGACCTCTCTTTGAAAAGCCTAGCCGTACTCCTCTCCGGTGCAGATGCGTGTGAAAACGATGAGAACTTCAAGTCCGCCCTCGACCTTATATTCGTCCAAATTGAAGAAGGAAAAGCATACAGTTATGTAGCGGAATACGATCAGTATCTTTGGGTGCCGAGCAAGTACAGGCGAAACTCCGACGGCATGAAACCGGCAGACCGCAAAGGACTCGTCGGCTGCGAGGACTTCGCCCTGCTCTGTTGGGACTCGGTAAATCATCTTCCGGCCATCCGTCGCATCTCCCTCAAAGCGAGCCTGACCTCCCGTCTCATCGACTTTAAGTACCTACGCGAAGCCGAAGCGCCCGCCTATACCCATGGAGTTCCAAACGATACCTTCGACTATGAGTTCGATGATGACGATGACGATATCCCAGCCTTTTCAGTCCCAGAAGCCTAGCAAACTAGAAAGGAAGGAAACCATATGAGCAAATTAGTCATCGCGGAAAAGCCGATGCTCGCCCGCGATATCGCCCGCGCCATCACGGGAAAAGAGGTGTCCGAAAGCGCCCGCCTTCCCATCTCGGGAAACGGCTACACGGTCTGTGCCTGCGCCGGCCACCTTTTGGAACTGGTAAAACCGGATGCCATCGACCCAAAATGGGGAATGCCTTGGAGCCTTGATGTACTCCCTATCGAGGTTCACGACTGGCCGAAGGAACCGGCGGTCGATAAGAAGACCGGAGAGAGCAAGAAGCCCCTCATAGACCAGATTGCGGGACTCCTTAAAACTTGCGATTCCGTCATCGCCGCCGGTGACCCGGACGATGAGGGGCAGCTTATCGTGGACGAGCTTTTGGACTACCTCGGCTACGCCGGTAAGGTCGAGCGCGTCTACGTGAACGACAACATCGAGAAGAACATCGTGAAGGCATTCGACAAGCTCGTGCCCAACGACTCCTGCCGGGGTGCTGGCAACGCCGCCTATGCCCGACAGATGGCGGATATGTGCTTCGGCGTGAACGAGACGAGACTCGCCACCAAGCGTCTCGACGGCCTGTTCACCGTCGGACGCGTGCAGACCCCGACACTGGGGCTTGTGGTGAAACGCGACGAAACCATCGCCCGCCACGTCACCCGAAAGTTCTACGAGCTGTTTGCAAGCGGTGATTCGGATGCCGGAGAACTCACCTTCAAGTATCTGCCGGGAAAGGAGCTGCTTGCCGGTGAGAAGCATCTGTTCGAGCGGCATACGCTGGAAGCCCTTAAGGAAAAGCTCGACGGACGCGACCTGCACTTTGAAACGACCGTATCGAAAAAGCAGGAGAACCCGCCGCTTCCCTACAACTTGACCGTGCTGCTTTCCGACATGAGCGAGCGCTTCGGCTTCACTGCCGCGCAGACTCAGCAAATCACGCAGGATTTGCGTGATAAGTACAAAGCCATCACCTACAACCGCTCCGATTCCCAATACCTCAAGGAAGAGCATCGAGAGCAGGCACCGGCAGTCCTTGCGCAGGCGATGAAGAACCTCGGCGTGCGCTGGCCTTTGGATTACCGGCTCCACTCCAAGGCGTTCAACGATGGGAACGTGACCGCCCACCACGGCATCATCCCGCAGGAAGCGGATGCGCCCGTGTCCGCGATGGAACCGGACGAAGCCAAGGTCTACACCGCCATCTGTGAGCGCTATGCGGTGCAATTTCTTCCTCCCGCCGTGTACGACGTGAGCGAGAGCACGGTAAGTGTGGATGGCGGAGTGCTTAAGCTCACCGCGAAGCGCCTTTCGGACGCGGGGTTCACGGCTGTCTTCCCGAACATCTCGAACAGCCGCGTCAGAGAGGATTCCGATACGGGGAACCCATGGGTTCCCGCAGGAAGCCACACCCTTGCCGGTATCTCCTGCTCAATCACGGAAGGGGAGACCACCCCGCCCGCACCCTATACGGAGGGCACCCTCATCACAGACATGGCATCCATCGCGAAGTACGTCAAAGACCCGGAAATCCGGGAAATCCTTAAGCGTAAGGATGACGGCAAGAAGGGCGAACACGGCGGTATCGGAACGACGGCCACCCGCTCCTCCATCATCGAGGGTCTGAAAACCCGTGGCTACCTTGAGGAACGAAAGGGAAAGGTTCGAGCGACCGATAAGGCCAAGGCGTTCTACGCACTCCTCCCGCCGGAGATTCGCGGTGCAGACGTGACCGCAAGATGGTGGCTCATCCAACAGGATATCGCAGACGGCAAGGCGGACGTGAACGCCCTGCAAGATTCCGTCATCGAGGTCTTCAATCACCACCGCGAGACCGCCTACGTGGGCGCATCCATCGCAGGCACCGGAAAGACCGTAGTGGGCAAGTGTCCGAGGTGCGGCAAGGACGTTATAAAGACCGGCTCCATCTACGCCTGCTCCTCCATCAAGAACGAGAAGCAGGAAGACGGCACTTGGAAGGAGGTCGCGGGCTGCGGGTTCAAGCTGTTCGGCTTCTGCACCAAGAAGTTCACCGAGAAGCAGGCCGCATCCCTTCTTGACGGGAAGGCGGTCTCGCTAAGGGGCTGCAAGTCCAAGGCCGGGAAGACCTTCGATTGCAAAGTCGTTCTTCAAAAGGATGGGTCGGTAGAACCCATTTTCACACCGAGAAAACCCACGAAAAAAGGCCGCAGGTAGCGGCAGAAAGGAAGGAATGACATGGCAACACTCCTATCACCGGATATGCTTCCCGAGGATATTCGGAACATGGATTTCGGGCAGGCTTCCATGCCCCACGCGCCCGAAGCCCAGACCCCGGAAGTGCCCTACGATACGACCACATCCGCACCAGACCGCCCTGCCATACCGCTCTCCCCGGACATGCTTTCCGGGAACCTGCGAGGAAACGACAGTGAGAAATCGGGCATCGAGTTCTCCTTCGATGCCTTCGGATACACCCAGCAGGTCGAACTCGTCAGGGAGTCCTATGCGGACGGAAACCTTGCAGTGACCGCCTATCTCTCCGACCCAACCGACGAATCGTTCGGTCAGCCTTGGAGCAGCGTTACCGTGAACTTCGGTTCCCCGCTGCAACAGGACGCGACCGTTTTCCTCGACACCAATAACATGGGAGAAGCGATGCTCTCGAAAATCTCCCAGCTCGGAGCCTTCACCGGCCAGTTCATGCGTTCGGGATTCTGTTCCTACCCGGCCTTCACCTTCGATACCGAAGTCATGGACAACATGCGCGACTTAAACGAGTTTGTATCGGCAGACCACAGCAGCCTTGCCGAGATGCGGGGCGCGTGCCACGCGGCACTCGAAAACGTATACGGCAGCGAGTTCACGGATGCCTTGGAAAGCGGTTACGACCTGAACGCCGAATCCCATGACTGCGCTTCCGGAAGCGCCGTGCTCGAAACCTGCGATACGACCCGCGCGGAACAACCCATGAACCATGTGAAGGGGGTGCGATAGGCATGAGCCGCTTTCTCTCGAACCGGACTTGCATCCGTTCGCCGACAGCTATCCTAAGCAGCCAAAACACACCATTGTGCTAAAATCGGATACCGTATACACACCGCGCGGGACTACCCGTTCCGCACAGACAGAAAGGATGAAAAAACATGCCCAAGAAGACACCGGAGCCAGAGCAGGCTCCCAAGGCAGACAACTACGCCAAAATCAACATGCCCGCCGCCTTCCTCACGCCCCACGACATTCAGACAAGTGACGGGCGCACCTTCGAGAAGTGCTTCGTTTCCTTCCCCAAGGGGACGAAGGTGAACGGCATCGACGTGAGCGGCTTTTCAACCGATGTGTTCCTCTCCGACTACATGAAGAAGGACATGCTCGAAAAGGGACGCGCCACGGTCTCGTTCAAGAAGGACGAGCCGGTGCCCATCTGGACGGGGAAGAAGGACGATGCCGAGCACCCGTATCAGCGCTATGAGGTGAAGGCCACCGACCTCACCCACGCACTCAAGGTGGCGCAGGACTCCTATAAGGCCGAAAAAGCCGCAGAGCGTGCCGCCGCAAAGGACGGCGTGAGCCTTGCGGGCGAAGCGCGCGACATGGAGACCGGGAAGGACGCGCTCGCAGGCGATGACCCCGCCAAGTCCACCAAGTCGCGAACCGGACAGGATATTGCCCAGTAGTACAGAGGAAAGAGGTGACAGTCCATGGTAATCGAGGTGCTCTACAAGTCCTTCCGCTACGAGAAGTTCGACTCGTCTGCCCAGACGAACTCCGAGCCGTTCCGCGCGAAGGGAACGAACATCCTTACCGACTGGAACCTCTACCTCGGTGCCCTTGAGGAAAACGGCATCATCCTCGCAGAGCACTGGTATGACGGAAATCCGCAGCACGCAGGCGGGCAGGTGACCCTTGAGGGCACCAAGGTTCCCGCCGCCACCCGTCAGGTCGGGAGCGCCATGCTCCTCGTCTCGCCAGATGAGCTGGACGATGTGGTCTGGCTCAAGAAGGACGGCGAAAAGCTCCTGTGGCGGGAGGGCGATGAGCTGATAAACGGTGAGCGGTTCTTCGCCATGGAGCAGCTGTGTTACTCCGATGCCACAGTGCAATCCATCAACCGTCGCGCCATCGCCGTGTTCGACTACTTGAAACACGCGCACCCGACGCACTCGGATGATGAGATTGCCCGCATCATGGGCTACACCGAATCCGCCATCGAGCGCATCCGCGATGCAGAAATCTCTCAGGACGAGGGTTTTGTGGACGATGACGGGGAAGGTCAAAACGAGGAAGACAACACCGGAGCTATCGGCAGATATGACTTCGGTTAGAGATAGAACGAAACGAGAAACGCAGTTCAAACGAACCACCAACGAAGCTACAGAAAACCACGCAAACAAGGAAGGAGAAAAGAACACATGAAGATTCTCGGACGAATCAAGAAATCTAAGGTGCTCACTGCGGTCATGACCGCAGTGCTCATCTTCCAATCGGCCTGCCCCACCGGGCTTGCCTATGCCGCGCAGAAATCGGGTGTTAGCGCCTATGCTGCCGGTCAGACCATCGACCAAGCACTCGGTGCCACCAAGACGGTCGAGTCCGTGCTCTCCCAGCACGAGAACGACGAGTATTACCTCACCACGCCATATGGCAACAAAGGGCCTCATGGCGAGGGCGGCGCAATCGACACTTGGGACTGCTGGAAACCGAAGGGCGAGTACGGTAGCGGTGCCTATATGAACTGCACCGGTTTTGTGGTTGCCGTCCTCCGTGCCTGTGGAGCGAATACATCCATCATCGGAAACTATACCGCCAAGGACGGCTACAACAGGGGTAACGAGACGAACGCATTTAAATGGGATGAGTATTGCCGCGACAACAATGCCGTCAGCTACACATTCAGCTCCAAAGAGCAGATGCTCGCGTCCGGTATCCTTGAGAAGGGCGATATCATCTACATGGAGCCGGCGGACTGGAATCATAGCAATTCAGACTGCCATATCGGCTTCTTCTGGGGCAGCAACAGCTCGGAAGACCTTTTCTGGCACTCTTCCAGCCACGCGGACGGTATTGTAAAGGGCTATTTCCCGAACTCCGCAGGCGGCAACGTGATTTCCAAAATCACGCCCAAGTATCCCGTTCGCTACTACCGTGTCATCAAGACGTTGCACAAGGGATATCTGACACTGCATAAGGACTCCTCAAATAAGACCCTTACCGATGCCAATGACTGCTATTCCCTCGCAGGTGCCGAATATGGGGTCTACACTGACTCCAACTGCTCGAACAAGGTAGCGACCCTTACGACGAACGTAAGCGGGAACGCGAACACCGTCTCGCTCAACCCCGGACGCTACTATGTGAAGGAGACCAAGGCTCCCAAGGGATATTTCACCGATTCGCAGGTTTACACCGCAGATGTTTCCGGTGCGAATCGCGAATCCTCGCCTGTGAAGCTCTCAGTCAGCGACAATCCCGCAAATGACCCTATGGCTATGCTCCTTGGTAAATACGACGGCCAGAAGACCTATAACGGCGCTGGTAACCTCCCGCAGGGTTCCGCCACCCTTGCAGGTGCCGAGTTCACCGTCGATTACTACGCCACCCTTGACTACAAGAGCTACGATGACCTTAAAAACGCCGACGTGAAGCCGACACGTTCTTGGACGTTCAAGACGAACGAAAACGGAATCGCCAACTTCAAGGCCGACGATTTTGTTTCCGGCGATGCCTTCTACTACAACTCCAACAACGACCCGTGCATCCCACGCGGCACTGTCGTCATTCGTGAGACCAAGGCACCCACAGGCTATGTGAAGTCCGACGATGTATCCTTCCAGAAGATTCAGGAGAATCCGACCACAGGTGCCGTTCGTACTTACAACGTCCCGGAGGTTGCCGAGCAGGTCTACCGCTCCGATATCGAGTTCACGAAAAAGGCCGATAACGGTTCCGAGCACCTTGCAGGCGTGCCCTTCAAGGTGACCTCCCTCACTACCGGCGAGTCCCATATCGCTGTGACCGATGAGAACGGCTATTTCAGCTCCGCGTCCTCTTGGAACGCGCATGACTCGAACACCAACGCGAACGATTGGGCGCTGACCGCAAGCGACACCATCGACAGCACAAAGCTCGATGCTAACGCCGGTTTCTGGTTCGGCAACAACAGCGCGCTCGATGGGAATGGCACCACTTCCACCTCCGATGCCGTCAAGGCGGACAACAAGCTCGGTGCCCTGCCCTTTGACACCTATTCCATTGAAGAGCTTCGCTGCTCCGCTAATGAGGGCTATGCGCTCATCAACACGACTGTTACTGTGACCCGTGATGCCAAGACTATCGACCTCGGCACCTTCGATGACCCGGAGCCGGAAATCCACACCACCGCCTACGACGCTTCTGATAGCGACCATTACGTTGGGGTCGGCACCGTCAAGATTTCCGACAAGGTAGAGTACAGCCATCTCGTCGCGGGTAAGACCTACACCGTCATCGGTGAACTGCATGATGCCGCTACCGGCGATGCTGTCACGGTTAACGGTCAGGCTATCACTGCTGAAAAGACCTTCACGGCTGAGGACTCCGCAGGTTCCGTCACGCTTGACTACGCTTTCGATTCCTACGACCTCAAGGGGAAGACCCTCGTGGTCTATGAGACGCTTACCGATGCAAAGGGTGCGAAGCTCGCCGAGCATAGGAACAAATCCGACGTTTCCCAGCAGGTGACCGTGCTCACGCCGAAGCTCTCGACAAGCGCTGTGGGCGATGCGGACAATAGCAAGTCCGTCACCGCTGAGGGTGATGTTACCGTTACCGATTATGTCCGTTACACCGGGCTTACCGCCGGGCAGACCTACACGCTCACGGGAACCCTTATGGACAAGTCCACCAAGAAGGCTTTCGTGGATGCCGACGGCAACCCCGTCACCGCGACTGCTGAGTTCACGGCGGAAGCCGAAAGCGGTACCGCGACCGTGACCTTCACCTTCAATGCCAGCAGCATCAAGACCGGCACCAAGCTCATCGCCTTCGAGACCCTTTCCACGAACGGTATCGAGATTGCCGACCACAAGGATATCAACGACATTGACCAGACCGTTACCGTGAAGGCTCCCGTTATCGGCACCACCGCCGTCGATGCTGCCGACGGTGACAAGACGGTTACGGGCGAGGAAAATGTCGCTGTCCGCGATACCGTCCACTACAACAACGTGACCCCCGGCAAGACCTACAAGGTCATCGGTACCCTCTACGAGAAGGTTCTTGACAAGAACGGAAAGGTCACGAAGAAGGTATTCAAAGACAAGGACGGTACCCCCGTCACTGCGGAAGCAAACTTTACCGCAGAGGACTCCTACGGAAACGTCGATGTGACCTTCTACTTCGATGGCAGTTCGCTCAAGGAAGGTACCTCTCTCGTTGCCTTCGAGTCCCTGTCCTACAACGACAATGAGATTGCTTCCCATGCCGACGTGAATGATTCCGGCCAGACTGTCATCATCACGAAGCCCAAGCTCTCCACTACCGCAACGGATGCCCTTGATGGTGATAAGAACCTCATCGGTGAGGATAATGCCACCATCGTCGATACCGTCCATTACATGAACGTGACACCCGGCAAGACCTACAAGGTTTCCGGCACCCTCTACGAGAAGGTCACCGACAAGGACGGCAAGGTCACCAAGAAGCA
>NZ_JBCPDP010000033.1:0-11358 GCF_040915385.1 Coprococcus sp. RTP21204st1_G4_RTP21204_210225 | reverse complement strand
TACGAATGTTTTTGAGGATTGCGAGAGTGCAAAGCACGTAGCAATCTGGTATCAAAGGGGTCAAAATACCTTTTGACTCCAACATCATTGCTATGTAAAAGAGGGAACAGAAATTATCACATCTATCCTGTTTCCTCTTTACATGTTCTCCTACTCAATCAGTCCGATTGCCTCGTTAATGCTTTTCACTCCAATGATTTTGATCCCACCAATACTCTTCACGCTATCCAAAGATACTTCTGGCACAATACACGTCTCAAATCCAAGCTTCTTCGCCTCTGCCACCCGCTGTTCCGGCATATTTACCGCACGGACTTCTCCACTTAATCCAACTTCTCCAAACACAATCGTCCGTTCATCAAATGGTCTGTTCTTATAGCTTGATACGATCGCCATCACGATTCCAAGGTCTATCGCGGGTTCATTGATCTTGATACCTCCGGCAATATTCACATAGGCATCATAATTTCCAAGATGATATCCAATCCTTTTTTCCAAAACCGCCATCAGAAGGTTCACCCTGTTGTAATCTGTTCCTGCTGCTGTTCTTCTTGGCATTCCAAAATTGCTTTCGCATACCAGCGCCTGGATTTCCAGCAAGATCGGACGTGTTCCTTCCATAGAACATGCCACAACAGATCCAGATGCATTTTCCGGGCGCCCATTCAGCATAAATTCTGATGGATTTTCCACCTCCCGAAGACCATCTCTTCGCATTTCAAATACACCAATCTCATTCGTCGAACCAAAACGATTTTTCACTCCTCGAAGAATCCGGTAAGATGCATGCCTGTCTCCTTCAAAATACAGAACCGTATCTACCATATGTTCCAATACTCTTGGACCGGCGACAGTTCCTTCTTTTGTAACATGTCCGACAATAAAAATCGAAATCCCAAGCCCTTTTGCAAGCTGCATCAGCGTATTTGTTGCCTCTCTGACCTGCGACACACTTCCCGGTGCGGAACCGACTTCTTCACTGTACATTGTCTGAATCGAATCAATGATCACGGTATCTGGTTTTTCCTTTTCAATCACATTGCGGATCAGTTCCAGATTAGTCTCACAAAGCAAAAGCAGATGATCATTAAATTCTCCCATCCTCTGTGCACGCAATTTAATCTGGCGAAGCGATTCTTCCCCTGATATGTACAAAACCTTTCGTTCTTTTTTTGCCAGTTTCTGACACACCTGCAGGAGGAGCGTTGACTTACCGATTCCCGGATCACCGCCTACTAAAATAAGAGAACCCGGTACGATTCCGCCTCCCAGTACACGATCCAGTTCTTTAATCTCGGTTGTCACCCGCTCTTCATTCTCTGTCTTTACTTCTGACAATGGTACAATACGAATCTCTTTTGCCGCTTTAACTGCTGCCGTATTCGATGTTGTCACACACTCTTCCACGAAAGAGTTCCATTCCTTGCACATTGGGCACTGGCCCAGCCATTTTGATTCTTCATGCCCACAATTCTGGCAGAAAAAAACCGACTTTTTTGCCTTCGCCATATTCCATCTCCTTATCTATCTTAAAAAATTACCAACTGCTTCTCTTGCCTGTTCCCAGTTTATACACTTCCGGTAAAGAAAGAGCCTGCCGAAGCAGACTCTTTTACTTTTCTTAAATACCTATGTACTTCAAACAACTCTTGCTGTAATCATTGTCCTACTTTCTTACAACCTTGATCTCAACGCTTTCTTTTCCAAGTTCCGCACTTACACTAAGCTTTGCGCTTAAGTTTGTCTTCATATCACCAACATTCATATCATTCATATATACGATATAATCTGTATCCGGTTCAAGTTCCAGTGTGATCTGTGCATCTCCTGTCCCTGATACCTTGAATGAGATCACATCTTCTGATACTTCAAAATGCTCTACTGCAGTTCCCGGAACAGATTCATATACGAACATTCCATTCTTTTCAAGCTTTGTAATCTCTTTAAATGTCTTTACTTTATATATATCTCCCTGAAATTCAAATCCATCCTTTTTTGTCTTTGTATCCAGAGTGTAATCACCGAAACTGAGTGTTCCGTCTAATTCACTTCTGATAAGCTCTTTGACTACTGTCATTGTTCAAATCCTCCTAATGGTCTTTCTCTTTCGACTTGTGGACTGTGAATTTTCCACATCCGAACCGTTTTTCTTATTATATAATAAAACTTCTTCTTTTGCTAGCTGTTTATCTCTCTGACTGTAAATTTTATTTCCTTTTTAGATATACCGGCTTCCACATGGTCTCCACGTTTGATCTCACCATTCAAAAGTGCTTCCGCAAGTTTGTCTTCCAACTGGCTCTGTACTGCCCTTCTCAGCGGTCTTGCACCATACTTCTTGTCACTTCCGGTCTCAACGATATGCTTCTTCACAGAATCACGCACAACCAGTATAATTTCAAGCTGCTCTTTTGCTCTCTGCACAACTTCTTTACACATCAGCCCTACGATCTTCTTCATATTGTCCTCATTCAGCGGATGGAATACGATGATCTCATCAATACGGTTCAGGAACTCTGGGCGGAATAACTGCTTTACTTCGTCCATCACATTTGCTTTCATACGCTTGTAATCCGCCTTCTGGTCTTCCTGCTGGGTAAATCCAAGCTTCTTCGGTTCAATGATTGCCTTGGCACCTGCATTGGACGTCATAATGATAACCGTATTGCGGAAATCTACTTTTCTTCCCTGCGAATCCGTAATATGTCCGTCATCCAGTACCTGAAGTAAAATATTAAACACATCCGGATGTGCTTTCTCAATCTCATCAAACAAAATGACAGAATATGGATTTCTGCGTACTTTTTCGCTGAGCTGTCCGCCATCCTCATGTCCCACATACCCCGGAGGCGATCCGATCATCTTGGATACACTGTGCTTCTCCATATATTCGGACATATCTACCCGGATCATATCCTCTTCATTGCCAAAGAGTGCTTCTGCAAGAGCTTTGGAAAGCTCCGTCTTTCCGACACCTGTAGGACCAAGGAATAAGAATGAACCAATCGGACGTGCCGGATCTTTCAATCCAACTCTTCCTCGTTTTACCGCTTTGGAAAGTGCCTGGATTGCCTCTTCCTGACCAATCACACGCTTCTCCAGTGTTTTATCCAGCTTTTTCAGGCGTTCGCTCTCAGATTCATTCAGTCTTGTTACCGGGATTCGTGTCCACATGGAAATTACATCCGCAACATCTTCTTCAGTTACCGGAACTTTTTTCTTTTCATTCTTTTTATTGAAACGCTTTTTCGCCTGCTCTAATTTCTTTTCTGCTTCCTTCTGTTCTCTATGGAGCTCCGATGCTTTTTCAATATCTCCTGCTTTCAGCGCCGCTTCTTTTTCCTGCTCCAGCTTTCCACAGCGGATTTCTGTCCCAACAATATTCTCCGGCACTTTAAATCCACGAAGTTTTACTTTTGAACAGCTTTCATCCAACACATCAATTGCCTTATCCGGAAGGAAACGGTCATTGATATAACGGCATGACATATGTACTGCCGCTTTCAACGCGTCCTCTTCGATCTCTACATCATGATGAGCCTCATATTTTTCTTTCAGACCTTCCAGGATACGGATACACTCGTCTTCTGTCGGTTCTTCAACCGTAACCGGCTGGAATCTTCTTTCCAGAGCCGCATCCTTCTCAATATACTTGCGGTATTCCGTAAGAGTTGTTGCACCGATCAGCTGCATCTCCCCTCTTGCCAGAGATGGTTTCAGAATATTGGATGCATCAATCGCGCCCTCTGCACCACCGGCACCGATAATGGTATGAAGTTCATCTAAGAAAAGGATAATATTGCCCGCCGTCTTTACCTCACGGATCAGTTTTTTCATGCGCTCTTCAAATTCACCACGATACTTGGAGCCTGCAATCATCCCCGGAAGATCCAGCACCATGATCCGCTTATCTTTCATGCTTTCCGGAACAATTCCTTCCGCGATCTGTCTTGCAAGTCCTTCCACGATTGCTGTCTTACCGACTCCCGGCTCTCCCACAAGGCACGGATTATTCTTGGTCCGTCTGCTCAGGATCTCCATGATACGTGCAATTTCTTTTTCACGTCCAATAACCGGATCCAGCTTTCCTTCTCTTGCTTCCTGTGTCAGATCCGTACTGTACTGGTCTATAATTCCGCCAACAGTTTCCCCATCCTTCTGATTTTCCATATACTCTTTCGGATCAATTCCCGCCGCAAACAGAAGATCCTGAAAAAGCTTTTGAATATTTACATTCAGGGTCATCAACATACGGGTAGCCACACAATCTCCATCTTTGAGCATTGCAAGCAGAAGATGTTCGGTTCCGACTTTTTCAGATGCAAGCTGCGCTGCCTCATTCTGGCTTTCTTCCAGAATATATCGAAGTCTCGGACTGTACTCCAGATGCTTTCTTTCCTTCTTAGCTGCCTCAGGAGCAGATACAAGGATATCCATTGCTTTTTCCATCTGTTCTTCATCGACTTTATTCTTATCAAGCACTTGCCCTGCAACTCCGGTAAAAACCCTCTTAAGCCCGAAAAGAAGATGTTCTGTCCCAACATATGGATGCTTCAGTTCGGCTGCAATCTTCCGTGCCATATTCAGCGCTTCCTGCGCCTGCCTTGTATATTGCTTTTCTGCCATATAATTTTAGTCTCCTTTTTTCAATCTATCTCTGTTCATAATCTGCATAGATCTCATCTACCAGTTCATGAACTTCTTCTTTCGTAATGTTTTTGCAACTTCCTTTTGCCAGAAGTACCCGAAGCTGCTCTTTCAGATCCTGCAAAGCTTCCAGCTTATCTTCATCAATACAGATCACCGCACCTCTTCGTCTGTCAAGCTGAAGAAAACCTTCCTGCCGCAGGACATTGTATGCCTTATTCACTGTATGCATATTGATTCCAATATTATCTGCCAGCTGTCTCACAGACGGCAAAGTATCTCCTTCATGAATCGTCGAAGTGGCAATTCCCATAATGATCTGATTCCTGAGCTGTATATAAATCGCCTCATCACTGTTAAAATCAATTTCAATCAGCATAAAACGCACTCCTTTTTCTATTGTACCGGCATCGCCATTGTTATATTTATGTTAGCACAGACGACACTTTTTGTAAAGGAAACAGTATGTAAAAAAGCACTACCTCTTCTTACTCACACTTTTTTGTGCTTTCCGTTTCAGAAGTAATGCTTTTCATTTCTTATTTCCGATTTCTTTCTCTCACGTTCAAACCTCTTCAACCTAGAATTTTCTTCAGATCCTCATCTACTGTACTGATCGGGGTAATCTGATACTCTTGTACCAGGTAATTCAGAACATTCGGTGACACAAACGCCGGAAGCGTCGGACCCAGGTAAATATTTTTGATCCCGAGCGCCAGAAGTGTCAGCAGAATCGCAACCGCTTTCTGTTCATACCATGACAGGATCATAGACAGTGGAAGTTCATTTACCTCACACCCAAACGCTTCTGCAAGAGCAATTGCAACTTTAATCGCACTGTACGCATCATTACACTGTCCCATATCCAAAATTCTTGGAATCCCCTCAATTTCTCCGAGCCTCAGATCATTCAATCTGTATTTTCCACATGCCAGCGTCAGGATGATCGTATCCATCGGTGTCTTTTTCGCAAATTCCGTATAGTAGCTCCGACCTGGTGCTGCGCCATCACAGCCTCCGATCAGAAAGAAATGCCTGATTTTCCCCTGCTTTACCAAATCCACGATCTTTCCTGCATTTTCCAGAACTGCGTTGTGTGCAAATCCGGTCATCACGGTTGTTCCTCCATTAATCCCTGTCATCGGATGATCTTCCGGATATCCACCGCATTCCAATGCTTTTGCAATAACCGGCGTAAAATCTTTGTCCGCACCAATATGAACCATCTCCGGATAAGACACCACCGAAGTTGTAAACACCCGGTCTGCATAGCTCTGTCTGACCGGCATCAGACAATTTGTCGTAAATAAAATTGGCGCAGGAATATTATGGAACTCAAATTGCTGGCTCTGCCAGGCCGTTCCGAAATTGCCTTTCAAATGCGTATATTCCTTTAATTTTGGATATCCGTGTGCCGGAAGCATTTCACTGTGCGTATAAATATTGATGCCTTTATCTTTTGTCTGCTCCAGAAGCAGCTTCATATCATGCAGATCATGACCACTGACTACAATAAACGGTCCCTTTTCTATCGTAAGCGGAACTTCTGTCGGAATTGGATCTCCATAGCTTTCCGTGTTTGCTTTATCCAGAAGTTCCATGCAGCGCAGGTTGATTTTACCGGTTTCTATGACTACCGGAAGCAGTTCTTCCATCCCTTTTTCTTCTCCCAGAATCCTCATTCCCTTATAAAAGAAATTCATAATCTCCGCATCCACATATCCCAGTGCCCATGCATGATAAGCATATGCTGCAGTTCCTCGTAAGCCAAACAAGATCAATGACTTTAACGAACGGATATCTTCCGGTGCCTCCCAGATCTTCTGTACATTATAAGCTTCTTTTCCTGGTTTTCTGTTTTCTGCTTCTTCTCTGATCTCATCTGACAGTTTTTTCACTGTATCACTGTTGAAATTTACATTAGTAATCGTGGTAAACAGACCTTTTAACATCAGTTCATCCGAAGATCTGCTTCTTTCATTTTCAGTAACCGCCCTTGCCAGTCGGATCAGTTCACCAGTCAGTTCATCTTGAAGGTTTGCTGTATCCGACTTTTTTCCACATACACCTGTATGTCCTTCGCAGCCCGTGTTATGAGCGGTCTGCTGGCATTGAAAACAAAACATTTCCTCCATTTCTTTTTCCTCCATGTTTTTTTAATAGCATGTCAAAATATAGAAAATCTATACCGGCAGAACATTTTTCTTTATTATTCAAATAATATTTTTCAAACATCCAGACTATGGTTCGCAAACTAAAAAAGGATAGCCCCACAGACTTTCATCTGCAAGCTATCCTTTTCTGCACGATTCTATTTCAGATTTTTTATTCTACGATGAGTCCTTCTTTTTCAATCACATCGATTACCTGAGTCACATACTTTTCGCAAAGCTCGTCCGTCGCCGCTTCAACCATGACACGGATTACCGGTTCCGTTCCACTTTCACGGACAAGGATTCTTCCGTCATCTCCAAGTGCTTCTGCAACTGCATCGACTGCTTTTACCACTTCCGGATTCTCCCTTGCTGTCTTCTTATCTGCCACACGCACATTTTTCAGAAGCTGTGGATAGATCTTCACTTCTTCTGTCAGCTGTCCGAGGGACTGTTTGGTCTCCATGATAACTTCCATCAGCATCAGAGAAGTCAGAATACCATCTCCTGTCGTCGCATGCTTACTGAAAATAATATGTCCGGACTGTTCACCGCCCAGCATGAATCCATTCTTGACCATGTTCTCATAGACATATTTGTCGCCGACCTGTGTCTTTTCGTACTTCATGCCAATCTTGTCGCATGCCTTATAAAGTCCAAGATTCGACATGATAGTAGTAACGATTGTATCGTCTTTTAACTGACCATGTTCTTTCATATATTTGCCACACACATAAAGGATCAGATCCCCGTCAACAACATTTCCATTCTCATCAACAGCGATGCAGCGGTCCGCATCTCCATCGTATGCAAATCCGACATCCAGACCATTTTCTTTTACATATTCCTGGAGCACGTTAATATGTGTAGAACCGCAATTTGTGTTGATATTGGTTCCATCCGGCTCATTATTGATCACATAAGTTTTTGCTCCAAGTGCATCAAATACGCTTTTGGCAATACTTGAAGAACTTCCGTTGGAACAATCCAGTCCGACTTTCACATCTTTAAAAGAACGGGTTGCCAGACTGATCAAATGCCCGATATAACGGTTTCTTCCTGCTGCATAATCTACGGTTCTTCCGATCGCCTCTTTTTTAGCAAGCGGAATTTCTCCGGATTCCCCATCAATATAAGCTTCCACTTTGGCTTCTACTTCTGCTTCCAGCTTCTGACCTTTACTGTTGATCACTTTGATTCCATTATCATAGTACGGGTTATGGCTTGCAGAAATCATGATTCCGCAGTCAAAATCTTCGGTTCTTACCACGTAAGACACACTTGGAGTTGTCGTCACATGAAGAAGATATGCATCTGCTCCTGACGCAGTAAGTCCTGCCGCCAGTGCATATTCAAACATATAGCTGCTTCTTCTGGTATCTTTACCGATCACGATTCTTGCCTTGTGTTCCTGTCCGTAATACCAGCCAAGATAACGTCCTACCTTAAACGCATGCTCTACCGTCAGTACTACATTGGCTTCTCCACGGAATCCATCTGTTCCGAAATATTTACCCATAATTATTATCTCTCCTCCGGCTTAAAGCCTTTCTTTATTCTGCAAATCTTGCTGTCTGTTCCTGGATCAGCTGCTGATCTTCAAAATAGTTGATCTTCATCGCATCTTTTACTTCTTTTAAAGTCTGTGCTGCCACTTTTTCAGCTTCAATACTTCCTTTATGAAGAATCTCGTAGATCTCCGGAATCTTCCTCTCCAGTTCTTTTCTTCTTGCACGGATCGGTGCAAGCTCTTCCTGCATAACCGCATTCAGAAACTTCTTAACCTTAACGTCACCAAGTCCACCACGTCTGTAATGATCCTTCAATTCATCCAGATTCTTATAATCCGGCAGATATTTTTCAAAATGTTCATCTGTACAGAATGCATCCAGATAAGTGAAAACGGAATTTCCTTCTACCTGTCCCGGATCAGATACCTTCAAATGATTTGGATCTGTATACATTCCCATGATCTTCTGTCTTACTTCTTCCTCGGAATCAGACAGATAAATACAGTTACCAAGGGATTTACTCATCTTTGCTTTTCCATCCGTTCCAGGAAGACGGCAACAGCTTTCGTTCTCCGGAATCAGCGCTTTCGGCATAACCAATGCTTCTCCATATACACTGTTGAATTTGTGTACGATCTCACGGCACTGTTCGATCATCGGAAGCTGATCCTCACCTACCGGTACAGTCGTTGCCTTAAACGCTGTGATATCTGCTGCCTGGCTGATCGGATAAGTAAAGAATCCTACCGGAATACTTGCTTCAAAATTACGCATCTGGATCTCCGATTTAACCGTTGGGTTTCTCTGAAGACGGGATACCGTAACCAGATTCATATAATAAAAAGAAAGTTCTGTCAGTTCCGGTACCTGTGACTGGATGAAAATCGTGGATTTCTCCGGATCCAGTCCGCATGACAGATAATCCAGTGCAACCTCAATAATATTCTGACGTACCTTTTCCGGGTTATCTGCATTATCAGTCAGTGCCTGTGCATCTGCGATCATGATAAAGATCTTGTCATATTCTCCGGAATTCTGCAGTTCTACTCTTCGCTTTAAGGATCCAACATAATGTCCGACATGAAGCCGTCCGGTTGGTCTGTCACCTGTTAAAATAATTTTCTCCATTGTTTTTATGTTCCTCTCTGTCGTATTATTCCTGTCTTTTCTTTATTCTTCTTTGTCCGTATCCTCAGCCGGAAGCTCAGATGTACAGTATGCACATCTGGTTGCCGCGATCGGGATTTCTGACATGCAGTACGGGCAGATCTTCGTAGCCGGTGCTGCCGGTGCTTCTTCCTCCTTCTTAAGCAGCTTTTCTGTTCTTGAAGCAAGATTGTTCATCACTTTTACAAAACAAAAAATAACAAGTGCCATCAGAAGAAAGTTGATCACCGCTGTAATAAAATTGCCATATTTGATCGTGTCATTCTCACCAGATCCGATCCGGATCACCCAGTTGGAAAAATTGACCCCACCAGTCAGAAGACTGATCACCGGCATGATCATATCATTTACAAGAGAATTCACAATCGACTGGAATGCACCACCAATAATAACGCCGACTGCAAGATCCATTACATTTCCCCTTGCAATAAATTCTTTGAATTCTGCAATAAATCCTTTTTTAGCCATCTCAAATCCTCTTCTCTCGTTCCTTTTAGTCTTCTGCACCATATAAGGATATTGTACTACATTCCAAACAGGATTTCCACTATAATTCCGCACACTACACTGATTCCGTAAAGTGTTGCGACGATCATCACATTCTTCTTCCAACTATGGTTCGTCTTAAAAAGCACGATCAGTCCGATTCCGGCACATGACAAAAGTCCGGCAAACATACTGCCGACATTTAAGACTCCCTCAAGATAAAATTTCGTAATTGTAATAGAAGCTGCGCAGTTCGGAATCAGGCCGACAAGACCAGCCAGAAAAATTCCGGCAATTGGATAATGCGTCACCACGTTCATGACCTCTTCCATTCCAATCCACTCCACAACTGCATTTAACGCAAAAGAAATTACATATATAAATACCAGAATCTGTACCGAATGGATGAGTGCTGATTTTACAATGCTTCCTTCTTCACAGTGACAGTGGTCATGCTCACAGATATCATGAATGTGCAGCCCTCTCTGGTATCCTTTGCCTAGCACCCGCACTCCGATATCAACCAGAATCCCTGCAACAATACCAACGATGATCTTTCCGATTAAAATTGCCATGATCTTACGGACATCCGCCTGCTCTGAGATCAGGATCGGAAGCATCTCATCTGATGTAGACAGAAAAACAGCGATCATCGTTCCAACTGTGATGACTCCACCGGAATACAGATTTGCTGCTGCTGCCGAAAATCCGCACTGCGGAACAACGCCCAGGATCCCACCGATCACAGGTCCTTTTTTCCCTGCTCCAAGAAGCATCCGCACCGTCTTCTGACCGGCTTTATTCTCCAGATATTCCATCGCAAGGTATGTCAGAAAAAGGAAAGGTATCAGTTTCACAGTGTCGATTGTTGTATCTTTTAGTATATCTATAAACAGTTCCATCTTGTATCTCCCTTCTTGGTTTCACTATTCTAATCCGTTTTGTCATTTTACACTGTCGCTGACAAAAAAGCAAGTAGAATAAATTAGTGTGGCAAAGCAACAGAAATAAATGGGATAAATTCAAGTTGTGCAAACCATTCCGATGAACCTCTTAGGGCGAAAATCGTGTTCAGCAGAGGCTTCCACGATTTTTGAGTTTCATCTCCATTGCACAAAATAGAATTTATCCCATTTATTTCTGCTGCTTTGCCCTTCTACTTTATTGGTGAGAACCAGACCAGTAGCCCCGGTACATTTTCTATAGCAATAAGAAAGAATGTGCCTCGGCACATTCTCGCGCCGAGCGCGGTCGCTTGCGACATTCTTCATCTTCGTGCGAGTGCGCATCTCCGGCACGCAGTGCCTTTTATTTCATAGGGGCTGTGAAATAAGTTCCTAAAAGAAATAGGACCATTCGTTCATGCGAAAGGTCCTATTTTTGTGGTAAAATTA
>NZ_JBCPDP010000032.1:3997-12210 GCF_040915385.1 Coprococcus sp. RTP21204st1_G4_RTP21204_210225 | reverse complement strand
GCCAATACAGTAAATAAAAATTTAGGTTCTTCTTTTATTGCTTTGCACCATGATTTTAAATAAGCCGCATTTTCTTCTCTGACGGTTACAGAAATACCCAAATATACACCAGACAAAGCCGATATTAATTCTGCTACAAGTTCTTCACGTCCATAATTGAATTTATCATTTTCATAAAATCCTTTTCGATTTAGTCTATTTTTAACACCTGTACTATGTCCCATTTCATGTAATTCTGTACCATAAAAACTTTCTCCGTCCTTAAATTGGCTCTTTAAAGGTAAAGTAATACTATCATTTGATATTGAATAGAACGCACTATCACTAGAAACCGTTTGAATAGGACACACCCAATTTTGATTCTTATTCATTTCATCAAGTATTGGATTTACATACATTTCTTTCTCTTCTTGTGGCTGTTCCTCTCCTGAAAATTTAGCCTTTAATATATCCCATCTATTGGGATATTTTTCCGCAAAATTTGTTTGGTCTAAATTAAAAACTTGGAAATATTTTGTATAAGCTGCTAAACGGTATTCTTTTTGTTCTTCTTCTGATAATTTTTTATATTCATCATATGAAATTTTTTCATTTGTCTGACGATGATAAGCACAAAATAATGTATAATAAACAGGAAAAGCAGCAGCACCTTTTAGAACATTAATACCTTCGTTTCGTGCTTGATTGAATGTCAAAAAAACAGGAGTTTGATAATTATATTTTTCACACAAGAAATAAAGTAAAAAAGCGTTTCCACCACTATAAGTACGCCCTGTTAAATTTTGCGGTAAAAAGTTCTGCTTAGAATTGACTTTAGAGAACCAAGGTTTTTGCCAATTCATAGACAAACTTTCAATTTTCTCAACCATAAGGTTTACAAACTTCTCTGCATTTTTATCAAAAGTAGATTTCATAATTTTGTTTGCTGTTCTTTATACTGGCAGCCAGACCAGCTTTAAAGGTTTGTTTATCTCTTTATTTTCAATACTCAAAGATAGCAAATTTCTATAAATGTCGCAAATAATAAGACAATTATTTTTGTTAAAAATAGTTTATAAACAACTGATTTTCAACGTATTATCTTTTTCCCTAAAGTTTTATATATTTGGGGTAAGAGATTAGGTTTTATAAACGGAATATTCCCTTTAGGGAACATGAAGTCTATAAAACCGAATATCCAATGCCTTGTTTTTGTAGGTGCTTCGTAGAAGCGGTGGAAAAAGCAAAGCATTGGATATACCTTAGAAGGGTGGGTGGGAAAAATGCGTTAGGGATTGTAGCGAAAAGCCCACAGCACAGCGAGGACTTGCAGCGAAAAGCCCGACCTGAAAGGTAACGCCCTATTTATTTCTTCTATTCATCAATCTTACTTTTTCATAACGTAAATACCTATACAAAGTAGCCTTACTTCCAATGTGTAATATCCTGCATATTTCACCTATAGAATAATCCCGATTTTCATATAAACGTTTTGCTGCTATAGCCTTTCTTTTTGCATCTTCCGATAATCCTATAGGTCGTCCCGTAAGTTTCCCTCGTTCTTTTGCAGCTTGTAATCCAGCCCTAGTTCGTTCTACTATTATTTCACGTTCATATTCTGCCAATGAAGCAAAAATCCCAAATTGACACCTTCCTAAAGCACTATTAGTATCAATACCATCAACTATGCTTTTGAATGCAACTTTTCTTTTCTGCAAACAATCAACTATATAAACTAAATCTTTCAAAGAACGTCCTAATCTATCTAGCTTCCAGATAACAAAAGTATCACCTTCTCGCAAATACGCAAGGGCTTTATCTAATTCGGGTCTATCTTTTACTCCTGATACTTTTTCCTCAAATATAAGTTTGCATCCGGCTTCTTTTAAAGCATCTAGCTGCAAATCTAAATTCTGTTCCCTCGTTGAAACACGAGCGTAGCCTATTATCTCCATTTTATTTAAATCCAAGTTTCATTAATTCAACTATTCGCGAAACTATTTTAAACTAGGGCTTTTTCCCCTGTTATTACCTCTAGTACTATTATAAATCAAAAGTACAGAAAAAGGGTCGATTAATGAAACTTTTAAATTTAAGAATATGAGTTATTCACAATTTATCATGGCTGTATTTGCCATTTATGTAGTTTACTACGCTGCAAACATCCTGTATGATGCTTTCCTAAAGCAAAGCAAAACCAATACAGGTGAAGAAGAAGAAATTATTTCAATAGGAGAGGAAGAAGAAATACCTCACAAAGTTGTAGATGAAGATTTTGAAACAGGCTCATACGAAAAAGAGGATGAAAAAAAAGAATCTGAACAAAATTATGTATCTGTAAATGAATCTATTGAAATGGATGTTGAAACACAAGGTATTCCAATGGAACAACTTCTTGCTAAAGGGAAAAGTATGTTTTCACACGTAAATTTTAATAAATAAACAACCAAATTTTATTCAAATGAAAAAGTTTTTTTCAAAAATCGCTCAAAGAGCATTCGCTTTAGCCATTAGCACAATGGTAGTAACTAACACTTTTGCACAAGGTGCTGCCGGAATTGATGCAGCCAGTTCTGAACTTGCAACCTACATGGACCCCCTAGGAAACATGATGATGATACTAGGAGGTCTAGTAGGATTAGTTGGAGCAGTGCGAGTTTATTTAAAATGGAACTCTGGTGACCAAGATGTACAAAAGGCTGTTATGGGCTGGATGGGGTCATGTATCTTTCTAGTTGTATCAGGTGTTGTCGTAAAAGCATTCTTCGGAATCTAATATGTCGAAAGAGTATCCAAGTTACAATGTGTATAAGGGGCTGCAAAAGCCCCTTATTTTCAAAGGATTTAAAGGCAAGTTCATATATATCGGTGGAGCTTGTATTATTAGTGCTTTACTTTTATGTGCTATTGTTTCTACTCTGGCTTCTTTTATGTGGGGAGGTATAACTCTTGTAATAGTTATGTTTGGAGGGTTAGGAATAACATCGCAATTACAAAGAAAAGGGCTTCACAGGAAAGATAAACGAAAAGGCATATATATAGTATCACGCACTTTTGTAAGAGATAGAAAAAAATAAAGCTTATGAAAAAGAAAAGTGAATTTGAAGCTCCTTATATTGGTATTGAAACAATAGACAATACTCCTATATTCTATAACCGAAGGGGCGACTATTCTGTTATCATTAAATGTGAAAATCCTATAATACAGTATTCAGCAGATATGGATGCTTACTATGATTTTCACCACTTATTTACTAATATCCTCAAAGTATTAGGAACCGGATATACAATACAAAAACAGGATATTCTATGTAAAAAATCATTTTTACCACCCCAGAATAGGAAGAACGACTATTTATCAAATCGTTATTTTGAACATTTTAAGGGACGAATATATACTGATATTTCTACTTATCTTGTTATTACAGGAGAAGTAGAAAGGTCTAAATTCTTTTCTTTTGACCCCCGAAGGTTTGATACTTTTATTAGAAACATCACAAAAGTATTAGGACTATTCGCTAACAGAGGAATAAGGGCTAAACTATTAAATGAAAATGAAATAGAAATATATATAAAAAGATTTCTATCTATCAATTTCAATCAGCAAACAGTAAGCCTAAAAAACATCAAAGCGAGAGAAGAAAATCTTATAATAGGAGAAAAAAACGTACAGTGCATTTCTCTTGTAGATATTGACGAAGTTAATTTCCCTTCTGTTATAAAACCATATAAAGAGGTCAATATTGGGCTAAGGTTTCCTGTTGACTTACTTTCTTTTTTGCATGAGACGCCAAGTATAGACACAATTATCTATAATCAAATAATAAATATTCCAGACCAACGAAACGAAGCAAACAAATTAGAAGGCAAAAAGAAAAAACATAAAGGAATGCCTGACCCTGCAAATGATTTATGTGTAGAAGATATAGAACGAGTGCAGTCGGATATTGCCAGAGAAGGGCAAATGCTTGTATATGCACATTATAATATCATTCTTGCTGGTCTTGATGATATTAGTAAGGCTGTCAACTATGTTGAAACATCTCTTTTTGATTGTGGTATTATTGTGAATAAACAATGTTTCAACCAATTAGAATTATTTGAATGTGCACTGCCGGGAAACGCAATCAACCTAAACAGTTATGACAAATTTCTAACAACTTCCGATGCTGCAATTTGTCTTTTATTCAAAGAAAAATTACAAGTAACAGAAAACAGTCCTTTTCTTACTTATTTTACTGACAGACAAGGATTGCCTGTTGGAATAGATATGTCCGGAAAAGAAGGTGAGAAAAAATATACAAATAACTCTAACTTCTTTGTTTTAGGTCCAAGTGGTTCTGGTAAGTCTTTCTATGTCAACTCCAAAGTAAGACAATGGGTTTTAGATAATACTGATATTGTATTGGTAGATACAGGGCATAGTTATTCAGGAATGTGCGAATACTATCATGGCAAATACATTACTTATTCTGAAAGCAAGCCAATATCTATGAATCCTTTCCGAATTACTGAAGAAGAGTATAATGTAGAAAAGAAAAACTTTCTTAAATCATTAATTTTCCTGATATGGAAAGGTGCAAATGGTGAGGTCAAAAAGCAAGAAGAAGAAATTATGGATATTACCATAGAAAAATACTATTCTTTCTACTTTCATCCTTTTAATGGTTATTCAGATGCGGAAAAAGAAGCCATACGTGAAAATTTACTACTCGAATTTCAAGTCAATGAAGAAGAATTTGAAAACGAAAGGGAAAAAGAAGAACGCAAGATACTTTCCGAAAAAATAGAGAAATTACAGCAACTAGTAGAAAAAGGAGAAGGCGGAGAAAAAACCAACGCAGAAAAAGCGATACAAAACATTCTCATCGAAAAAGGATTTACACGCCAAGAGCTTGATAATCCTGAAACTAGATTACTTTCTATAATAGAAAGACGAATCCAGAAGAAAGAAGATATATTGAAAGAAATAAAAGTTGAAAGCCTATCTTTTAACTCATTCTACGAATTTTCCCTACGCATTATACCTATCATTTGCAAAGAGAACAAAATTGATTTTGATATTACTAACTATAAGTTTCTATTAAAAAAATTCTATAAAGGAGGACAGTTAGAAAAAACTCTTAATGAGGATTTTGATACTTCCCTTTTTGAAGAACCCTTTATAGTTTTTGAAATTGATGCAATTAAAGATGACCCTGAATTATTTCCAATAGTAACCTTAATTATTATGGACGTTTTTATTCAAAAAATGAGATTAAAAAAGAACAGAAAGGCATTAATAATTGAAGAAGCATGGAAAGCCATAGCTAGCCCTATGATGGCTGGCTATATACTCTATTTGTATAAAACGGTTCGTAAATTTTGGGGTATGGCAATGGTTGTTACTCAAGAACTGGAAGACATAATTAGTAATCCTGTAGTCAAAAACTCTATAATCAGCAACTCCGATATTATATGCCTATTAGACCAAAGTAAATTTATAGACAAATATCAAGAAATAGCAAATCTTTTATCCCTAACGGAAGTAAATCAAAAGCAAATATTTACCATAAATCAACTTCCCAATAAAGAAAACCGTAATCGGTTTAATGAAGTATTTATAAAAAGAGGAAACTATGGAAATGTATTTGGAGTAGAGGTTTCTCTGCACGAATATTTCACATTTACTACAGAACGAATAGAAAAAGATGCTGTTGGATATTATCATATCATTTATGATAGTTTCCAAACAGGATTGGATAATTTTATAATAGACCTAAAATCTTCCAAATTAAAAAATACGGATTGGGTTTTACAAGTCAATAAGGTACTAGGGTATCACTCCGATGAAGGAAGCCTAAAAGATATACTTAACATCATAGGAGAACAACCATTATATAAGTATATCCTAGACAAATACAAAAGGATTACAAACCGTTAAAGATAATATCATGAAGAAAATCCTATTTATTTTAGTGGTAGCATCTACTTTAACCCAAGTTGCATATTCACAAAAGGCAGTCTTGGATATAACCTGTATGGAAACACTTATAGCTAATCATAAGGTGCAACATACTTCTTTCTCTAAAGTGAAAGAGAATGAAGCTCAAATAAGCCTTATACAAAAGCAAATCAGTGAAAAAATGGTTCAGATTGAATTTTTCCAAAGCAAATTTTATAATAGCCTAAAATCTGTAGAAGCCATCATAAAAACAGGAAAAGATATTATCTACTGTACTGATATTGCAGCAGATATTGGTAAATATCAAAAACAAATGGTTGAACTTGCTGTAGGTGACCCGGCTTTATTATTGGTGTCAGCAAAAACAGAGCTAGAATTAGTTAATCGTACTGCGGATTTGACACAATACATTTATCAGGTCGCTATTGTCGGGACAGATGTAAACCTTATGGACAATAAGCAAAGAATAGACTTGCTTAAGTATGTTATTAATGAACTAAGAAACATGAGAGGTATAGCATACGCTGTATGCCGACAGATGAAAACAGCAAAAAGAAATGGAGTATTACAAACATTAGCTCCGGGAGTGTTTAAATACAAAGATAATCGTTCAAAATTAGTTGATGATTTATTACAGAATTATAAAGTAAAACCTAAAAGATAATATGAAAAGAGTGCTTTTATTTTTTTCCCTAATGTTGATTATTGGTACTTCTAATGTCTATTCCCAAATGCCTGTAAAGGATAAAGGGAAATGGAGCGTACTTAATAATATGGAATTTATGGATAGAGTACGACTACAACCAGAATGGTATCACTACTGGATATGGTATAAAAAGGTTTTGGGTATTAAAATTCCTTTGCCGGGCTTAGGGTTACACGACAAATACGGAAAGGAAGATAGACGTAATTTCCAGTTACAAGAAATTCCCATGATGGCAGCCGTAGAGTACAATAAATCAGAAACAGAAAAAGAAGGGTATAATGTCGATACCATATATAGACAGGAACTCTTCAAATTTGGAGATAAAGAAATTGATTATCAATATACTTTAACTAAAAATCGCAGAAATGATATTCTTAATGATATAAATAAAAAACTTGTCGAATATTCTTCTAATGGCGGTAATAAAGAACACGTTGAAGTTATAACTGATGAAGTTACTAGAATCAAAAAGAACATAGATATAATCCATGATTCACATATGAGTAACTCTAAAAAGAGAGAAGCCTATTTAGGTTTTGATAAAGAACTAATAGAAGTTCTTTCATTAATAACAAGATTGAATAATATAAATAAAACAATAATGAGCCATGAATGAGTTAATAGATAAATTCTTATTTGAATTATTTGATGGACTAAGAGATAAAACAACTGTTCTGTTCGGAGAATTTATTGCGGATGCGCAAGCATTGGCAGCAATCTTTATGTTATTATATTTTGGAGTAGAAAGCTTCAAAATGATGAGTGGAGATAAAAAATTAGAGATTATCCCATTATTGCGTCCATTCGCACTGGGATTGGTTCTTATGTTCTGGATTCCCTTTATTAATCTAATCAGTTATCCCGGAGAATTATTAACAGCACAAAGCAAGGCTATGTTTACGAACCAGATAGACGAAGTAGAATTACTTTCTCGTAATAGATATGCACTCATTGATAGCGTAGCAGTAGAGTTATTACATACTTCATTAGAAGTTGAAAGAGCCGAAAATGAAGTTAAGGATAAGAAATGGTATGATTTTAGTATAGACTTTTCAGCTATTGGAGACAAGATAGCTGGATTATATGTATATGTAGTCGCTAAGGTTAAAATGATAATGTTTAATATCATTGAATTTATTGTCGTTACTTTTTGGCAAGTATGTACCTATTTTGTCTTTTTCCTACAAATCATATTCACAGGAATATTAGTTATTCTTGGTCCACTAGCTTTTGCATTCTCTGTTTTACCTGCATTTCGGGATGCTTATATACAATGGATAGCTCGTTTTGTCAGTGTTAGTTTATATTCATGTATTGCATATATAGTATTATCAATTTCTTTAGTAGTAATGCAATATGGGATAGAAAGAGAAATTGAAATTTTAGAATATGCGCTTAGAAATGAAGCTGCATTTGTCATGTATGTCGGAATGACCTCTGGAGGTGTCAATAGCTTCCTTCTTACAGCATTACTTGGAGCATTTGCCATGCTTACAATACCTTTTGTTTCTACATGGATTGTAAGTACAACTGGAGTAGGGCAAGCAGTAGGAGGCATGGTTGGAGGAGCAGCCATCGCAACCA
>NZ_JBCPDP010000032.1:0-3987 GCF_040915385.1 Coprococcus sp. RTP21204st1_G4_RTP21204_210225 | reverse complement strand
CAGTGCAGCTATGTAAAAAGATTCATTAAATTTTAAATTCACATAATCATGATTATTAAAAACTTAGAAAATAAAATCAAATTAGCCGGAATTTTATCCATTGGCTGTTTTGCAACTAGTATAGTTATTTCAGGTATGGTACTAGCCTTTTGTTTCTCTTTAGTGAAAGCTGAAAGAAAAAAAATATATGTTTTGGATAATGATGTCCCTGTACTAGTGAAACAAACTGGTACAGAAGTCAACTTGGAAGTCGAATGTAAAAGCCACATAAATCTATTCCACACTTTATTTTTCACATTACCACCAGACGATGAATTTATAAAATACAACATGGAAAAAGCCATGTATCTAATTGATGATAGCGGATTAAAACAATATAATAATTTAAAAGAAAAAGGATATTTCAACACCATATTAGCGAGTTCTGCAACAGTAACAATTATGACAGATAGTATCAAGGTGGACATGAACAACCTATCTTTTGAATACTATGGCATCCAACGTATAGAGCGAGAAACTTCTATTCTAAAAAGGCAACTTGTAACTACAGGGAAATTAAGACAAATTCCACGTACTGAAAATAATCCTCATGGACTTATTATCACAGATTGGAAAACGATACTCAACAAAGACCTAGATTATAAAGTAAAAAAGAATTTCTAATGAAACTGTTTAAACATAAAAAGAATGATAGAAAAGAAAGTATCAAGACTAAAGCCGAACAAGCTACAGTTGTTCTTCTTACTAAAATATTTCAAAAGTTCGGAGTTAATAACGCTTGTGAACGCTTATTAGCGTGGGCTGCCATACACCGTAAAGCCATGTTTGGAATTACGATTTCATTCCTTTCTTTCGTCACAATTCTATCATTAGTAATGCGTCCAGAAAGAAAGCCAATGCAAGTCTTCAATGAAGAAAAAAGCAAAGTACAAATTAACATTGATAGTAACCTACAAAAAAAACAAGTAGGAGTTCACGACTTGTTAGAAGTGATTAAAATGCAAAATGAAATTAATGAGCTAAGAAAAAATGGGAAATTAACTCCAGAAGACACAGTACGAATAAAAGATTTATACAATAAATTAAATAAATAGCGTATGAAACAGATTGATATTAAAAAGCCTAAGTACATCATTCCGATACTCATTCTACCTTTTATTCTAGGGATAGGATGGCTAGTTAAGGATATGATAAACTCTGCCCCAGCAGAAGAAACTACATTAGTAGAAACGGAAGAATTAAATCTTGATATTCCTGATGCTAATTTAGAAAAAAGAGAGATAAAAAGTAAATTTGAATCACTCAAAGGAGCTTTCAATAAATCTTCTGATTATTCATCAATACAAACCATAGATAAAGAAGAAGAAGTTAGCGAAATTGAAAGTTCTGGTTCTCTTTACTCCAATGATGAAATAAGGCAAATTGACAGTTTAAATCAAGCTTCTAGAATCCGGGAAAAGGAATTGGAACAACAAATAAAAGGATTTCCTACTATAGATGAATCAAGTCAAATAGAAACTAGAAAAGCTCCTGAAAAATCCAAGATGCAAGAAGAAATGGAGCTTTTTAAAATGCAAATGGCTTATATAGATTCATTGCAAAATCCACGTCCTAGAACACCTCAAAAAAAACAGGATGAAAAGCCAAAAGAAATGGCTATAGAAGTTGTAAAAGCGAAAAATCCCGCAGAAGTATATTTTAATACTGTAGGGAAAGAACAAAAAACTTCACTAATCACAGCTATATTAGATGAAACTCTAAAAGTAACAGATGGTAGCCGAGTACGCATACGGCTTCTAGATGATATAATGATTAATGATGCTCTTTTAACTAAAGGTACTTACCTATATGGGAATGTATCTGGCTTTAAAGCCCAAAGAGTACACATTAATATTTCCTCTATAATGGTTGATGGCAAACAAATGAAAGTAGATTTATCCGTATATGATAATGACGGACAAGAAGGTTTCTTTGTTCCTTCATCAGCTTTTAGAGATTTGAGTAAAGATGTTGGAGCGCAAATAGGAAGCCAAACTATACAAATGAACAGCCAATCAGAAGGAGTAGAACAATTCGCTTTAGGTGCTTTACAAGATGCTTACCGTAGTACAACCCAAGCTCTTTCCAAAAACATCAAAAAAAACAAAGCCAAATTAAAATATAACACACAAGTTTTTTTAGTAAACAACAAAGATAAAGAACAATAATATGAGAAAGATTTTTATTGCATTATGCACAATGATTTCTGTTATTACAGGAAATGCACAGAACACCCCTATTGGAGAAAACATCGAGCTTGCAGGTGAAAACCCAGAAGAACTAAAGGTTATATACGTCAACAAAGATGTTTCAACGCATTTTATAGCTATGGAAGATATAAAATATGTTGATATATCAGTCAATGATATTGTTGGCGATATTCCTACTGGTAACTCTCTTAGAATAAAACCCACAAAAGAAGGAGCTAGTGGAGTTATCACCATTGTTACAGAAAGATTTTTCGTACAATATATGCTAGTATATAGTAGCGATTTAGCAAAAGCATACACTCGCTTTAATATCCCTTATGCTGATTTACGTAGCTATATGAATCCAGAAGTGAACTTAACCAAAGCACAAATGTATGATTACGCACATAGAATGTTTATTTCTACAGTAAAATTCTATGATGTTTCCAGTAAAAGTAACCTAATGAAAATTGTACTAAACAATATCTACACATTAGATAAGTATTTCTTTATTGATATTTCTATGATTAATAAAACAAAAATACGATATGATATAGACCAAATACGCTTCAAAATAGAAGATAAAAAACAAACAAAGGCTACTAATTTTCAATCTATAGAAATACTTCCATTGATGCAAGTTAATAAGAATCTTGTTTTCAAGAAGAACTATCGAAATATTTTTGTCTTTGAAAAATTTACTTTCCCAGACGAAAAAGTTCTTACCATAGAAATATCTGAAAAACAGATTTCAGGACGTACTATAACATTAAGAATTGATTATGCAGACATTCTTCATGCAGATGCTTTTACTGAATAAAATTTTACGATTATGAAAAGAATAGCATTTCTTGTTATCACCTTATTTTTTTTCCTAAAGTCAATGGCTGGTGATGGTGATAAGTTTTTTAATATTTCAGGAGGTTGGCAATGGAAAAATACCGTCAATGCAGTTGTAGGGCTGGAGTTTGAAGGTAAATATCACAATGCTTATGAACTATATATTGATTTAGCTACAGCATATGATAAATGCCCGGTATGTAATAAGGTATGCTCTGATAGTTTCTGGAGCTATAAAACATTCGGCATAGGTGCAGCATATAAACCTACAATCTCACGAGGCAAAAACAGTAATTTAAGATGGAGGTTTGGAGCTGATTTAGGAGCTAACAGAAAAGGGTTTCAGGCTTCCATTGATATAGGTTTAGAATATAGCTATTCATTTAGAAATGGAATGCAAGTTTTTGTAATGCAAAAAAATGATTTTGTATTTTGGACACGTGACCATTTCCGAAATGGATTATTAGTAGGTGTCAAATTTCCAATAAATAAATAAGTATGAAAAAAATATATATAATTCTATTATCCATTATAGGGGTAATATCATCATGTACAAAACACGAAGATATTATAGACACATCATTACAGCCGGGTAGTATCTTATGTAGTGATGGAAGTATAGTGCATCCCTCGCTTTTTTCACCCAGTGAAAAAGAAGCCATTGGAGTTGTATTTTGGTGTAATGATGGGAATAATCCAAATATAAAAGAAACCGCTTATGCCGTTTCATTAGAAGATTTAGAAGAAAATCCTTTAATAGACACAGACGAGGATATAGCTAATGTTTCGGAAGATGAAAACAGCTTTGATGGAGCAGCTAATACTGCCGCAATAATGAACTTTGCTATAAAGGATAGTTTAGCTTATCCAGCAGCTCAAAAAGCTATAGAATATGCGCCAAAAGGTGTTACAGGTTGGT
>NZ_JBCPDP010000031.1:0-13521 GCF_040915385.1 Coprococcus sp. RTP21204st1_G4_RTP21204_210225 | reverse complement strand
AGAGAAACCATCAGCATTGGTTGTTTAACCAATTGACCTAAAAAATTTACTGTGTCCTTGACATGGGGTCCAGTTTAGTTTAATCTGGTTGATTGAAAATTACAGAAATCATAAATAAATCAACAAATTCGGCGTTGCTAGAGATGTTGGAAAATAATTGAATTAAATTTAGGGAACGCAAGACAGGCGCGGGAAGCGGAGCTGAAGCTCCTGTTCCGCTGGAGATTGATTAGTTTGTGGAATGATGCACTCTACTCTTTTGCCCCGACACATACGCTGTGCTGCATTCGGCTAATGCTGTCGCATCATCCGAATGAGAGCTGGCGCTCTATATAAAAATAAAAAGATGCCAAAAATCATGCGAGCATGATTTTTGGCATCTTTCCATTTTTATGCACAGCTTGTAGCGTTTTCAAACTGCGAATTATACAATTCCGCATAAAACCCATTCTTCTCAAGTAGTTCTTCATGGTTCCCCTGTTCGATAATATCGCCGTCTTTCATTACCAGTATAAGATCTGCATCTCTGATGGTTGAAAGTCTGTGGGCGATTACGAAGCTGGTTCTGCCTTTCATGAGGTTATCCATGGCTTTCTGGATCTGGACTTCGGTTCTGGTGTCTACGGAGCTGGTGGCTTCGTCTAGGATCAGAATCTTTGGATCAGCCAGGATAGCTCTGGCGATCGTGAGGAGCTGTTTCTGACCCTGGGATACGTTGCTGGCTTCTTCGTTGAGGATCATGTTGTATCCGCTTGGAAGAGTCTGGACGAAACGGTGTACGTGAGCAGCTTTGGCTGCGGCTACGACTTCTTCGTGGGTTGCATCGAGTTTGCCGTATTTAATGTTATCTTCGATGCTTCCGCTGAACAGCCAGGTATCCTGAAGTACCATTCCAAACATCTGTCTGAGTTCGCTCCGGTTGAAGTCTTTGATGTTGTGTCCATCGATCTTGATTGCCCCGCTGTTGACATCATAGAAACGCATCAGCAGTTTGATCATGGTTGTCTTTCCTGCTCCGGTTGGTCCTACGATGGCGATCTTCTGTCCTTCTTTTACTTTTGCAGAGAAATCATTGATGATGATATGCTCCGGATTGTATCCGAAATGTACGTGTTCAAATTCTACATTTCCCTGTAATCCTTCTACAGATACTGGATTTTCAGCAAACTGATCTTCTTCTTTTTCGTCCAGGAATTCAAATACTCTCTCTGATGCAGCGGCTGTCGACTGGAGCATGTTTGCTACCTGTGCAACCTGCTGGATCGGCTGTGTAAAGGATCTTACATACTGGATGAAGGACTGGATATCTCCAACTTCGATGGTCTGTTTGATTGCAAGGTAACCACCTAAGATAGAAACTCCTACATATCCAAGGTTTCCGACAAACTGCATGATCGGCATCATCATTCCGGAAAGGAACTGTGATTTCCATGCAGAACGGAACAGGATATCATTAGTCTCATCAAATTCGCGGATCACGTCTTCTTCTTTATTGAATGCTTTGACAATATTATGTCCGCCATATACTTCTTCTACCTGACCATTGATATGTCCCAGATATTCCTGCTGGCTTTTGAAGTATTTCTGTGAGTGTTTTACGATTACAGAAATCAGTACCATAGATACCGGCAGGATCAGAAGTGCGATCACAGTCATCAGCGGACTGATACTGATCATCATGATCAGTACACCGATGATCGTTGTCACGGATGTGATCATCTGGGTTGCACTCTGGTTCAGGCTCTGGCTCAGAGTATCTACGTCATTGGTTACTCTGGAAAGTACCTCACCGTGTGTAGTCGTATCAAAATAATTCATCGGCATACGATTGATTTTTTCAGAAATTTCTTTTCGCATGCGATAGGTCAGCTTCTGTGATACGCCTGTCATGATATATCCCTGGATAAAGGAGAAACATGCGCTGATCACGTACAGACACAATAAAGTTAACAGGATTTTACCAATCTTTGTAAAATCAATTCCGCTACCGCCGGATACTTTTCCGACCAGACCTTTGAAAATTTCGGTCGTCGCTTTTCCGAGAACCTTTGGTCCAATAATATTGAAAACCGTACTTCCGATTGCAAATATCATAACAAAGAAAATACCGATTTTATATTCACTAAGGTAAGTAAAAAGTTTCTTCATGGTACCTTTGAAGTCTTTTGCCTTCTCGCCGGTTCCCATTCTTCCATGTCCACCGCCCATAGGTCCTCTTCTTCTTGGCTGATTACTCATACTATGCTTCCTCCTTTCCGTCATTTTCGTTATTTAAGTCTCTCGCAAGCTCTGCTTCAGAAAGCTGCGATGACGCAATCTGATAATATGCATCACAGGATTTCAGAAGCTCTTTGTGTGTTCCGATTCCCGCAATCTTTCCATCATCCAGCACAATGATCTGCTCCGCATGTAAAATGGTGCTGATTCGCTGTGCTACAATGATCACTGTGCTGTCCTGTGTCTTTTCTTTCAATGCAGCACGAAGGGTTACGTCTGTCTTATAATCCAGTGCTGAAAAACTGTCATCAAAAATATAAACTTTTGGTTTCTTTGCAATCGCACGTGCGATAGAAAGACGCTGCTTCTGACCGCCGGATACGTTGGAACCGCCCTGTGCGATCGGACTTTCGTATTTTTTATGTTTTTCTTCGATAAATTCGGTTGCCTGTGCGATTTCTGCGGCTTCCTTCATCTCGGCTTCGGATCCATCCGGATTGCCATACAGAATATTGGACTCGATTGTTCCTGAGAAAAGTACACCTTTCTGTGGAACGTATCCAAGTTCATCCCGCAGATCATGCTGGGAAATGGTACGAATATCTTTTCCATCCAATGTGATCGTACCTTCTGTTACATCATAAAATCTTGGGATCAGGTTGATCATCGTAGATTTACCACTACCGGTACTTCCGATGATCGCCGTTGTCTGTCCCGGTTTTGCTGTAAAGCTGATATCATGAAGTACGTCTTCTTCTGCTCCCGGATAACGGAAGGATACGTGGTCAAATTTTACTTCGCCTTTTCTGGATTCTTCCAGTTTTTCCGGTGTTTTCGGATCTTCGATCGCTGTCCTGCTTGTCAGGATCTCATCCACACGGTCTGCTGCAACAGCTGCTCTTGGAAGCATAATAGAAATCATACAGATCATAAGGAAGGACATGATGATCTGCATTGTATACTGGATAAATGCCATCATATCACCAACCTGCATCTGCCCGTCACTGACACCATGTGCGCCGCTCCATACGATCAGTATGGTAATTCCGTTCATGATCAGCATCATCATCGGCATCATAAATGTCATGGCACGGTTTACAAATAAATTGGTTCTTGTCAGATCTCTGTTCGCTTTATCAAATCGTTCTTCTTCATGCTTTTCTGTACTGAATGCACGGATAACCGGAAGTCCGGTAAGGATCTCACGGGTAACAAGGTTCAGTCTGTCAACCAGGTTCTGCAGAATCTTAAATTTTGGTATTGCCACAATAAATAATACAGCAACAACCATCACGATCAGGATTACCCCAAGTACGATGATCCATGACATGCTGACATTCGTATGGAGAACCTTGAAAATACCTCCAATTGCCATGATTGGTGCATACATCACCATTCTCAGAAGCATAACTGCAAGCATCTGGATCTGCTGGATATCATTGGTACTTCTTGTGATCAGTGATGCAGTTGAAAACTTGTCAAATTCTGCATTGGAAAATCCGACAACTTTCTTGAATACCTTTCCTCTCAGATCACGTCCAGTACTTGCCGCAACTCTTGATGCAAGAAGTCCGACAAGTACACTTGCGATCATTCCGAGAAATGCAAGTGCAAGCATCTTACCGCCAGTTGTTAAAATATATCTGTTCTGGAGCTTATCGGTATTCACACCCAGAACACTGTAGGTTTCTTTAATAAATGAAGTTGCTGTCTGTTCCAGCATGGTATCCGGCATATCGTCCATTTTTTCTGATATTTTATCAATAACGTCTGCTCTCTGTTCATCCGGTATCATGTTCAGGATCTCAAAGATATCTGCATTTTCGATCTTTTTCACCTGTTCATCAATGTTTTTCTGCATTTCATCCTGCTGTTTCTTGGCAAGCTCCGGATTTGCCGCAAGTGCTGCTTTCTGCTCATCTGTCATCTGGGACTGCATACTCTCTGCCTGTTTCTCAGCCTGTTCCTTTATAGAAGAAATCATGTTTTCTTTCATAGATTCTTCCATCTTCTTTGTTGTATCGCTTCCAGATTCAAATCCATAAGTCAGAAGCATCGGCTTTCCAAGGATGTCAAATACCTTTCCTGACTTTTCTTCATCTTTTTTCACGGAATCCTTCAGAACATAAATTGCTCCATCATACTTATAATCCGAATCGGATTCCTTTTTCTCATATGCATCCAGCACTGTCTGCTGGTCTTCTTCTGCCACAAAAAGCAACAGCTTATTCATCTCTTCCTCTGCGATTGCATCCGGAATCTTCTCATCAATTCCTCCCTGCTGGATTCCGACATTGACAATGTCTGAAGTATAAGAAGGCAATGACAGATCGCAGTACGCCTGAACGATCAGGATAACAACAATCGCTGCTATAGTTGCTGCATAAGGCTTCAAATGTTTGAATAACTTTCTCATATAGCAATTATTTCCTTTCTTAGTAACTATTTTTATTCCTTAAATGGATTTTTACATGGCATATCACGGAATTCTTTTTCCTGGAAAAGATTGTCACTCATCTGTAAAAGCAGTCTTCTGCACAGTATTTTCTCTTCTGTGCTCATATTCTTCAGGAGTGTATCTTCCGTGCTTCGGAGAATCTCATGCATGTTGCCAAGAATCTTCTCTCCTCGTTCTGTCAGATGGATCCTTGTCATCCGCTGGTCTTTTTCGTCCTGCTCTTTTCTAATATATCCGAGCTTTTCCAGTTTCTGAACTGCTACATTCACCGATGGCGGCGTAATGTGAATATGATCTGCAAGCTCTCTCTGTGACATCGGTCCTACCATCTGCAATATTGCAAGAATTCCTGCCTGTCCGGCTTTCAGCTCTGTATCCTTCATCTGGTTCGTCACATACCATTTATACATATGTCCGACCTGTGCAAGAAGAAGTTGTACCGGCATATTCTCCCTGGTAAAATCCCCACACTCAAATTTATCCGACTTCACCCTTTCACCTCCCGCAATTTAATTAGATGTCTATTCATTAGAAGTCTAATCGTTATTTTATGCGTATCACACATATAAGTCAACATTTATTCTCAATAATTTATATTTTTATAATATTTTTCACAAACAAATAATTAAATGCCTAATTATTATTTTCTCATATTAAAACACTACGAAAAGCAAAAAAGGACTCTTCTGCCATTTTCTGTGCAAAAAAGTCCTTATCATTTACCATATCTGCCTTACCTGTAAAGCTTTATTCAATTTTTCACAAATTACATATCTTGCAGGAATGCCTTCACATTTTCCTCTTTTGTCGCCCAGGAAGTGCATAATCGGATCACACTATGGGTCTCATCGTACCTTTCCTGATAAGTTACGCCATATTTTTGACGGATTTCCTGCAATTTGGCATCTTCCACAATAATGAACTGCTGGTTGGTATTGCTGTCCATGAAGAATTCATATCCTTTTTCTTTCAGTCCGTCTTTCAAAAGCATTGCCATATCAATCGCATGTTTGGAGATTTCAAAATAAAGACCATTTTTAAAAAGCTCCAGGAACTGAACGCCAAGCAGTCTTCCTTTTGCAAGCATTCCACCTTTTTGTTTAATGCAGTAACGAAAATCTTGCTTTAGACATGGATTTGTGATAACCACAGCTTCTCCGAACAATGCACCGACCTTTGTTCCTCCAATATAGAATACATCACAACACTTTGCAATATCCGAAAGTGTCACATCGGTTCCCGGTGCCATCAGTCCATATCCCATTCTCGCTCCATCCAGAAAAAGATAAAGTCCACATTCCTTACAAATAGAAGAAATATCTTCAAGCTCTGCTTTTGTATACAATGTTCCTACCTCTGTCGGATGTGAAATATAAACCATCTTTGGCTGTACAATATGTTCACGAGACTCATCACTCCAGTGCAGGTCGTAATATTCCTTGATCTGCTGTCCTGTGATTTTTCCTTCCTTTGAAGGAAGTGCCAGAACCTTATGGCCAGTCGCTTCCACTGCTCCTGTCTCATGGACATTGATATGTCCGCTATCTGCACAGATCACTCCCTGGAACGGGCGTAAAATAGAAGAAATTACCGTAAAGTTCGTCTGTGTACCTCCCACCAGAAAATGCACATCTGCATCTGGTGCATCGCATACTTTTTTGATGGCTTCTCTTGCAGCTTCACAGTATGGATCTTCCCCATATCCTACTGTCTGCTCCATATTGGTCTCGGCAAGCTTCTCGATAATTCTCGGATGTGCCCCTTCTGTGTAATCGCTAGTAAACAAAATCATTTCAACATACCCTCTACTTTCTCTTTTAATTCTTTTGTAGCCTGCTCAATATCCGGCTGTCCGAAAACTGCACTGATCACGGCAACTCCGCAGATTCCGTTTCCGGCAAGCTCTGTCACATTCTCTCCCGTGATTCCCCCAATTGCCACAACCGGAATGTCCACCGTCTCGCAGATTTCCTTTAAAACCTTATGATCCAGCTTTGTTGCATCTGCCTTTGATGTCGTGCCAAAGACTGCACCGACTCCCAGATAATCGGCTCCATGTGCCTGCGCCTTTAGCGCCTGCTCGACCGTCTTTGCCGTAACACCGATGATCTTGTCCTCGCCCAGTGTTTTCCGCACATCAAGAGCTTCCATATCGCTCTGCCCCACATGCACACCATCGGCATCTACCTTCTTTGCAATCTCTACATTGTCATTGATCACAAATGGTACATGGTAGGATTTGCAGAGTCTGGCAATCTCTTTTGCTTCTGCCAGGAACTCTTCCTCACCCAGATTTTTTTCCCTGAGCTGGATAAATGTAGCCCCACCTTTCAGCGCTTTTTCCACCTGGCTGTACAGACTTTCTCCATTCAGCCAGTGACGGTCTGTTACCGCATACAGAACCATATCTTTCTTATCTAATCTCATATTTTGCACCTTCTTCCAATTCTTTTCCTTCCATATTATAAATCGCATCGATGATCCGATTACGGTAGGTTGCGTTTCCATCTCCCGGCTGCATATATTTCCAGCCAGTCTCACCGGCAAGCCCCATGGCACAGACCGCTGCTGCCGCTGCTTCCAGATTATTCTCCGGATTCGCCGCAAGGAATGCCGTCATCATCCCGGAAAGCTGACACCCGGTTCCGGTGATCCGTCCCATCTCCGGATGACCGTTCCGGATCACAAAGCACCTCTTTGCATCACTTACAAGGTCTATTCCTCCAGTCACAGCAATCACGGAACCTGTCCTTCTGGAAAAATCCTTTATAAACGGAATCATTTTCTCCAGATTCTGCTCCGTCAGTGTATCTGCCTCGTCTGCATCCACACCACTCGTTGTACCATGTCCTGCTGCTAAGGTCTTGATCTCAGAAATATTTCCCCGGATCACATCAAACTGAATATCACGTATCAGATTCAGTGCCGCCTCTGTTCGGAACGAACTCGATCCTGCTCCAACCGGATCTAACAGTACTTTATGATACAGTTCATTGGATTTCTTTCCTGCTTTTTGCATGCTTTCAATCTTACGCGGATTCAGCATTCCCATATTGATATTCAGTCCCTGACAGATGGATGTGATTTCTTCAATATCCGTCGGTTCATCGGACATGATCGGACTTGCACCGCAGGCAAGAACCATATTCGCCACATCATTGATCGTCACATAATTGGTGATATTGTGTATCAGTGGTGCTTTTTTTCGTACTTCATCCAGATAGTTTCCAAGCATTCTTTTCCTCCGGTAAATCAAATTATTTCTTATATCTTTAAAATTGTCTCTATAATTATAAAAAGACAGATATATGTCTGCCTTTCTTCTTTTCACTATTTCTTATTATACTCTTGATTTTCTGAAATGCAATCTGCAATTACCTGAAACATATGTCATTTCCATTCTCATCCCTGTATCCGGCAGATCTATAAAAGACTTCTCCAGATAACAACCGGGACAGATGTTTTTTCACATCCGCCCCGGCTTCTTATTCACATGTTCACATGGATTTCAATATTCTATTTGCTTTCTGTTGCTTTCTTGCTCATCTCCGGTTTTACAATGAAGATTACCAGAAGAAGTCCAATCAGAGTAACGACTGCTGCTGTCCAGAATACAGATTTTACACCATTCTGGATCAGTGCTACATTGGTCGGATCAGCTGATGTACTTGCATTATATGCGACTGCAAATACTGCAACTGCAATTGTTCCTGAAAGTGAGTTTGCGAAGTTAACCAGAGAAGTTCCGATTCCCATATCTTCCGGTGCCAGCATTGCCTGTGCTGTTGGCGTAATGGATACAGCACGGAAGCTTTCAGCAATACCTGTAACTGCAAGTGCTACAAAATAAATCATGATCGAAGCACCTGAATTTGTTACCAACGCCATCACAGCCATCGGGATCATTGCAAGACTTGTACCAATTACCATTGCTTTCCATGCATTGGCAGCTTTCTTTCCTACCCATGCACCTGCGATAGTAGGAAGAATGATTGTAATCAGTGTACGAGGCATCTGCAGTGCACCTGCTGCACTCGTGGATGCTCCCATAACCTGCATGGCACCGATCGGTGCATAATAGTTCATGGCATTCTGATAGAAATAGCAGATAAATCCTACAATAAGGAGTACTGTGTAGTTTTTATTTTTAAATAATTTCATTGGAATCAACGGCTCTGCAGCTTTATTTTCAATCTTAACAAGTGCAATAAGAGCAATGATACCAATTACAAGACCTGCAAGAATCATTGGATTTGTCCATCCCATAGAAGATCCAAAGTTCAGTGCAAGCAGAATTCCGCAAAGTGATACGATGAGTGCGATCATCCCCGGAACATCAATCGTAACCTTTCCTTCTCTTTTCTGATTCGGCATGTTCATTCCAATCAGTACTATACCAAGAATAAGTGGAATTGCCGGCATAAGGATTGCCACAGTCAATAATCCCATATCTGTTAAAATACCTGCGATGATACTTCCTCCAAATCCACCAACAGCGATTGCGGTTGCAAGCATACCCATTGCCTTTGGTACATCTTTTCTTTCATTGATAAGACCTGCGATAATGTATGGTGCTGCTGTAAATGCGCCCTGTGCAAGGCTGACAATCAGTCTGAGGATCATAAGTGGAATCAGAGATCTCACAAATGCAAATGCAAAACCTGCAAGTGCACAGATAATTCCAGGAATCACTACAATGTTTCTTCTACCAATAAGGTCACCTAATTTTCCTCCGATCGGAGTCATAATCGATACACCGATCGCACCTACGATAGAGAAGAGTCCTACATATCCCATCGCATCAACTTTTTCAAGGATAGGTGCTGTTAACGTTGCAAATACCAGTCCATACATTGCTACGGAAAGCATCATGCAGATACATCCGATCTGAACCAAGTTTTTCTTTGCCTTCGGAAGCGGAATCGCAACCTGTGGCTGTTCCTGAGCCTGCTGTTCTTTACTCATATTCTTTTCCTCCTGTTCCTAAAGAAACCTTTACTCTCTATTTGTTATTTTTAAGCCACTGTGAAGCGCAATGGGCAAGACAAGCTGCTCCGATCGGGCAAACATCTTCATTAAACTGTGCTTTCGGATGATGTGCCGGATACTGTCCTCTTTCATCCAGATATCCTGCTGACAGATACATAAATGTACTTGGAACCTTTTCAGCGATCACTGCGAAATCTTCAGAAGCACTTGCAGAAATTCCCGGATATGGTGTGAGTCCCGGAATTCCAAGCTCCTGCATATATCCAACCACTTCGTCGGTAAGCTTCGGATTGCAGATCAGCGGAGGAACTTCTGAGATCATCTCAATATCAACGGTTCCGTTATATACAGCTGCTGTCTTTTCAGCGACTTCTTTCATTCTGCGGACCAAAAGTTCTCTTGCTTCCGGCTTATTGGTACGGATCGTTCCCTGGAGAACAGCGGTCTCAGGAATGATGTTTGCTGCAGTTCCGCCTGCAAACTGTCCGATTGTAAGTACACAGGAATGTGTCGGATCACTTTCTCTTGCGATCAGTTCCTGCAATGCAAGATGGATATGAACTCCGATGTTGATCGGGTCAACTCCTACATGTGGATAAGCACCATGGGATCCTTTTCCATGGATGGTGATCTTAAATCCATCTACAGAATACATCATCGTATCCTTATCATTGTACATAAAAAGTCCGATTGGCATTTTTCCCGGTGATACATGGTATGCAAGTGCTGCATCAACCGTAGGATTCTCAAGAATACCATTCTCGATCATATTCTTGCTTCCTTCAAAAGTCTCTTCTGCCGGCTGGAACATGAATTTGATAGTTCCTTCCAGTGTATCTTCTTTTTCTTTCAGCATCTTTGCTGCTGTAAGAAGCATTGCAGCGTGGAAATCATGTCCGCATGTATGTGCTTCTTTTCCTGTAGGACATGCAAATTCTTCTCCGCTTTCTTCCGGCATCGGAAGTGCATCCATATCTGCTCTCAGAAGAAGAACCTTTCCCCCTTTGCCGAGTGTAGCTGTTACCCCGTAGCCACAATCCTTCGGCTCAAGTCCGTATTCTGTCAGCTTTTTCATAACATAAGCTTTGGTCTTTGGAAGATCCAGACCAGTTTCAGCATTTTTGTGGATGTGTCTGCGGTTTGCAATTGTTTCATCCTTTAATTCCAATGCTCTTTCATAGTAATTCATACTAAGCCCTCCTTTAACTTTGTTCCTGCCATTTACATTAAAAATACTGTTCTACTTTTAGAATATTTACAGAATATTTTTATTAGTTTTTGGAACATTTACAGAATAGTTATCGTGATTACATAATACCAACTTCTAAAATTTTAGTCAATAATATTACAGAATATTCTTGATTTTCGTTGTTTTTACCTATTTAATCGTTATTTTTTTAATTTTCAGAATATTATGGTTGATTTATGGAAGATAATTTTATATGATACTTTTTGAGAGGTGAAAGAAAATGAGAAGAAAAATTGTGGCTATTACCAGCCAGTACTTAAAGGAACCTGTCTCGCAGATCGTCTCAGAACTAAAACTAAACTGCGACATCCAGGTGGTTTCCTACAACAAATTTGACACAATATCAGAAGTTTACGATTCTTACGCCGGGGACACTGACGGATTTCTTATCAGTGGTAAGATCGCAAAAGCTGCCATTGAGTCAACTGCGCACGCTTATAACCGTCCGATTGTATCCTTTGAAATTGATACAGCCGGTCTGTACCGTGCTCTTTTGAATCTGCTGATTTCCAACCGGGATCTGGATATGGACCGGATTATTCTGGATTTCCTGATTCCGATCGACGGTGGCTGTACTGCAACCGCTTTCCTTAAGGAGCTGGACATTGATACAGTTCCACCACATATTAACAACTGGACCAAGGCACTGACCCGCACCAGTATCAGTACGATTGAAAATCATGTCCTTTCAGAGCTGATCCGTATGTGGAACAACAATGAAATGGATATGGTTCTCTGTCAGTACAGTAATATCCTGCCGGAGCTTCGTGCGCACGGGATCCCGACAATCTATCCGCTGCCAAGTGTCAGCCATATCCGGGATCTTGCAAATGAACTTCTGTCCACGATCGAGCTGGAGCACATGCGTTCCAACCTTCCGGTTATCATCAATGTATCTCCCCGTAGTTCGACAGATAACACACCGGAAAATATCCAGCAGATCTATGTCTGTATGGAAGATTTCTTTAAAAAGAATCTGATGAATTGTATCCCTCAGGAAGTGGATAATCACTGCAGTGCCCTGACCACTGTGGAAATGCTGCAACATATTACACACAATAACAAGGTCTGCGAACTGAATGAATTTCTCACCGACAAACTGCATTTTGAATGTGCTGTAGGATACGGAATCGGGGCAAATTTTGACAATGCGATCCGTAATTCTGTAAATGCCCGCAAAGAGGCTGTTCAGTTTGGAAAAAGTTTTATCCAGAATGAAAACGGGGATATGATCGGACCCCTTGGTTCATCCGACCGAAGAGTGATCCAGAATCAGTATGTGCAGAATCTTGGAAAGATTGCAAAGCAGTGTAATCTTTCACCGGTTACGATCAAGAAAGTCCTTGCCAGTACGCATGCTGCCGGATCAAATAAAATTACAACGCACGAGCTTGCCGAACGGATGGGAAGTACGGTGAGAAATGCGAACCGGATTATTCAGAATCTGGAAAATGGAGGAGTCGCGAAGCTCGCTTATACGCAGACAACCAATGCAAAGGGGCGGCCGGTTAAGGTGTATGAGTTGGATTTTAATTTCTAAAGATATTTTTAAGTTTGCAAATTTATAGGTTGTGACGGCAACGAAGCAAAATAATTCCCCTCAGATTCAATTTTTGTGCAATGGAGATGAAACGCAGGAATCGTGGAAGCCTCTGCTGAACACGATTCCCGCTCTAAGCGGTTCATCGGAATGGTTTGCACAAAGAATCTGAGGGGAATTATTTTGCTTCGTTGCCGCTTACATTTATTGGTTGCAGATCTACTTATTGTTTCAACTTGTTATCTTATTTTTCCGTAAATGCAAAGATCATAAATATTATTATTTTTGATGACTGCTTTTTTCATTGTGCCTTCAAGTATAAAGTTGTTCTTTTCCAGTACTTTTCTGGAGGCAATATTAGGTTCGTATACCAGCCCTGTGATTCGGATGATGTCTAATTTTTCAAAAGCTGTTTCACAGATTTGTCTTACTGCTTCTGTCATGATTCCTTTTGAGTATTCTTCTGGTAATAAATAATATCCTATTTCAGCATCTTTTCGATAGACATCTTCTTTTTGTTCAACTGATATTGTTCCTATTATTTTGCCATCAACAATAATTTCTCGAAATATACCCGTTTTTCCCTCATTTTCTTTTACTATGTTTAACCACCATTCTGCTGATTCATTAGTATATGGATTTGGTAATCTATCTGATAAATAGTTTCTATCTATAGTATTACATATTCTAATAAGGGATTCTTTATCTTCAATACTCCATTTTTTTAATTCAATTTTCATTTTCCACACCTCACTTATACTTTACGTTTCTATACATCATAGCATTAGAAAATTATACTGTCACTCCTTTTTGTATTTTGTTCAAGAAATACTTATTAGAGTATAAAAACCCTCCCGGAACTGCTTCCGAGAGGGTTCTACAGGGGATGACAGAATCGAACTGCCGCTAAGAGTTTTGGAGACTCCTGTCATACCATTTGACCAATCCCCTATTTGATTTTATGATCTAAAAAAGACCACTTGTTATTTATATGATATGCTACCCTCATATAGGACAATGAAATATAAAAGTCCTATATGGGGGTATTTTCATGTTCAGAAAGAGTAA
>NZ_JBCPDP010000030.1:0-14210 GCF_040915385.1 Coprococcus sp. RTP21204st1_G4_RTP21204_210225 | reverse complement strand
GAGTTTCTTCCAGCCAGCAAGCGTTATATCAATGATTATATCCAGTATGTGAAATCCGATTTTTTAGCCGGACTTGGTTTCGGTGCTACTCAGATGTTGGGAGAAAATACAGGAATCTATATCGGCTATTCCGTGGATACAGGAAGAAATGTCTACCTGCAACCGTCCCTTGCCAGTCAAGGGGTAAAAGGTACGGTCACAAATGCGTTGGCTTCTGCTTTTGTAGGTTCGCTTGGCGGTGGAAAATCATTCTGTAATAACCTGCTGGTATATTATTCCGTCCTGTTCGGTGGACAGGCAGTTATCCTAGACCCGAAAAGTGAGCGTGGGAACTGGAAAGAAACACTGCCGGAGATTGCAGAGGAAATCAACATTGTAAATCTTACCAGCGACAAGGAAAATGCAGGGCTTCTTGACCCGTTTGTAATTATGAAAGATAAAGAGGACGGAGCTACACTGGCAAAAGAAATTTTAACATTTTTAACAGGTATCTCAACCCGTGATGGAGACAAGTTCCCTGTGCTTATCAGTGCAATCAGCAAAGTATCAGAAAGTGAACACAGAGGATTGCTAAATGTTATCACAGAATTACGGAAAGAAAATACGCCTATTGCAAACCATATCGCAAATCATATTGACAGTTTTACAAATTATGATTTTGCACACCTGCTCTTTTCAGACGGAACAGCGAAAAATACTATCAGTCTGGATAACCAGCTCAATATCATACAGGTTGCGGATTTGGTTCTGCCGGATAAAGATACTACTTTTGACGAATACACGACCATTGAATTATTATCGGTGGCAATGTTGATTGTAATATCTACCTTTGCCTTAGACTTTATCCATTCAGACCGAAGCATTTTTAAGATTGTAGACCTTGATGAAGCATGGGCGTTCTTAAATGTGGCACAGGGCGAAACACTCTCAAATAAGCTGGTGCGTGCTGGTAGAGCCATGAACGCCGGAGTTTATTTCGTGACACAATCCTCTGGGGACGTATCGAAAGAAAGCCTAAAAAATAACATCGGTTTAAAGTTTGCGTTCCGCTCCACAGATACCAATGAAATCAAACAGACCTTAGAGTTTTTCGGACTGGACAGTGAGGACGAAAACAACCAGAAACGGTTGAGGGATTTGGAGAACGGACAATGCTTAATGCAGGATTTATACGGGCGTGTCGGCGTGGTACAGATACACCCTGTCTTTGTAGAACTGCTCCATGCCTTTGATACCAGACCGCCGATAAAAAGTGAGGTGGATTTGGAATGATGAAATCTGTCACAAAAGAAAAGGTATTCCATGTACTGAAACTGGTTCTGCTTGCCGTGACCGTCACGCTGGTACTGCTGTCCCTGCTGGGGACGGTAGCTCATGCGTCTGGACTGGTCGATGATACGGTCAATGCAGACAACTTGTATTCAAAGTATCCGCTTTCCAATTATCAGCTTGATTTCTATGTGGACAATAGCTGGTCTTGGCTTCCGTGGAACTGGCTGGACGGCATTGGAAAATCGGTGCAGTACGGGCTTTACTGTATCACAAATTTTGTCTGGACAATCATCCTGTATCTTAGCAATGCCACAGGATATGTGGTGCAACAAGCGTATAAGCTGGACTTTATCAATGACATGGCTGACAGTATCGGGAAAAGTATCCAGACACTTGCCGGAGTAACCGAAAACGGATTTTCCAGCAGTGGATTCTATGTGGGATTCCTGCTCATTATCATTCTGATTGTAGGTGTTTATACCGCCTATACAGGGCTTCTCAAACGGGAAACAAGCAAGGCACTTCACGCTGTTATCAACTTTGTGATGGTGTTCATTGTGTCTGCGTCCTTTATTGCTTATGCTCCCAACTATATCCAGAAAATCAATGATTTCAGTTCGGACATCAGCACCGCTTCTCTAGACTTGGGGACAAAAATCATGCTCCCCGATTCACAAAGCAAAGGGAAAGACAGCGTAGACCTTATCCGTGACAGCCTGTTTTCGATACAGGTAGAAAAACCGTGGCTGTTATTGCAGTTCGGGAACAGTGATACCGAAGAAATCGGGGCTGACCGTGTGGAAGCTCTGGTATCTGCCAGTCCGTCAGACGAAGATGGAGAAACAAGGGAAAATGTCGTCAAAACAGAGATTGAAGATAACGACAATGACAACCTTACCATTCCACAGGTCGTCAACCGTCTGGGCATGGTGTTCTTCCTGCTCATTTTCAATCTCGGTATCACAATCTTTATCTTCCTGCTTACCGGCATGATGTTATTTTCCCAGATACTATTTATCATATATGCCATGTTTTTACCTGTCAGTTTTTTACTGTCCATGATACCGACCTATGAGAACATGGCGAAACAGGCAGTTGTCCGTGTGTTCAACGCCATTATGACAAGAGCCGGAATCACGCTGATTGTGACCGTGGCATTTTCGATTTCCAGTATGTTCTACAACATTTCCACGGACTATCCGTTCTTCATGGTGGCGTTTTTGCAGATAATCTGTTTTGCCGGAATCTATATGAAGCTCGGAGAACTAATGAGTATGTTCAGCCTTAATGCGAATGACAGCCAGCAGATAGGTCGCCGGATATTCCGTAGACCGATGGTGTTCATGCGACATCGGGCAAGACGTATGGAACACAGGATTGCAAGGGCTATCGGTGCTGGAAGTGTTGCAGGTGCGGTGGCTGGTGCAAGTGTTGCCAGAGCCGGAAAGCCAGCAACGAACCAACCGCCAAAGAAACGGGAAAATACCTCTGCCAGCATGGGAAGCCGTGTCGGTTCTGCGGTAGGTGCTGTGATGGATACGAAAAATAAAGTCCGTGACAGTGCTTCCTCTCTGAAAGAAAATGTGAAAGACTTGCCGACACAGGCTGGTTATGCTGTTCACTCTGCGAAACAGAAAGCAAAGGATAATGTATCAGACTTTAAGCGTGGCGTTGTGGAAGAACGGGAAAACCGACAGGAACAGCGTACACAGAAACGTAACCTGCACAGGGAAAATATCTCACAGAAAAAGCAGGAATTACAGAAAGCACAGGAAGCAAGACAGACAGTTCATGCGAATGGATCAGCGACAGCCGGAGCTACCAGAAGCCATGAACGCCCTGTTGCCACACCTGTTCCAAAACCTGCACCGACCAATACGGTAATGAAGCCGGATATGAAACGTCTTGCTACTTCTCCTGCGATAAAAAATGCAGAAGTCAAGGCTGGAAAAGAAACTGTCCGAACCAATATCAGACAGGAACAGCAGGTTAAATCTGTTGCCAGAACAAACCAGCCAAACGTAGCAGAATCCAGAAGTAATCATAAGAAATCTACGATACAGAAAACACAGGTCAATGGGAAATCTGCCCGTAAAACTGTTACGAAACATTCAGAGAAAGGACGGAAGAAATGAGATTAAAACGTATCCTTATCATAGGTACGATATTTCCAGTCCTTTTCTCCATCGTCCTCTTTTTCGGGATACTGATTTCCGGTGAAGATGACGACAGTTCAAACAGTTATTCGCCTGTCTATTCTGGCATGAACCTGTCAGCCGATGTCCTCAAACATCAGCCAATGGTGGAAAAATACGCCAGAGAAAACGGTATCTCGGAGTATGTGAACGTCCTGCTTGCTATCATACAGGTGGAAAGTGGCGGTACAGCTACCGATGTCATGCAGTCCAGTGAAAGTCTGGGGCTACCGCCGAACTCATTAAGTACAGAGGATTCTATCAAGCAGGGGTGTAAATATTTTGCGTCCCTGCTTTCTTCCTGTAAAGCCAAAGGCATGACGGACATTAACGTAGTTATTCAATCTTATAACTATGGTGGTGGCTATGCGGACTATGTTGCGAAGAACGGGAAAAAGCATAGCTTCAATCTTGCAGAGAATTTCGCAAAGAATAAATCCGGCGGTACAAAAGTGACCTATACAAATCCGATAGCTGTCAGTAAAAATGGTGGCTGGCGTTATAACTACGGAAATATGTTTTATGTGGAGTTGGTCAACCAATATCTGACTGTAAAGCAATTTAGCAACGAAACGGTACAGGCGGTTATGAATGAAGCGTTGAAGTATCAAGGCTGGAAATATGTCTATGGTGGCAGTAATCCAAACACTTCTTTTGACTGTTCTGGTCTTACTCAATGGTGCTACGGAAAAGCCGGAATCAGCCTGCCACGAACCGCACAGGCACAGTATGACGCAACCCAGCATATCCCGTTGTCACAGGCACAGGCTGGCGATTTGGTCTTTTTCCATTCCACTTACAATACCAGCGACTATGTTACCCATGTAGGAATCTATGTGGGAAACCATCAGATGTATCATGCCGGAAATCCAATCGGCTATACCGATTTGACCTCTGCCTACTGGCAACAGCACATCATTTGTGCCGGAAGAATCAAACAATAGAAAGGACTTGAAATATGTTTAAGAAGAAAGAAAAAACAGAGAAAGCACCTACGAATAAGAAAGTGCGTATCATGAAAGTCGGGACACATAAAAAATCTGTCCTGTTGTTGTGGGCGGTGCTTCTGGCAAGCACCAGTTTTGGTGTGTATAAGAATTTTACCGCCATTGATACCCACACGATACATGAAAAAGAAATCATTCAGCTAAGATTGAACGATACCAACGGTATTGAGAATTTCGTCAAGAACTTTGCGAAAGCCTACTACTCATGGGATACCAGCAAGGAAGCCATTGAAGCAAGGACAACGGAAATCAGTAAATACCTTACCAAAGAATTACAGGACTTGAACGCCGATACCATCAGAACAGATATACCAACCAGTGCGACCGTTACAAATGTGCTGGTCTGGAATGTAGAACAGTCTGGAACGGACGATTTTACCGTTGCCTACGAAGTAGATCAGCAGGTAAAAGAGGGAGAACAGACACAGGCAGTCACAGAAAACTATACCGTGACCGTTCATGTAGATAAGGACGGTGCAATGGTCATTACCCAGAATCCTACCCTTGCTCCGTCGGTACAGAAATCAAAGTATGAACCGAAAGTACAGGAAGCCGATGTCAGTGTCAGTTCCGACACAGTTAAGGACGCTACCGCTTTCTTGAAAACATTCTTTAAGCTCTATCCGACAGCTACGGAAAAGGAACTTGCCTACTATGTCAAAGACGGTGTGATTGCTCCTGTATCCGGCGACTATGTATTTTCGGAACTGGTAAACCCTGTCTTTACCAAAGACGGCGACAACCTCAAAGTCAGCGTGTCCGTAAAGTATCTGGATAACAAGTCGAAAATGACGCAAATCTCACAGTATGAGCTTGTGCTTCATAAGGACGATAACTGGAAGATTGTAGAATAAATGTTACAGCAGAATAGTATGGTAATTGTTTATCCAATCTATACTATTCTGCTTACAATTAGATTGACAAAATAAGAATCCCTCTCATATAATTGGTTGCAATGGTATTGAGGAAATACAACCTTAAATGTATAATGGGAAAGTAGCATTGCAGGAATGAGGTAGGCTAATGAATAAAATATTGATTATTGAAGATGATTTAGAAATAAATGCATTATTGGCTGATTTTCTAAAAGAAAAAGGATATGCTGTGCATTGCCAATATGATGGACTTCATGTTCTGGATTTTTTGAATAAAGAAAAAATTGATTTGATTATACTTGATATTATGCTTCCTTATCGGAGTGGTGATATTATTTTATCTGATGTACGCAAGAAATTTACGATACCTGTTATTATTATTTCAGCGAAAGAAACTACACAAAATAAAATCGACTTGCTTCGTCTGGGAGCAGACGATTATATCACAAAACCTTTTGATATGGAAGAAGTGCTTGCCAGAATTGAAAGTAATCTGCGAAGAGTACAATTTCAAAATAGCCAGACAGAATGTTTGCAACATAACAATCTGACTTTAGACCTAGAGAAAAATACAGCATTTTTGAATGGAATAGAATTATCCTTAACCGCTAAAGAATTTGGCATTTTAGAATTGTTGATGAAATATCCAGATAAAGTATTTTCAAAATCGAATCTTTTTCAAAGTGTTTGGGATACAGAATATATTGCTGAAGATAATACACTTAATGTTCATATCAGTAATTTACGCAATAAATTAAAAGCGATATGCTCTGATACAGAATTTATTGATACTGTTTGGGGCATTGGCTACCGCCTACATAAAGCTAAGGATTAAACGTTCCTTAGCTTTATTATTTTTTTAACTTTTCTCATTACAATTTAAGAAATTCTTTAAAATTGCCCGTTATACTGGTTTAAGTAAAGGAGGTTTGGGATATGAGTTCAATTATTTTAGAAGCAAAGTCTTTAACCAAAGAATATAAACAAACATTAGCATTAGACCACATAAATTTACAAATAAAAAAAGGAAAAATTTATGGATTTATTGGTCAAAACGGAGCAGGTAAGACTACTTTTTTAAGATTAGTCACAGGGCTTGCGTTTCCAACAAGTGGTACACTTTCTTTATGGGGAAATTCTGGAACAGAAGAATTACAGAAACAGCGTAAACGAATTGGAAGTATGATTGAAACGCCTGCTCTATTCCCGTCAATGACTGCCTATCAAAATATGGAAGTACAGCGTATTCAACGAGGCATACCAGATAAATCAGTTATTAAAAGGACATTAGATATGGTTGGATTGCAAGATACAGGTAAAAAGAGTGTCCGCAATTTTTCATTAGGTATGCGTCAACGATTGGGGATAGCGATTGCACTTTTAAATACACCAGAACTATTGATTTTAGACGAGCCTATCAATGGTCTTGACCCTGCTGGAATTGTAGAAATCAGAAATTTATTAAAAATTTTGAATAAAGAATATGGTATGACCATTTTGGTTTCAAGCCATATCTTAGAAGAATTGTATCAAACAGCATCAGAATTTATTCTGATTGACCATGGAAAAATTATAGAAGAGATTTCTGATTATGAATTAAATGAACGGTGTAAACGACATATAGCAATTAAAACAACAGATGTTCAGAAAACGGTTCTGGTTTTGGAAGAGAATCTTCATACAGATAACTTTAAACTAATGCCAGATGGCATAATTCGTTTGTATGATTATTTGAATGATTTAGAGACAGTTGCGTCTGCTTTAGCAGAATCGCACATTCTTGTAACAGGACTTTCTGTATCTGGCGATACTTTGGAGGACTATTTTTTGAGCAAAATAGGAGGAACAAAAGATGTCAAATCTCCTAAAAACTGAGTTATATAAGTTGTTTCACAGTTGGTATTTTTGGGGAATTGGAATATTCAATCTCCTTTTAAGTAGCATATTGCTGTTAGATAGTAAAGAACGCTCTTCAAACTTAATTATGGCATCATTATACAATATTCCGTTACTCTATTTTTTGAGTATAGTGTTTATAGCATTGTTCATTGGAAGTGATTTTAGTGGAAGAACTTTAAATACTTATATTACTGCCGGACATAAAAGAAGTTCTATATTTAGAGTAAAGTTAATTGTATCTCAAATAGGTTGTATTATCATTCTGGTATTTCCATTATTTGTACATGGAATTATTAGTCAATTTTATATTGGGGAAAAACTTTTTTGGAATGATAGCACATATACTATGGTTTTACTAACTCTGTTTGCCATGATAACACTGTGTGCATTACCGATGTTTTTTGCTTTTATTTTTCGTGATATGGGGAAAACACTGACAGTTTCAATGGTTTTATTTTTTGTTATGATTTTTTTGCTGAACAGTGAATCTGCACAAATAATCAGCAGAATAATACCAATGGGACAACTTAGGTTAATTTCATTGCAAAAGGTCTATTCGACAAACTTTTGCTTGTTTGTAGATTTTTTATGGAATTTTATTTTATATTTCATTGCAGGTAGTGCTTTTTTACATACAGACTTGAAATAACCGGAGGTGTTTTTTATGGATAAATTATTAAAACTGGAAAAATATCAGTTGTTACATAATTCTATTTACTGGTGTGGTATGATTGGAATATTTATTTTAGGATTTTTTACAGCAGATACTTATGTTACAGAGGTCATGGGACCGACAGAAGAAATTGCTTCTTCTCTTGCTGATATTTTTAATGGAATGGTGTATGATTCTACGTTTCTTCTTATCATCATGTCGGCTATACTTGCATTGATTTTAGGACAGGAATTTTCTAAGAGAACAATAAACTTAGAGGTCAGTGCTGGACATTCCAGAAAACAAATTTTTACAAGTAAAATAATATCGTATTTAATTGCTTTTAATCTTATGGCTCTTGTCTATCCAGTTTCAGGATGCATAAGGGAATTTGGACGCTTTGGTGTTGCAGACGTGGGAATGTTTTTTTACAATATTATAAAAGCAATCATTTATTCTTGTCTGCTTAATAGTGCGATATTTCTAATTGCAATACTTATTTGTTGCTATTTACAGGATGCTGTAAAAGCAACCTCGGTTACAGCAATTATTATTTTTGGTCTTAGCTTATATCTTGGCTATGGAATGATGTTGAGATTACCAGTCGGTTTTTTACCTACTTATCAAATCAGAATCGTTGTCAGCATGAAAACCTTTTTTCAACCGATAGCTATTTTAGTAGGATGTATATGGTCTGGTATATTGGTATTGCTTTCGTGGATAAAATTTTGTAAATGTGATTTTAAATAGGTGGAGAAAATGTCTAACATAGAATGGATTTTAATTATCATAACAATATTTTTAGTAATACTGCTATTTCGATATATTCAATTAAAAAAACAAATCCGTAATCTTGCGGATCAAGTTAATGAATTGAATTCTGGAAATTCACAGCAGATGTTAGACATTTCGTTGATTGATAAAGATTTAGAAAGACTGGCTGGTATATTGAATCAATATAATATCAGACAACGACAGGCTGTTGCAGGCGTATTACGCAATGAAGAGTATTTAAAAGAATCTGTTGCTAATATATCACATGATTTGCGTACACCTCTTACAGTCATTCTTGGTCATTTACAATTATTGCAAAAAGAAAATTGGGAATCCAGTCAAGCACAGCGTGTAAAAGTGATTTTTAGCAAAGCCGAAAAAATGAAAGAATTGGTAGAAACATTCTATGACCTTTCTATTTTGGAGGAACAGCAGACAGTTCCAGAAAAAGAAAAGTTTAATATATCTAATATGTTAATAAATTTAATTACGGAAAATGCCGTTGCATTAGAAAAGGAGAATATTTTACCCGAAATAAATCTCCCAGATTATTCAATATACGTATATTCTGATAAAAATATGGTAGAACGAATTTTACAAAATCTGTTGACAAATGCAATTAAGTATTCTGTTGGAACGATAAAAATAACACTTATGGAGAAAGAAAATAATAATATTATATTTACCATTGAAAATCCAATGAGTGACAGTTCAGAAATTGATTGCAATCGACTTTTTGACCGTTTTTATACAGGCGATAAATCAAGACATAATGGAAGTACAGGATTGGGACTTGCGGTAGTAAAAACACTTGTTGCCATTCTTGGCGGAAATATTGTTGCAAAAGTACATGCCAATAGCCTTATTATTACTCTTGAATTATAAAGTATTGAAGATATATTCGTATGATAATTCATTGAAGAGTGGACATCAAAATGTAAAGTCAATAGTTTGTAAAGTTCAGTTACAAACTATTGGCTTTTTTCATTACTGTGTAACAAGTAAATTTACGATAAAGAAATAAGGATAGTCGGCTCTTATTTATTGCCTGCGGAGCAGATCAACAAATAAATGTTGAAGAATCTGTATAGGAAAACAGAGAAAACAAGAAGCAAATCACTTCTTATTCTCTCTGCTGTTCAAGATACCGTCAATCGTACCTTGAATGATTTTTAATTCATTATCACTCAATAAATCAAGTGACGAATCTATCTGACGGCGGGCTGTGTTTTTCTCAACATTCTTCGCTGGATAGAAATACTCGTCAACAGATATATTGAACATTGTAACTAAATCATGGAATAACTGAAAGCTAGGGTGTTTTCCGATATTTTCAATATCTGCGATATGACGTTCTCCGTAAAAGACTTTATCGCCTAAATCATTTCTGGAAAGCCCTGCTTTCTCTCTGGCTTCTCTGATTGCCAGTCCTAAAGGACGAAAATCAAAGCTGTGTGTATCTTTCTTTTTTCTCATTTTTAATCACCTAGCATGAGTTTATACTTCATGTTGTGCGATTAGAATGTATTAAAAACTCATATTATATGCACTATAAATTCAAATAAAGTATTACCTAGTTCGGTAAATAAAAAAAAACCGTTCTGTGGGTAATCTCTTTTATAATGTCCAAAAATATAGGGACGGTTTTGGTATAACCAGAGCTGTCCTTTTTCTATTTTCACAGGATTGCTCTGGTCAAGGAGCAATTTGTGATTCTAAGTAAAACAGGCAGTCTATACCAACAACCGAATTTATTCCGTTTTTTTCTTAGTACATCATCAGTCCTTGAACATGAATTAAAAACTCATATATCAGATGTTTTAAAAACAGTCTATTTGTTATTGATGCAAATAGGCTGTTTTCATATTTACAAAAATTTTTTTCAATCCTGCAACAAATCACACCTTGCCGTACAGATATGGTGCGGAAAGAGGGATACATACTTTTCACTTCATAGCGAAAGGGGGGTGTGATTTTGAAACCATCAGACTTCCAAAAGACAATACAATGTCAGTTTGACTGTAAGCTCAAAAAGGTTGTGAAAGGCATTGTCCGTAACTACCGCAAGGAATTAGCCAGACGACAGGCAAAGGAAGTATCCTTTTGTGAGCTTCCAGAGATTGTTGTTGAGAAATTGATTGTATGGGACGATTACGAAAGTGAATATACAACGTTCGATGTGTGCGGTACAGAAATCCGTGTACTTGATGAAGAACTTGCAGAAGCACTGAAACAGTTGCCGGAGCAAAGCCGGAACATTGTATTGATGTTTTTCTTCTTGGATATGAGCGATTCGGAGATAGGCGAAAAGCTGAATATCAACCGAAGCACATCATATAGGCACAGAAGAAATTCACTTGAAGAAATCAGAAAGCAGTTAAAGGAGAAGAAAACAAATGAAGAATAAGCAACACACACTTCCATCATTTTTTCTCATATCATCAGCCGTGGACGGTAACGAAAACGCTATAGAAAAGCTGTTGCTGTTCTATGAAGCCTATATATCAAAATGCTGTTTACGCCCGTTTTACGATGAATACGGCAACGTATACATTGTGGTTGATATGGAATTAAAGGGACGTATCAGAGAAGCCCTTTTGAAAATGATATGTGAATTTGAAATAGACGAACATTAAGTAATCTTTGAGCGGAGCATGATTTAATAAACTCCCCTCTTTCCTGTTCCGCTTTTTCTTATCATTCTGTATCAGTCCATTTGTAAAAATGAATTGATACAGGCTGACAAGAGCCTAACAGTTCTTTGACAAGTGAATAAAGCAGTCAGATACGTTTGTGCTTGCAGTGAGCCATCAGAGGTTGTACGCCGTGACTTTTCCAATCGGGAGATAGCGATTCATGCAATGATCTGGGAGCGACCGTTGGAAAAGTCGTTCTGCCATGACCTGCAACACAGGATAATGATACACCCGTATGACACGGTTCAGCCCACAGGAATGGGAATGGTTGAGATACCAGCGGAGCTTGCCGAAGCCGTCTGATTGCTTGTAAAACTATCTAACAACGATTTTGCAAGAAAAAATCATCTTAATAGAGCTTTTTTGCTCATCATTTGATATACTGATAGACAAGATATTGAGATTTCCTTATCTGGTCTATGGAAAGGAGGATTATGATTACCGTAACAAAAAAAGACCTCATAGCACTAGGTTATGGAACTTCTTTCTCGGCAGACATCATAAGAAAAGCAAAAAAACTTATGATTGAAAAAGGGCATACTTATTACCAATCCCGTAAATTGGACAGAGTACCCAAAGAAGCCGTGGAAGAATTATTAGGGATTACATTATCAGACACAAACGATTGATTGTACTTCTTGCATATCATGTAAGGAGTGAAATCATGGCAAAAGACCCTATTAAGAAAGCAGATAACGGAACTTATTATTTCAGAGCTAATTTAGGCTACAATCCCATTACCGGAAAACAGATACAGAAATACCGAAGTGGATTCAGAACGAAAAAAGAAGCAAAGGAAGAATATTCAAAACTGGTGTTAGCTTCTACCGAAGAATTAACAACAAAAAAAGATGGCGTTTCTTTTCAGCAATTTATAGAAGAAACCTACCTGCCATGGTATAAAACACAGGTAAAAGAAAGCACTTATCTTAATCGTGCTACTACCATCAAGAAACATTTTTCCTATTTCTACAAAATGGAAACAGACGAAATCGAACCTATCCATGTTCAAAACTGGCAGTTGAAACTTGCAAAAGATTTTAGCCCTAATTACATTCGTATCGTACAGGGAATGCTTTCTATCGCATTTGACAGAGCTATTGTTCTTGGAATTGCGAAGAAAAATCCTTCTCGTATGATAGGCAATATCAAAAGCAAGAAAACCAAAGTTGATTTCTGGACATTAGAAGAATTTCAAAAGGTTATTTCCTTACTCTGTAAGAAAGACTATTATGAACATTATCTGTTTATATCGTTCTGGTTATTATTTATGACTGGTATGCGAATTGGCGAAGCGTCAGCATTACATTGGTCAGACATAGATTTTGAAACAGGCTTGCTTAGCATTACCAAAACATTATATTACCGAACAATGACGGACTATAAATTCGTTGAGCCGAAAACACAGGCAAGTATCCGTACTATTTATATTGATTCAGATACACTCAATGAGCTAAAGGCTTGGCAAAGTGTTCAGCAACAGGTTCTTCCCGATTGTCCACTTGTACTAAGTTATAACGGAACTCCAACCAGTAAAACAACGCTTCCCAGAGCTTTGGAAAAGTTGTCAAATTTAGCAGGTGTTCATCGTATTAAAATTCATGCCTTGCGACATTCACACGCTTCATTGCTTATCAGCATGGGCGAAAATCCTTTACTTATCAAGGAACGTTTAGGACATGAAAAAATACAGACAACACTCGGCACTTATGGTCATCTGTATCCAAATACGAATCTTGAAGTTGCTAAAAAGCTGACTGGAATATTACAAGTACAATCTGCTACTGAAAGCATTGCTAATTATACCAGCAATCAACATACAGCAATCTATCACAGAACAGTTGAAGAAAAATAATGCAATGAAAATGCAATCCTATAAAGGAAAAGCTGTAAAACCCTTGTAAACAAAGGCTTTACAGCTCAGCTTCAACTATTCAAACTCGATTTCGACAACCTTCCATATGCCGAAAAATAAGCGATTTTCCGGCAATATAAGGCAATATAGCAACCTATAAAACAACAAAAAAATACGCAGGTGTGCAATCAGTGTGCAATCAAAACTATCGTCTTTCAAAACAAAAAACTCGTTATCAACTGGGTTATGTCCCCATTGGTAACGAGTTTTTCATTAACAAAATTATTTACCTGTTTTCAAAAACCCTGCGAGCCAGAAACCCGCAGAGTCGTAAAACCGTAAAGCCGTCTAAGTGGTTATCTATCTTGCCGTAGAAACGCTACCTGCAAGCCACTCCTGCACCATCTGGGCGTTCACTTTCAAGATTTTTGCGATTCTATCTACCGTCATGCCGTCTTCCGCCATGCTTTTGGCATTCTCTCTTTTCTCTTCCAGTCTTCCTTCCTCCACGCCTTCCAGACGCAGGGCTTCCATTTCCTTGCACATATGTTCCACTCCTTTCTCGGTCTCTTTCAGTTCGTGCACGCGGTCGGCCATGGCTCCGCCCTGCATCTCTTTCGCTTCCTTCGCACGGAAATCGTGCATCAGTCTTCCAAGCTCGCCGCCATCGTCCTTGCTGGAATCCATATCAAAAAGACCCTGCGGGCTGGTAACCCGCAGAGCCATAAAACCGTGAAGCTGTTTATGCGGCTAACTATCTTGCCGCTGTTGTGCTTGTGAGCCAGCTCTTTACTGTTTCAATATTTACTTTTATAACCTCGGCAATATCCTCAACGCTCATTTTCTTTTCAGCGAGGGAGTAAGCCACATTCTTCTTCGTTTCAAGTTCTCTTTCATCGCAAAGCTGCTCCATTTCCTTGCACATATGCTCCACTCCTTTCTCGGTCTCTTTCAGTTCGTGCACGCGGTCTTTCAATGCTCCCGC
>NZ_JBCPDP010000029.1:0-18419 GCF_040915385.1 Coprococcus sp. RTP21204st1_G4_RTP21204_210225 | reverse complement strand
ACGTCGCGCACGACGGGAAAAAAGAGAAGAAACCGCTTCGAGCGGAATGGCTTGTCCATGAGCTGACGGATGCCGGGGAGGAGGTTTAGGAAAAGGATGCTGCCAACAAAGAAGCGCTGTCCTAGGTGCGGGCGTGTGCTGCCAGCGGAAGCGTTCAACTTGGTTCGCGGCGGAAGGGAGCTTGCCGGGTGGTGCCGTGTGTGCAACCACCGCTATTATCTCGACCGCAAGGAAGCGGGATTCGTCAGGAAGAACCCGAGCGGGCGGAGGATTGCGCATGGAGGGTATACCGATGCGGTCGGCAGGTATATCGACCTCGGATAGGGAAAGGACGGGCATCCGGGAGGGTGCCCTTTTTTCGTGCAGGATATGCAGGATGTATGGAGTGTACGGTTCACCTGCTTGCTGGTATGCCAGCCTGCTATATTTGTAGACAGCAAGAAGGGCTGACGGAAAGGACACCGGCATGGGCTACATCGAGAAGACCTACGGACGAAGTGAGAAGTTCCTCGCATTCAAGGTCTGCTTCTACGACACGCTCGTTCCGACTCGCGAATACAAAAGCGGGTACGCGGCGGACAGGTTCGCAAGGAAATGTGCGGCGCAGGGGCTTTGGTGCTCTCTCCACGGGCTTGCAGTTTCAGATGGTAGTTGCGAGTGGGTCGAGATTTCTGCCTGCTAGGCAAGAAGGGATTACAGACATGGATAAAGAAATCCGCTATTTCGTCAACGGGTGGAGCTTTCGGCTCAGTTTTGCAACGCGCCCGGGTTATGACGGAGACCACGAGGATATCAGCGATGGAGATTCGTATGAGCTTGGCGAATACGAGAACTCCGAGGAAGCGCTCGCGGCGGCGGAAGCATTCATATCGACGCATGGGAACGAGGTCAATGACGAGGAAGATGGCATCGGCTCCGTCATCTACTGGACTGTAGAGGTCGAGCGTCGCGTGGAGTACAAAGAGAACGAATGGCTCCCGTGCGATGAGTCCGGGAGGATTGATGATGGTTACGGCAATGAGCCGAATGCGACCGTCGCATATCTCAGCTCACTGGAAGGAAGCCGCGAGGAGCGGGCGTTCGAGCTTGCGAAGAACGAGTATCTGGCATGGCTGGAACACAAGGCAGACCGTTATACGACGGTCTACGGTTACATGGATTAGGTGATAGATATGAACAGCATTTGCTTCGACACCGAGACCACCGGTCTTCATCCGAACGGTAGCGACCCGGATGAGATTCTGACCATCTCCATCATCGGAAGGGACGGCTCCGTCCTGTTGGATGAGAGGTTCCGACCGACCGTGAAGACCGAATGGCCGCACGCGAGCGCCATCAACGGCATCTACCCAGAGGACGTGGCAGACCTGCCGACTATCGAGACAGCCATACCGCGACTGAGGGAAATCTTTGCAGGGGCAGATGAGGTTATCGGCTACAACGTCGGATTCGACCTCGGGTTCCTATCCGCCGTCGGGGTGCGCCCGAGGGAGGACGCACGCATTACGGACACCATGAACCTATTCACGTGGTTCATGGGAAGGCGTTACAAGTTGGTGGATGCCGCCGACCACATCGGATACGAGTGGACGGGCAGGGCACACGGTTCGCTTGCCGACGCGCTCGCGACGCTTGCCGTGCAGCGATGGCTCGAACAATGGCTCGTAGCAGAGTAGATACGTGCTTAGGGCGTGTGAAGCGTTGCTTTTCACACGCCCTTATCTTTGCCGCGCAAGTGTGTGCAATCTATGTGGTTATCTTGCTCTCTGGGTTGCTGGTATTCTGGTCTGCTATATTTATAGACAGCAAGGGACGAAAGTTTTCCCGGCAGGAGGATTCCAGAATCCTCCGCAAACACCATCGAGAGATTGGAAAGACAATGGCTATCAACCGAGTGACCATCATGGGCAACCTCACGCGCGATGCGGAGCTTCGCAAAAAGGGGGATGCCACGAGTGTCCTCACCTTCGGACTCGCCATCAACGAGAAGAAGAAGGACAGCGAGACCGGCGAATATGTCGATGCGCCGGTGTTTGTCGATTGCGCCCTGTTCGGTGCGCGAGCCGAAGCACTTGCTCCCTATCTCACCAAGGGGAAGAAGGTTTCGGTGGACGGACGGCTCCGCTACCACTCTTGGATGAAGAACGATGAGAAGCGCCATGCCCTTTCCGTTCTCGTGACCGATATCGAGTTTGCGGACTCGAAGGGTGCCGGGAAGGATACGGTTTCTGCCCAGGGGCAGTCTACGGAACCGGAAACGTATGATGCGGATATTCCGTTCTAGGGAGGACGGAATGCACCTTCGTGGCGATTCAGTGCGGGAAATCCCCTTCATGCTCTTCCTCGGCCTGCTATTCGCGGTGACCGTCGGATGGTGGGTGTTTCTCACACTTACGGTTTCGGTCGTTTTCGGAAACGTGGCTGCTGCGGTATTCGCCGTGTGCTCGGCACTTTCCGTCACCGTCGGTTACGGGCTTGTGCGCGCATCCGATTCCCGTGAGTAGCGTTTTTCAAACAGGACAGAAAGGACTTCTAACATGTACACGATTTTGATGCTCAACCAGAAGGGCGGGGTCGGCAAGACCACCATCGCGGACGAGCTTTCCTTTGCGCTTGAGCGTCGCGGCAAGACCGTGGCGTTCGTCACTACCGACCCGCAGGGCGGTTCCGTCCATGAGGTCTGCGATGACCCTGATTTCGCGGAGGAGTGCGATTTTCAGGTTGTCGATACGGCGGGCGTGCTCGTGGGCGGTGTGAACGATTGGTGCCGCGCGGCGAATCTCATCCTCGTGCCCATGCTTCCGAGCACGCGCGACATGGAGCCGACGCTGAGAACGCTCGATATCGTGCGTGAGTCCGGCACTGGCGCAAAAGCGTATGTCATCGTCAACAACTTCTATGCCTACGGCACACTCGACCGTCAGCTCGTGGAGTACCTTGAGGGCGAGGAGGTTCCAATCATCGCGAAGATTCCCCGCGCCGTTGCCCTCTCACGTGCCGCAGCAGCCGGTGTGTCCGTGGCGGAGTACGACCCGAAGAGCCATGTGGTCGCCCCGATTGAGCTGCTTGCAGATTCGGTTCTGAACGAAGAGGAGAAGAACAATGGCTAACAAGACCACAGCGAACGCGTTCATGGCGAGCGCGCAGAAGTCCAAGCGCGAGATGGCGGATATCCAGAAGGAAGGTTCCGGCAAGCATGAGACGGACGAGGTGGAACTCAAGAAAATCAGTCTCCTCATCCCGGCTTGGCTCCACAAAGAAGCGCAACTCCACCGCGTCGAGACGGGGGAGAGCATGACCAAGCTCATCGTCCGACTGCTTGCCGAGGAGCTTGGTTAAGGGGATGGTGATGAAGGGATGGGCTTGATGGTAACGGAATCGGAAAAATCGAAGCACGACATGCTGCGTGCGATGCGGAAGCACATACGCGAGAACGGCATCACAGACTTCACCGATTTTCAGGACTGGTGCGATGAGAACAACGACCGCTGGTCTCAGGCACTCGATAGCGGACTTTCGTCGGTTATCGAGAAATACATCGACGGGCGTTTTTACTAGAGAGGAAGTGGAGCCGGTAGATGGATTCACTTCGGAAAAAGGGATTGGAACATGAACCTAATCACCATGGTTCCCGCCACCGCGAGGTTTATCGTGCAGATGCGGGGGATGCGAAGGCACATCGTCGCGAACAATGTCACCGAGTTTGCGGTATTTCAGAATTGGTGCGATGAGAACAACGAGAGGTGGGCGGAAGCTCTTGACAGCGGATGCGCCATTGCTATCGAGAAGTTCATCGCCGACTGGAACGGTCGGGCGGATGCGAACCGTTGGAAACATGCGGCGCAGCCTGACGATAACATCTGGGACAACGAGTTGAAGTAGGAAGTAACGATGACCGAGAAAGAGAACCATCTGCCGAACCTTAGCAGCGAGGAGCGTGCCCATGCGCTAGAGCTTGCCATACAGGCTCGCAGGCGCTATGCAGCACTCAAAGCTCGCGTGAAGTCCGGCGAGCTTACGTTCACGGATGCGATGGACGAGGAGGATGCGAAGCGCATTTTGGTCGCATCTCTTCTGCAAAGTGTTCCGGGCGTCGGTGCGAGCAAGACGGAGTTCATTATGCGTCTGTACCGGATTCCTAAAAGCAGGCGTGTCGGCGGACTCGGCATCCGACAACGCGAAGCGCTGGTTGCTCTGGAAAAGAACGGCTGGAAACTCGGCTCACTCGAACAGCGCAATTCGTGATGTATCCGAATTGGGAGCACTGGCGCGACTTAAAGGGAACCTGTCCCGTTTGCGGAAAGCCATCGCATGTCGGTGCGAGTATGAGAACCGGTAGATATTACTGGCTTCATGACGATTACGACATACGAGAGTATTACCGCGAACATGGCAAACATTCCAGTCTCGCTGAAATCAGTTTCGATGTGTTTCAGGAGATGATACGTTGCGCAAGGGAACATGGAATCGAACCGGTGGCTACGATTGGGGGTGCAGAAGCGGTAAGCAAGCGCGTGCGATGCATCGAAACCGGGAAGGAGTACCGCAGCATCCAAGACGCAGCCGATGATGTTCAAAGAAGCAGAGCATCCCTTTCGTCCGCCATAAAGAGAAGCGGAACATGCGCAGGATGCCACTGGGCACTTGTATAGGGGCGGACAAGAATGTCCGCTTGAAAACCATTATCGCTGTGGTCTGCAATGCAGATTAGGGAATCGCCCTTTTGGCTTCCGATGATTAGGAAGGGTCTGCGGAAAGGAAGGACTTCGCTATGTGTATACGATTGTAAATACGGAGACCGGCGAAATCCTTTCCCCGATTGGTTCGAGTTAGAGCTTGCCGGTTGGCAGCAAGCAATCAAGTTGAAAAAGGAGATTACGTCCATCGGTTTTCAATGGAATTGATTTCGTCTTCGCAGGCGATGGGAACCCGAGGTGGCGGCACCTCGGGTTCTTGGTTTCCGGGCAAGCCGGAAACCCCGCAGAAAAGGCATGGGAAAGGGTGCGGCGGCACCCCCTTTTCCATGCCTTTTCTGCTCTCGCACTGATAGAATATCAGTGCTCACCGGCCAAGGCCGCTCTTCGAGTTGCAAGATTTGGGAAGTGGGTACTCAAAGTCCACAGTAGTGGACTTTTCAACTCTCTTCCATCTTGCTCCCGAGCGGCTTTCGGAGCCTTGACGGGAGGGCGCTTACGCTTGGAAACTCGGCAATTTCGGATTACCGAGTTTTCGTAGTCAGCAGAGCGACTATCTGGTTTCGTGTCATTTACAAATGGCGGCGGCACCATTTGCCATAAACGTTTTGCGAAGGTTGGGAAGGAGAAAACTTAGGAAATGAGAAATCGCGAAGTTCAAATAAAGTTTTACGCAACCGAGAAAGAGAGAGAGTCCATTCGCAGAAACGCGAAAAGAGCAGGAATGAAAATGGGCGAGTATGCCCGAGCGGTTTTGACTTCCGACGATGTTTCAATCAAGGTCATCGACACCCAGCCTTTGAAAAAGGCAGCTCACGAACTCGCGAAGCAGGGAACGAACTTAAACCAGTTCATGAAGTTCCTGAACACCTACGGCGTGAAAGTGTTCGACCCGGAGGAAGCGAAACGAGTTTTGGAGAAAGAGGTCTCGTCATTTTCCGAAATCATGGAAGCGCTTGCGGCGCTCCGAAGAGAAGCAGACCGGAACAACATCCATCTGCAAATCGAGGATTTCGACAACCCTGAAAACGAATGATAGGAGTCACGAGAATGAGCGAACCTAAACACAGTAACGTACTCTTGGGAAATAGCATCAGGGAGATAAGGTTACGGCGCGGACTGACGCAGCGAGAGGTTTCGGAAGCTATCGGTGGAATTAGCGAGTCGGCACTGCGCAGCTATGAGCTTGGCGAGCGAAGACCGAAGCAGAATACGCTCGAACGGATAGCGGAAACACTCGATGTGGCACCCGCATGTTTCGACACTTACGGCATCGAGCGCTATGACGAACTCGTACACGCACTCTTCCTTTCAGAGGAAGCGTTCAGCATTAAGCCATGCGCGGATGGAAGCATCCGGTTTACCGACGAAACAATCCAGTCGTGCGTTTGCACATGGTGGTCTTGGAAGGAGTTTTTGAAGGAAGGAAAAATCACAAGAGAGGAATACGAGAACCGAAAAGACAGTTTCCTTAGATAGGCGGGCGAACAGGATGGGAAGAAAGAGAGCGATAATCTGCTTTGAGACGGAAGAACGGTTTGAAAGTGTCACGGATGCTGCGAATGCTATTGGTGCCGCATGGCCGTTAGTTAGCAGTGCACTGAAACGCCACGGGGCATGTCGAGGATTTCACTTCTATTACGCTGACGAAGTGAAACCGGACGATTCGGTTTTCGATAGAAAGGTTTATAAGAACTCAAGACCAATCATCTGCCTTGAGACGAACGAACGTTTTGAAAGTCAAGCAAAGGCAGCAAAAGCGGTTGGCGTACCGCGAGAGGCTATTTATGCGGCATTGAGAGGGCATATAGCAACCAAGGTCTTACACTTTTACTATGCCGATGAACCGAAGCCGGATGAGGAGTTCTTTCGGAATAGAAGCTGGACAAGAGTTCGTTGCAAGGAGACCGGTGTCGTTTACGAGTCGATAGCTCAGGCGGCACGGGAAACGGGAGTTTCGAAAAGTAATATCCAAGCGGCAGCAAAAAGGCATGGAACGGCAAAAGGCCTTCATTTTTACTATGCCGACGAACCAGAGCCGGATGATTTACTTCCCAGTAAAAGAGGGATAAGGGTTCGCTGCGTGGAAACCGGTGTTGTTTACAAAACGATTACCCAAGCGGCAAAAGAAACCGGAGCGTCGCAGGCAGGTATCCGCGGTGCCGCGTCCGGTATGGCAGGTGGCTATCGCTGGGAGTACGTCGATGACTGATTCTGGATGGCTCCATTACCGCGACCTGAAATCACGGTGCCCGACCTGCAAGCGTCCGGCGCATATCGCGAAGAGAGATGGAACTTTCTATTTCGTTGATGACGAATACAACCCGTTTGTCAGGCACGCTCCGGTGAAAACGACGGAAGAGGTATTCCGATTTTTCGCAAACGGTTACCGTCGCGAACATGGGGCGGAGCCGGAGGTCACGGGGAACAGGAAACCGTCGGAACGCGATATTCTTTCCGGCATGGGCGCAGTGTCCGCGAGAGTAGATTCATGAAAGCAAGGGGAGCAATGACGATGGACGATTGCGGGAGCGAGAAGACGATTTGCTATGAGGAGGACGGTTGGAGCGTAACACTCACGAGATACGTGAGTATGGAACTCGGTGAGACCGTTGCATCTTGGGTTGAGTTCCCGAACGGGTGGTATCTTCATTCGGACGATGCCGATGCCGAGTTCACGCAAGATGGGGCGAAGACGTATCTGCAACGCTTGAAATCCGTCTGGATGGAATCGCCGTTTTGGGATAGCGTGAAAGCAATGGAGGAAAAACCGCAATGACAAGACCTGTTATCTGCGTTGAGACCGGGGGTGCTACAGGGATATCGAAGATGCGGCGCGAGCATACCGATGTACGTCCGGGTATATCCGAAACGGTATGGCACATGAGTATCCGGTGCGCGGGTTTCATTTCAAAAGGGAATGAGGGGAGGAATTGCATTGACCATCATCAAGCAGACCGGTGTGCAGAGTTCCGGTCACATGAAGAACCTGCGCGGCTACATCAACGATGACCGAAAGGTGATTCTACGCGACAGTCTGAACATGGATGGATGCACCAACCCGAAGCGCTGGGCGCACCACATGTGGATGACGCGGGAAGCCTACGGGCACAACAAAGCGGCAAGGAGAGTCCGGGATAAGAAGACTGGGGAGCTTAAGGAAGCGAAGAACACGATTCTGTTTCACCAGATTCTCGGGTTCAATCCCGATGAGTGCGATTTAAACGGCGGGCGGCTCTCACCGGAAGAATGCATGAGGTATGCCAAGGAGTACGTGGGGAAGCACTACCCGAACCAGCAGATAGTGATGGCACTCCACAACGAATACTGCAAGGCGGACAAGACCCATCGCTATGCCGTCCATATCGTCATCAACCGTACCGACCTCTCCACGGGCAAGCGGCTCGATGAGGGGCGCGGGAAAAGCGCCAAGGTGAAACGTGCCAGCCGCATCCGCGACCTCGACCACGAGTGGGGGTTGAAACAGGTCGTGGAGGGCGAGCGCAATTCCTCCGTCCATAAGAAGCAACCGTCCCGTATCGAGAAGGAACTTGCGGCACGCGGCATCGACTCCTATAAGACGAACTTGCGAGAGCTGTGCCGCATCGCCGCCGGGGAAGCGGAGAACATCTATGATTACCGCGAGCTTTTGGAATCATGGGGCGTTGACACGGAGTTCAAGAGGGGGCGCATGTACGTTACCGACACGGACAACAACCGCTATGCCTTCTCCGTGGCGAAGCTCGATGCTGACCTCGGAACAAAGGGGCTGGAAGCTGCGTTCACGGCGAACGTGGCGAAATCCATCCATGAGGAAGGAAGCGCAGCCGTTGCGGAGAAGAGGGATATCGAGCAGCAAAAGGCGGTGGTGACGGAAACGAAGGAGAAGTACCTTGCGCAAATTAGAAGCGTCTACCGGAAGTACCGCAAGGAGATACGCGGTATGGAGGGCATGGAAATCGCGGATATCCCCAAGCTGAAACTCCCGCGCCCCGATTCGGATATCGCGGACGATTCGGAGGTCAAGCGCCTGATTCTCGCCTGTTGGCGCGGAGCCGACGAACTCAGGGCGGAAGTATCCTCGACGGTCATGCCGAAAGGGAAGAAGAACGGCGGAAACGCCGGAAGCGGCGGTTCCCAGCGGGCGCAACAGGTACCTGCGCAGGAACGCCCGGAACCGAACAAGGAGAACGGCGAGCGTTAATTAAAAAGCGGCGCGGGCGGGATGTTTTGCCTGCGCCGCTATACGGGTTGCGAGAATCGGCATAAAAGCGCCCGCCGTTCCCTTAATGTCGCACATCAGGGAGCAGCGGGCTAAAGCAAGAAAGTTTCTCCACGAAGGAAGAAAACACGTTCAGTTTACCTCACTATGCGTTCGCGTCAAGCTGATGCTTGAGATTCGACACCTTCAACCACTGGAGAAGGAAGGCAATGGGCGCGAATGCAGCCGGGATGAAAAGAAGAAGCGTCGCTATGAGGAGCAGTCCGAGAGCGTTGCCCCACACGAACAGCTTTGAGCGCTTGATTGCACGCCATGCAGCGATGTAGCCAGCCGGTACCGTGCCGACGTAAAACCCGGTAAAGGCTGTTGCAGCCAGCAGGACGGGAACGAGTGCAATGATTCCAATTGCACCCGTCTGAGTTATCAGGGCAGGGGAATTAACGAGAAGCAAAAGGAAAACAACTATCGCCGTTATCGCCCCGACGATATAGAGGAACTTCTTCATCAAATCGAAGACTCGTTTTTCCTCATCATATTCGGCGCGAATTGCCATGGTGTTGTCTTGGTATATCGGGTGTTGATAGGTTCGCATTGTATGACCTTCTTTCTAATGTTCTGTATGCAAGTTCTTTGACGGTTGCCCGCTGTTGCTATCACATAGTAGCTTGGCGGAAGCATCTTTCATGTCCGCGACTTCGGAATCGAGGAAATCGGGAGTATTTGGTTCTTTGGTCTTTGCCGCTGCCGGGGTTAGGCGATGAAAACTCGGTTGATTCTCGATGAAGTCGATTGCCGAATCCATTTGCATCATGACACCCTTGACGATGCTTTCGATACGGGCGGGCGGCATGTTCGGGTTTTGCGAGAGAATTGCACGGCCTTCATCGGCGAATCCGTCAAGCCTGTCAGGCTCGAACCACTCGAAGCCGGACAGAAGTTGCAGTTGCCTGTCCGGACTGAGTCCTCGGCCAAAAGGTTTTGCAATATATGCATAGTCGGCGGGTAAGTCCAATGATTCAGAATCACACCAAAGGCAATTACCAGTGTCGAATATCGGAGCAAACCGGGTGTATGCAAGCGTCTCCACATTACGGATGACACCGAAGTTCTGATAATGACGGTCGAAGTTGCCGACGATGTAATCGCAGGTCAGCATTTTCGACAGATAGGTTTCCACATCCTCAAGTCCAAGGCTTTCAAAGCACGAGACGAGGAATTGGTAATCGTTCTGCGAGTTGGGTTTCTTGTGGTTCTGGATGATATGCAAGGCTGGAATCAGCTCCTCATCTTCGCCCAGCATATTCGGACACGCGCAGTAGGTGCGCTTCCCTTCTTGATGAAGGGAATAGGGAACATAATCCGTGTCCGTCAGAAGACGCTTGTGCAGATGCGTGGCGATGACCTCGTTGTAGACCTCTTGGTTCACGAATCCGGTTCCGCTCTTCACGAGCATACGCACGCCGTTTAAGATAGTCCACTTCTTGTTCAGGTCTCCGCCGACCGTGGAGTTCGGTGACATGAGGTTCGGATTGTCACTCGAAGAGTCCTGCCCCAGAGTCAGAAGCCCGAGGTCTTCCGTGAAGTCGTTGTCGAAGAAGTTGATATCATCCCAGTTCTGCGGATTCTCCGGGTCGTTAATCCAGTAGCGGTCGGAGAGGGAAAGCCCGAAGTTCTTTTCCGCCAGAGCGAGCGTGCTATCGACATGCAGCTCGGCAATGAGCCGCTGTATCTGGGCACGGGACGCTGGAATTGCCCGCCTGAGCCACCAGCCGTCGAGTGCAGCCCTTGTCGGGTTTCCTTTCATATCGAGAATCGCGGGAGGAGCGAAGTCAAGCTCGCGCCGCTTTAGTATCTTCACGACATGGTGCGTGTCGAGGTTGTAAAGGAAATCGAGAACCGGTCGGTTCTTGTTCATCAGCGTATAGCGCTTATCGTCCATTGATGCGTCACATCCTTCCTTATATCCATATATGGATAGTGAGTCTATTTTACTATATTGCTGGGTTGCTTTCAAGCTGGTTTGTTGTCTTATTTGTGCGGGATATATGGAGTATCGTCTTGAAGATTTATCTGGTTTGGTGGTATGATATATTACTAGTAATCAAGCTAGACGGAAGAAAGGAGATACCATGGCGGGTAAGCCACAGGCGGAGAAAGCCGTTGAGCGTTTCCCGGAACTCGGGTGTTTCGCGGTTGCGGTGCGCCGCATCGTGTACGAGAAGGGGATGACGCTCGACAACGCCATCAAGAAAAGCGGAATCAGCAAATCCGCTTGGTTTGCCGGAATGGCCGGAAGCGGGGGAAAGCCGACGCGTCTGCCGAGTCTTGCGTCCTTTTTCGCTATTGCGGACGGTCTCGGAATCACGCCCGAGGAGCTAATTGCCGCGATGCGGAAGGAAGCCGAAGTGCGTGAGAAGAGCAATGGGGAGAGGGCTGAGAACGATGAGTAGGATTTTCATCACCATGGGGAGCGCTTACTCGAAAGCCGCAAATGTAAACCCCGTGGACGGCATCTGGTGTTCCGACTGCGGATGGGCTGGGCGCGTCGAGGAGGATATGACGGATTCTAAGGAGAGCGAAGAGCCGCTGTTCGAGGAGTTTTCCGAATATGTCCCGAAGTTTTGCCCGAACTGCGGGGTGAACCTGCGTAAACCCTAGAGGTGTCCAGACAAAGGGACACCTGATGCGATAGGCTGTCCTTGTTCGGTAGGGAAGACCGGTAAGGTCGAGGAGAGAGATGGAAAGGGAACGTTTTCTTGTCGAGGTGACGGTGAAGGGCGAGAAGGATTGGAAGGCGATACACATGTGCGGGAGCATGGCGGATGCCGTGCCGGTCGCGGATGCGGTACACAACCTCTCCTATCTGCTCGACACGCCCATCGCTATCCGCGTTCGTGAGAAGAGGGGCAAGGGGTTGGAGGACTGACGAATGGAAAGGAGCGAAGATTACATGGCAAAGCATTTTAGCGAAGTGAAGAGGGAACTTGAGCAGCCGGACGGGCATATGGCCGGTATCGGCCAGCAGCTTAAGCTCTCCGAGGAAGCGAGGGATGCCAGAAACGCCGGACGAAGGCTTGAGGACGAGAACGACGAGACCGACCTCATCGGAACCGTGAAGAAGCTGGAAGACCTTATCGCCGAGCAGCGCCGGAGCAACGAACGCATCGCAAGGGAGATGCGCGGCATGGTTTCGGAGATGAAGGATGTGCTCGAAAAGGTCGAGGAGCTGAGAAACGGCGCGGCGGACGCGCAGCATCAGGCGAATCAGATGGCGCTCATGGGAGTTGCCAATGCCCAGCAGAAAGCTGGGGAGATGACCATAAAGAACGTCGAAGAGGTGACTGCAAGGAGCAGGAAGGTCATCGACTCGATGGTAGAGGAATCCAAGAGACGCATTGAGCGGCTTTCGATGGTGACGCTTCCAGACAGACTGTTCTACTACTGTAAGTGGATGGCGGTCATTCTCGTGCTCATCATTCTCGTGCAATTCCTATGGGGTATGCTGGTGTAGAGGACTACCGGTAATATAGATAGCAGGAAATCTTCTTATAAGACAGAAAGGACTGACAGAAATGAAGAAAGACAGCAATATGTTTAACGACAACAGCACCGAGACTGAGGGTGTCCCGGCGGACAAGACAGCCGAAATCCCGAAGGTCGAGGATTCGACGGAGGAGGAGAACGCTAAGAAGCCGATTATGCTCTTCGGGCGCGAGTTCTCCCGCAAGCAGGTCTGCGCGGCTGGTGCAGGAATCCTCTGTGCGGCGCTTCTCATCGGCGGCGGTGGATATGCCATCACACATGCGGATTGGACGGGCAAAGCGAACGCCCCTGCGGTGTCCCAGTCAAAGGACGATGAGGAGCAGGACATGGTGCTTTCCCTTGAGGTGAAGGCTGACGGCTGGGATACGGAAACCTCCACGCCCGTCATCGCCCATATCGAGGATGAGGACGGGAAAGTAGACTTCTACACCGCCATCGCCGCGAACAAGCAGGTGACCGTGAAGGTCGGTGAGTCCGGTACCTATACCGTCACATTCATCTCACCGGTGAACGCCGACGGCTCCATCTATAAGGTGCCATCGAAGAAGGTTACCGCCGGAAAAGCCGACAAGACAGTTGCCACAGGCGTGACTTTCGATAAGGTGGATGCGGACAAGGTGACGAAAGATGACTTGACAGCCATTGCCAAGGACGTTGCGGAAGCCGTGAAGAAGGGCGATTCCACCCTGACCGGGGACAAGGGCGCTGAGGTCGTGAAGAAGTTCGAGGACAACATCAAGAAGAACCCGAACGCCGATACCGATGCCGTCGAGAAGGAGACCGAGAAGGCTCAGGAGTCCGCCAAGGAAGAGAAGTCCGACGCGAAGACCCCGGAAACTTCCGACAGCAAGAAGAGCGATTCAGGCTCATCCAACGGCTCCAAGAAGGATAATGGGAAGACCACAGGCAGCTCCGATAATTCTGGAAACAAGAGCAATTCATCCTCCAAGAAAGACGAGGGAAAATCCGATAGCAAGCCGAGTGGCGGCAACAGCAGCAACTCCGGCTCAAACTCCAATTCAGGCAGTTCATCGAAAAAGGATGACACCCCGGCGCATGTTCATAAGTATGATATCTACCATCCTGCGGTGACTCATACGGAGAAGGTGTACCATCCCGCAGTGACCCATACGGAGAAGGTGTACCATCCCGCAGTTACCCATACGGAAGAGCGCTCAATTTGCAATGGCTGCGGAGCAGATATCACGGGCAATGAACAAGCTCATGCGTATAATGCACTTATGGCAGGCAATAAAGCATGTGGCGCATATCATACGGTATACAATACCGTAACAGATTCTGCGGCATGGGAGGAAACGGTTACGATTACAGATTCTGCGGCATGGGAGGAAACGGTTACGATTACAGATTCTGCGGCATACTACACTTGTTCCTGCGGTGCTCGGAAATAGGGGATTTCATGTTTACGGATATACCTCACGATTACTGCAATGAAGAGACCGGGCTACCAGTAAAGAATCACCTTCCGCCTGAGCTTGGCGCACGATTCAAGACGCGTAAGCAATGGCGCGAGTGGGGATATGAACCAAAACCCGGAGAGCAGGGTCATCGGATGCATCCGAGTTCGCTTGCCTATCGCAGCTATGTCTATTTCCATGAGAGCGAAGTATGCTCTTATGCTGGAACGGAACCGGCGGATGATGTAAGGTATCAGACTCATGTGAGCAAAAAGACCGTCGCGCTTGAAGAATGTACCGGCCATGGAGGTCTAGCGGCAATCGGCTGGAAAGAGCCTAGACCGTATCGTGCAGGATGACAAGACTAACAGTTAGAGAGTCCATATAGATGAAAAGCCCCGACCAAATGGCCGGGGCTTTTTTCTAATGCTCGTTATTCAGGTCTTTCGGTGGTTCCAACCCGTTCCGTTTCGATAGCTCTGCTGTCGCACTCTTCATATCACCGATTTCGGAGCCGAAGAAATCAAGCTCCTCAAGTCCAAGCGAATGGGTGGGAACCGGAACGATGATGCCATGGGAACCCTTGATATAGGAGAGGGCATCGTGGCGCTCGCCGACCTCGGTGACCGACGCGGCGAGAAAGGAATCCTTGAACCAAGGATATCTTTGTTGCAATTTCTCCATGATGGCCATCGCCTTGTCAATCGGCATCACCGCTATCGACTCATACCCGGAATACTGGGTATGGATGAATCCGTTGTGCTCCATGAAAATGCGGATAAGCGACCAAGCTCCGCGCCAAGCGTTCGGTCTGATAGAGTTGTAATTTTCACTGAGCGCAGCCGTTCCCAAATCGAAGTGAAGTTCCTTGCGGGTCTCGGGGCGGAGGGGAAGCGATAATTGCATTCCGTTTTCAAGAAACTCCTTCACATCATAGCTTTCACCGATTTCCGTGAAGGTGGCTGCTTTCACGCATCTTTGAAACCAAGGAAACTCATCCATCATCTTATCTACGGTGCCATAGGCGCGTTGATAGGACATGACGATATTTTCAGCCGATTCATACCCTGAATATTGTGGCTTTTCAAAGCAATGGGATTCCAGAAAGTCCTGAATGTCTGACCATGGATTCTTTTTACCAGTATAGAAGCGTTCAACAGATTTGTTGTCTAGGTCGAAATGAAATGCTTTCCTATCAAGTTCCATTTGGAATCCTAAGTGTAAATGCGGTTAGTCGTAAATACGTTCCGGACTGATATCCCGGATTATCTGTAGGTAGTCTTCACCCTCCGGTTCATTCATATCCTCATAGGTACGCCAAGACTTAATGTTCTGCATGACCCAAGGCTGTTTAGAAAGGGTGGCGCAAACAGGACACTGCGCTCCGAACTGCACCTTGCGGTTCTTTGCCTGCCAAGTACCAAGGCCGATGCGGACGTTACCCATTTGCTCCGCATATTTTCCCACACAGTCATAGAGGTCATCTACGTTGTAACCATTCCTTTTTGCCTTCTCATCATCGAACTCGATGGTGAAGCGCCAAGGTCTCTTTTCCATTTCTGCCATACCTATCGTCCTTTCTGCCAGATGGCTGTTATCATATGTTACCATTATACTATAATGCCAGTATTACGGCAATACGTTAATTGAACGCATGTTCTTCTTTCGGCGCGGGCACACGGCTACAGGATGGCAGCAAGGGCAGGTTCCGGCATCTCGCTTTCCGTCTGGTGCTCGGATGCGCTTACCATGTCATGACTCTCCCCGGCAAGTGATACCTCCTCTTCCAGTTCAGGTGCGTCAATCTCAATGTTCTTTCCCAGTTCCTCCTCGTAGCGCTCCATGATGAAGGTGTCCGCATGGTCGGCTTTCGATGCGGCTTTGAAGAGATAGGAAGGGTCGTTTTCCAATGCATTCATCCAAGATTGCAGATAGGAGACGTGGTTCTCGTAGAACTCGCCCTCCAAATCGGTGCTCTGGATACCGAGGTCTGCGGAAAGGAAAAGGCTTCCAAGCTCCGCGACCAGCTCTTCCTCAGCATAGGAGGGGCTTCCGAACCGGGTGTCGAGTTCACGGGCGAGGGCGGATGGGTGTCCGGTGGAGTGGGTCATCTCATGCAGCAGGACGCGGGTGAACGCTTCATCCGAGCGAAAGGTCTCTCGCGGGGCGATGAGGATGCGGTCGGTAGCCGGAGAGTAGGCGGCACTTCCGAGGTAGCCGCTGCTCTCGATGACGGGGCATCTGGAAGACTCCTCAAGGTTCTGTGCGATGGTTGCCGTTCGGTCGTTCAGATGGACGGGAGCGTTCTCCGGCGGGATGCCCTCGATATCCTCCGCATTGAAGACGTTCCAGTAGCCCACGAGCTTCGGGTAGCGTCCGGCAAGCTCCTTCTCGCCGGTATCCTCGTTTTCCTTGTAGAAGGCGAACTGCTTCCATTTCTCGATGAGCGCGGACTTGGCACCCTTTTTCACATGCCAACCGGCATCCTTTATCTGGTTGAAGGTAGCCCACCGGTTGTCCGTGTAGCCGCGCATGAACCCGATGAAGCCAAGATGCACTCGGTTTCCGCCCTGATACACGGTGCCGGAGACGGGGTTGTGCGGTGTTAGGGAGGGCAGGTACGGTTCTGCCCAACGAAGCCCGTCGCGCTTCATGTCCTCGATGATTTTCTCAACGACCGCCTGACGCTGGTTATCAATAATCTCCGTAGGAGTCTGCTTCTGCTTAGATTTCATCATGGTCTCCTTTCCGGGAAAGCTCATTGAAATTATACGATAGCTGCCGCTTTTCCGACATGCTCTAAGAAAACGACCCCACAGAATCGAATCTGCGGGGTCTTGGCGGTAGGTTTGTAGCGTGAGTGCGAACAGATTGAAACCTGTCCTTATTCGGCACCAGAGCCAGTCTGACGGGATTCGGTCGAACCAGTTTCCGTTTGCGTCTGTTTTTGGTCGATACTGGTGGTCACGACCGTCCGCTCATTCTGCTTCCAGAAGTTATAGGAGCAGGAGACGAGGGAGATGACCTGATTCGGTTCGGAATCGGTATCGAGTACCATGGCGGCAGATTCCCGCGAGGAATCGTACCAGTTCCGAAAATCCGAATCACCGGTAAAGACCGTCCGTTTGGTCGGCTCCCATCCCTTCACGATATTCGCGAAGCGCACGGTGTAGCGCATCTTGGTGTTTGGGGTTTGGATGAGTACCGCCTGATGTTCAGAAGCGAAGGATTTATCGCTATACCGTTGGATGTTGCCGAAACAGGTCACCGCGTTCCCGAGGGTCAGGCTGTGTCCGAGGATGACGGCATTCGGACTTTGAAAGCCCTCCTTCTCGCATTCTGCGTCGAGATAGAGCGCACCCAAGGGATTGTAGTTCCGGTAGATATCGTGATGCAGGTAGTAATCCGGGTCAGATGCGTGGGCTTGCAGGATGGGATGGTTGATATCCGTCCCCGGCACGGTTATCCATCCGATAACATCCCCGTTCACGCTCTTCCAGTAATCCCAATCAACAGTAGGGAACTCGGATTCCCGACCACCTGCGCTTTCCGTGGCGGTTTCCTGCGGCGTGCCGTTCGGTGACGGTGAGGGACTTGCATCCCGATAGAAATGAAGCAGCACGCCGAAAAGGATGGCAGCGACGGCCAAGAAGACCGCCGCTGCCGCAAAAGCCGCACGGGATTTCCGGTTATGATTTCCCAATCTGGCCATCTGAATTACTTGGCGGCATCCGATGTGGCCTGCGGGGCATCCTTCGTCGCTCCGCAGGTGGTGCAGACCAGCTTGTCGATGACCGTCTCATCGTAAGCCGGGGTGTCGGTGACCTGTTTGTCATAGCCCTCGCTCACCATGACCTCATCGGTGATGGGGACATTGGTGGAGTAGCCGGAGTGACCGGTCTGCTTGATGTGGTCATCGGCCTTGCCGTCGATGACCTGCTTGCACTCATTGCAAACGGTATGGTAGGTGGTCAGGTTCTGGTAGACGGGTGCCACGTGCTCCGTGTGCGTCACAGCGTCATGGTGGACGGTCTTGTAGGTGATAGACCAGTCGTGGATGTGAGACTTCTCTTTGCTCTTAGAGCCGTCCTTCGCAGACGCGTCGGAACCGCTTTCCTTGGAATCATTCGCCTGCACGGATTCGGCCTTGGAATCTGCGCCGGTTTGGTGGCCGATGCCATAATAGGCACCGCCGCCGATGAGCGCGACGAGAGCAAGGCCGCAGATGGCGGCAATGACCTTCCGGTTATGCGGCTTCTTCTCGCTTTCCGGGTTCGCGTGCATGTTGTTCCCATCCGCAGGTGATTCGGTGGAATCTCCGTCGTTCATCTCGATATCGTTCTCTTTATCGTCCTTCATGGGTGTATCCCCCTTTCAAATTAAAAGGAAGGCAGGGTGCCAAAGAGCTGGCACCCTGCCGGTTTCAGGCGTTACGGGCACTAGGCTTCGGTGTTATCCTCTGCGCTCTCGTCCGCATCGCCCTTGGTGGTCTTGCGGCTCTTGATGCCGTAAGCGGTCGCGCAGCCTGCGGCAATCAGGAGG
>NZ_JBCPDP010000028.1:0-25927 GCF_040915385.1 Coprococcus sp. RTP21204st1_G4_RTP21204_210225 | reverse complement strand
CTTACTCTTTCTGAACATGAAAATACCCCCATATAGGACTTTTATATTTCATTGTCCTATATGAGGGTAGCATATCAGCCTGTTTGCTGCAGCGTTTCCGGGCTTCTTTGTTTTTTAATCCAACTTTTACCAGAGCAAACGCAAGCCATGCCATAACATTTCTTTCCATGCAGCCTTACAAAACAAAGCAAGAGACCAGACAAGGCATTTGCATATTCCCTGTCCAGTCTCTTTATGATTTATCCTGCTTCTGTATTTCTACTTTCGCTCAGATCTTTATTCTTCTGTCTGCTCTTCTACAACCGTCTCAGCAGTTGCTTCTGTATTTGCTTCTTCTGCAGTCTCTTCTGCGTTTTCCTCCAGTTCACCTGAAGCCCTGCGTACCTTTGCGATACTTGCAACTTCTTCGTGTTCCTTCAGATTGATCAGTTTAACACCGGATGTGATTCTTCCGAGTACGGAAATCCCCGCACATTCCATACGGATCACGATACCATCTGTGTTGATGATCATAATCTCATCATCCGGACCTACTGCCTTTGCACCGACTACATTTCCGGTCTTCTCTGTGATCTTATAGCATTTCACGCCTTTTCCACCACGGTTCTGGGCTGTGAATTCTTCCATGCGGGTTCTCTTGCCCATACCCTTTTCAGATACGATCAGAAGCTCTTCACCCTGCGCATCAAGCTGCATTGCAACAACTTCATCACGGTCACTTAAATTCATACCACGAACGCCCATAGAGGTCCTTCCGGTTGAGCGTACATCAGATTCATGGAAACGGATGCATTGACCATACTGCGTAACGAGAATAACATCTCTTTCATCATCCGTAATCTTAACTTCGATCAGTTCATCATCCTCACGGAGTGTGATCGCAGCAAGTCCTGTCTTTCTTACATTTGCGTAATCCAGGATCGGCGTCTTCTTAACAAGACCTTTCTTGGTTGCCATGAACAGATAGTCACCTTCCTTGAAATCCTTGATTGGAATCATTGCTGTGATCTTCTCATCCGGCTGAAGCTGAAGGATGTTGATAATTGCTGTACCTCGGGAAGTTCTTCCTGCTTCCGGAATCTCATATCCCTTCAGGCGATAGCAGCGTCCGGTATTGGTAAAGAACATAATATACTGGTGAGTATTGGTCATGAACAGCTCTTCTACATAGTCTTCATCCAGAGTCTGCATACCCTTGATACCCTTGCCGCCACGATTCTGGCTCTTGAAAGTATCGTTGCTCATTCTCTTAATGTATCCCATCTTGGTCATGGTGATCACTACATCTTCTCTCGGGATCAGATCCTCTGTAGAAATGTCGTATTCATCAAATCCGATGGCTGTTCTTCTGTCATCTCCGTATTTTTCAGAGATCACAAGGATTTCTTTCTTAATTACGCCAAGCAGAAGCTTTCTGTCTGCGAGGATCGCCTTGTACTCTGCGATCTTCTTCTCAAGCTCTGCATACTCTGTTTCCAGCTTCTCTCTTTCCAGACCGGTCAGAGCTCTCAGACGCATATCCACGATAGCCTGGGACTGTGCATCACTTAAGTTAAAGCGGCTCATCAACTCTGCTTTCGCAATCTGTACGGTCTTGGATCCACGGATGATCTTAATAACCTCATCAATGTTATCCAGGGCGATCAGCAAACCTTCCAAGATGTGTGCACGTTCTTCTGCCTTATTCAGCTCGTATTTTGTACGTCTGGTCACAACGTCTTCCTGATGTTTCAGATAATGGTTCAGGATTTCCAGAAGGCTCATAACCTTCGGCTCATTATTGACCAATGCAAGCATGATCACACCAAATGTATCCTGCAGCTGTGTATGCTTGTAAAGCTGGTTCAGAACGACATTCGGGTTCACATCTCTTCTCAATTCGATGCAGACACGCATACCTTCACGGCTTGACTGGTCACTCAGGTCTGTGATTCCATCAATCTTCTTATCTCTTACAAGCTCCGCGATCTTCTCGATCAGGCGGGCTTTGTTGACCATATATGGAAGCTCGGTTACTACGATTCTGTGCTTTCCATTCTGCATTGGCTCGATATTGGATACCGCACGCACACGGATCTTTCCACGTCCTGTACGGTAAGCCTCTTCGATTCCTCTTGTTCCAAGGATCGTTGCTCCCGTCGGAAAATCAGGTCCTTTGATGATCTCCATGATCTCTTCGATCGTGGTCTCATCTTTATCTTCAATCTGGTCATCAATAATTTTCACAACCGCACCGATGACTTCTCTTAAGTTGTGCGGTGGGATATTGGTTGCCATACCTACCGCGATACCGGAGGTTCCGTTTACCAGAAGGTTCGGGAATCTTGACGGAAGTACGGTCGGTTCTTTTTCTGTCTCGTCAAAGTTCGGTGCAAAATCAACGGTATCTTTATTGATATCCGCTGTCATTTCCATCGAAATCTTACTAAGTCTTGCCTCGGTATATCGCATTGCGGCAGCACCGTCACCGTCCACAGAACCGAAGTTACCGTGACCGTCTACAAGAATGTAACGGGTAGACCAGTCCTGTGCCATATTAACGAGGGCTCCGTAAATAGAACTGTCACCATGCGGGTGATATTTACCCATGGTATCACCGACGATACGCGCGCATTTACGGTGCGGCTTGTCAGGACCGTTGTTCAACTCGATCATCGAATAAAGAATACGTCTCTGAACAGGTTTCAGACCGTCTCTTACATCCGGAAGCGCACGAGAAGCAATAACACTCATGGCATAATCGATATAGAACTCTTCCATGGTTTTTTTCATATCCACTTCATGAACTTTATCAAAAATATTATCTTCCATTGGTATTCTCCTATATATCTAAGTTCTTAACAAATTTTGCATTCTCTTCGATAAATTCTCGTCTTGGTTCTACTTTATCTCCCATCAGGGTTGTAAAGGTAAGATCCAGTTCGGAAGATGTCTCATCGTCCATTGTCACTCTTCTTAAGATTCGATGCTGCGGATCCATTGTGGTATCCCATAACTGCTCTGCGTCCATCTCACCCAAACCTTTGTATCGCTGAATCTTATTGTTCTGATCACGTCCGACTTCGCTGATGATCTTCGCCAGTTCTTCATCGCTGTATGCATACCAGACTTTCTTGTTCTTCTCCAGCTTGTAAAGCGGCGGCTGAGCCAGATATACATAGCCCTGTTTGATCAGCTCCGGCATAAAACGATAGAGGAATGTCAGAAGCAGTGTACTGATATGTGCTCCATCAACGTCGGCATCGGTCATGATGATGATCTTGTGATATCTCAGTTTGGAAATATCGAAATCATCATGGATTCCTGTACCGAATGCAGTGATCATTGCCTTGATCTCGGCATTACCGTAGATCTTATCCAGTCTTGCCTTCTCTACATTCAGGATCTTTCCACGAAGTGGCAGGATCGCCTGGGTCGCTCTGTCACGGGCTGTCTTTGCAGAACCTCCCGCAGAGTCTCCCTCTACGATGTAGATCTCACACTTGGATGGATCTTTATCTGAACAGTCTGCAAGCTTTCCAGGCAGTGACATGCCTTCCAGTGCGGATTTTCTTCTGGTAAGATCTCTCGCCTTTCTGGCCGCCTCTCTTGCTCTCTGCGCCATAACCGACTTCTCAACAATTGATTTTCCAATAGCAGGATTCTGTTCAAGGAAGATCTGAAGCTGGCTGCTGACGATACTGTCAACCGCACCTCTCGCTTCACTGTTACCGAGCTTCTGCTTGGTCTGTCCTTCAAACTGAGGATCCTCGATCTTAACACTGATGATCGCTGTAAGGCCTTCCCTGATATCCTCACCGGAAAGATTCGGCTCACTGTCTTTTAATAATTTGTTCTTTCTCGCATAGTCGTTAAAGGTCTTTGTGATCGCATTTCTGAATCCGACCACATGGGTCCCACCTTCCGGTGTTGTGATATTATTTACAAAACCATAGGTGTTATCTGTATAAGAATCATTGTGCTGCATTGCAACTTCAACTTCTACATTATCTTTTGTTCCTTCACAGTAGATGATCTGCTCATAAAGCGGAGTCTTACTGCGATTTAAGTACTGAACGAACTCCTTGATACCGCCTTCATAGTGGAACACTCTTTCCTTCGGTTCTTCATCACGGAGATCAGTCAGGCTGATGCGAAGTCCCTTGGTAAGGAACGCCATCTCACGGAATCTCTGTTTTAACGTATCATAATCAAATACTGTATCTTCGAAAATAGTTTCATCCGGAAGGAAGGTTACCTTTGTTCCTGTCTTCTCCGGATCACATTCGTCTACAACCTTCAGCTTGTAAACAACATGTCCTTTTTCATATCTCTGTCTGTACACCTTCCCTTCGTGGCAGATCTCAACCTCAAGCCAGTCAGAAAGCGCATTTACAACGGAAGCTCCTACACCGTGAAGTCCACCGGATACCTTGTATCCTCCACCGCCGAATTTACCGCCGGCATGAAGCACGGTGAATACAACCTCTACCGCAGGGAGTCCCGCTTTGTGGTTGATCCCTACCGGAATACCACGTCCGTTATCTATAACCGTAATTGAATTATCCGGATTGATGAACACCTGGATATGATCACAGTATCCTGCAAGCGCTTCATCCACCGAGTTGTCAACGATCTCATAGACAAGATGGTGAAGTCCTCTTGAAGATGTACTGCCAATATACATACCAGGTCTCTTTCTTACTGCTTCCAGCCCCTCCAGTATCTGGATTTGGTCTGCTCCATATTCTGCACTCATATTGATCCTCCTAATTCTCTTTTGATACATGTCCGTTCTGAACATGGAATACTTTATTTATTGAAAATCGATGATTGACAAACTCGTCAAGTCCCGTACAGGTGATCAGAGTCTGTATATCATGAATACTGTCCAGTAAATAGTTTTGCCTGTGTTTGTCAAGTTCAGACAATACATCGTCAAGCAGCAGCACCGGCGTATCCTTTATGATCTGCCGTACCAGCTCGATCTCAGACAGTTTCAGCGAAAGTGCCGCTGTCCTCTGCTGCCCCTGCGATCCGAATCTGCGGATGTCGATCCCACCTGCCATAAAACAGATATCATCCCGGTGAGGTCCTACCGAGGTACTCTTCATCCTGATATCGCGCTCCCTGTTCTTCTCAAGCGCTGCCTCAAGTGAAAGTGCTCCGCATCCAGGTTCATACGAAAGGCCGATTCTTTCCCTGCCTCCCGTCAGTTTATGGTGAATGTCTCCGATTATCGCATTGACTTCCTCGATAAACCGGAGCCTTCTCTGAATAATCTTTTCTCCATACTGAACCAGCTGCATATCCCATACATCCAGTGTGTCCAGTATATCATCTCTGTAATAGGCATCCTTCAGCAGACGGTTCCGCTGATTGAGTGTGCGGTTATAATTTGCCAGGTCACTAAGATACACCTTATCAAGCTGTGAAAGCTCCAGGTCCATGAACCTTCTCCTCTCCGCCGGACCATTTTTAATAATGTTCAGATCCTCCGGCGAGAAAAACACAAAATTCGTCAGACCGAAAAGCTCACTCGCCCTCCGGATCGGGACCTTGTTAATCGCAATCCCTTTCGGACTGTTCTTCTTCAGGTGCATATCGATCTGCCATGGAACGCCATTTTTCTCAATGACAGTCTCAATATGAGCCTCATCCTGCCCGAATCGGATCAGATCCCGGTCCTTCGTCCCCCTGTGAGACTTCGTGGTTCCCGACAAATACACCCCTTCCAGGATATTCGTCTTGCCCTGCGCATTATCACCGTAAAAAATATTCGTGGCATGATCAAATTCAATATTCAATATTTCATAATTTCTGTAATCTTTTAATTTTAATGATTTGATAATCATACCTGTGCCAGCCTATTTTTCAATCTTGATCTCTTCTCCGTTAAATGTAACAACGTCGCCGTCATATAATTTTTTACCACGTCTGGTATCTACTTCTCCATTAACCTTTACCAGACCTTCTGTAATGACTTCCTTGGCTTCCACACCGGATCCTACAAGACCTGCTGCTTTCAGTGCCTGACCAAGCTTGATAAATTCATCTCTGAGTTTGATTGTCTCCATAATTTTTGTCCTCTCTAAATTCCTATACTGCTCCACTGAAGTTCACCGGAAGAATTAGGTATACATAGCTTTCTCCTTCATCCTTGATAAAGCAAGGAGCCTTTGCATTCATAAAGTAAAGATCTGCTTCTTCGTCATCAATGACACGAAGTGCGTCAATGAGGAACTTCGGATTGAAGCCGATCAAGAGGTCTTTTCCCTCTTTAGTGATCATAATCTCTTCATCCATTGTACCCTTCTCTGACTTGATCTTAAGTTCCATCATTTCATCCTGAATGTTGATGATGATCGGCTTCTTATCACCTTCTTTTACAAGAAGAGTTGCACGGTCAATACAGTTCAGGAGTTCTCTTTTATTGATTCTTACCTTTGTCTCATAATCATTGGACAGCATCTGCTCAATACGGAAATATTCTCCTTCAATCAGTCTGGATACCACAACGGTATCATCAAATTCAAATACAATGTGGTTGGCTGTGAAATACAGTCTCACTTCGCTGTCTGCTTCACCTGAAAGGATCTTGCTGACTTCGATCAGGGTCTTTCCCGGAACCACGATCTTCTTCGGTTCATAAGATTCCTTCAGCTCGATCTTTCGGATGGAAATACGGTGTCCGTCAAGGGATACCACTTTCAGAATATCCCCGTTCATATCGAAGAGTTCTCCTGTCATCAGTTTGTTGCTGTCGTTGTCTGCAATTGAGAAAATGGTCTGGCGGATCACTTCTTTCAGTGTGAACTGGGAAATGGAAACCGGATTTTCTCTCTCAATATATGGCAGATAAGAAAAATCTTCACCGGATTTACCGGAAATATTGAATTTTGCTTTTTCACAGGTAATGAGCGTCTGAAGGTTCACTCCACTTTCAATCACGATTTCATTATCAGGAAGCTTTCTTACGATATCTGAGAAAATCCTCGCATCCAGTGCGATCATTCCCTTCTCATCGATCTGCCCTCTGATCACAGTCTCGATCCCAAGCTCCATATCGTTCGCTGTAAGTTTGATAATATCTGTAGTTGCATCTATCAGAATGCATTCCAGGATCGGCATGGTTGTCTTTGTCGGAACAGCCTTTGATACAATGCTGACCCCTTTCACAAGATCTGATTTAAGACATCTGATTTTCATAATGTGTAAAACTCCTTTCGACGCGCAAAATATATATTTATATAAAACAAATCCGTAGTTATCTTAGTAGTGTCTGTTGAATTGTGGACAAGTACTTTAAGGCCTTGATTCAAAAGGATTTAAGGCTTTGACAAGTCCGTGGACAGTTCTTTTTCTTCCCTGGCAGATCATGGAAAACTTTTCTACAGCGGGCTGATTTTCTTCTGAATGATCTCGATCGTATTTCTCAAAGTCTCATCTTTTTCCACATCCCGGGCAATCTTGTCCACACCGTGGTTCACAGTGGAATGGTCACGCCCTCCGAGCAGATCACCGATACTTTGAAGAGACGCATCCGTCATCTGCCTGCACAGGTACATCACGATCTGTCTGGCTCCGGCCGTTCTTGCATTTCTCCGACTTCCCTTAAGTTCAGAAACGGAAACATTAAAATGATCGGAGACAACATCCAGAACCAGCTCCGGCGTCACCTTGTGGCTCTCGTCCGGTGCGATCATATCCTTCAGTGCCTCTGCCGCCAGAGAAACATCAAAGTTCTTTCTTCCACCGATCCGGTATAACGCGATCAGCTTGTTAAGTGAGCCTTCCAGTTCCCGGATATTGGTCTTGATGTTCATCGCAATATACTGGATCACCTCATCCGGAATCTGATATCTTTCCAGTTGGTCCAGTTCTATTTTCTTATAAAGAATCGCCATACGTGTCTCGTAATCCGGCACCGAAATATCTGCGATCAGTCCCCATTCAAATCTTGTCCGCAGACGCGCCTCCAGTGTCGTCATATCCTTTGGCGGTTTGTCACTGGAAATGACGATCTGCTTTCCGGCATTGTGCAGATGATTGAACGTATGGAAAAATTCTTCCTGTGTACTTTCTTTGCCGATAATGAACTGTACGTCATCGATCAGAAGTACGTCATTATTGCGGTACTTATCGCGGAATGCATTCATCGCCAGATCGTTGCCGGTTTTTCCGTTGCGGATCGCCGTGATCAGGTCATTGGTAAATGTCTCACTTGTCACATACAGGACTTTCTTCGATGGTTCCCGGTCCAGTATGTAGTGTGCGATCGAATGCATCAGATGGGTCTTGCCAAGTCCTACCCCACCATATAAAAACAGAGGATTGTAAACCTCACCGGGAGATTCGGCAACTGCCAGTGATGCGGCATGTGCAAAATTATTATTTCCTCCTACCACAAAGGTATCAAACGTATACTTCGGATTCAGATTCGCTTTTTCAGCTATCGGGCTTACCTCTTTATGCTTATGTGTCTTCTCTTTTACGGGCGCAGTCTTCTCCAGATATCTGCGCTGCTGCTCGCGCGGCAGATCTCTGGGAATAAACTTAATCTGATACTCTGTCCCGGTAACTTCCGCGATGCATACTTTAAGCGGAAGAAGATATTTATTCTGAATGTGTTCGATGCTCGCCTTAAAATTAACGGTAAGATACAGAGTGTTGCCTCTGATCTCATATACCTCCAGCGGGCGTATCCACGTTTCAAAAGAAATGTTCGATAGAAAATATTCTACTTTTAGCTTTTGAATGATCTCTTCCCATTTTTCTTTTATGACGTCCATATTCCTGCCCCATTCATCTTCAAAATAAGCATAATCATACTCTTATATTCTACCTTAAAACGATTTCAGAATCAATCAAAAACCATAAACTTATTCATAATTTCCTTAAAATAAGGGTCGAAACTTTATTAAAACTGCTTGACGGAGACAGCTTTTTTGATTATAATGAAGTACGATGTCTTAAAAACGTAAATAAGCTTCTATTCATATAAGAAGAAATCGATAGGAGGTGGATATCAATGAAGATGACATTCCAGCCAAAGAAACGTTCCAGAGCGAAAGTTCATGGATTCAGAGCAAGAATGGCCACAGCAGGTGGAAGAAAAGTTCTTGCAGCAAGAAGAGCAAAAGGAAGAAAAGTATTATCAGCATAGGTCACATATATGTGGCCTTTTCTTCTATGCAAATTTATGTAAATCGGGAGAATAAAGTATGAAATTTTCCGAATCATTGAAGAAAAACAGGGATTTCCAGTCTGTATACAGAAAGGGAAAACCTTATGGCAACAAGTACCTTGTAATGTATCTCCTGGCGAATGATCTCGGACGCAACCGCGTCGGAATTTCCGTCAGCAAAAAAGTTGGGAACAGCATCATAAGACATCATTTAACAAGGCTGATCCGTGAGAGTTACAGGTTACACGAAGAACAGTTCCAATGTGGATATGATATCGTGATCATCGCAAGGACGACCGCCAAAGACCGGTCATACCATGAGATTGAAAGCGCTCTCATCCATCTGGGCAAACTTCATCACATTTATTCGGACTGCAATTAGCCAGTTCAGTATATCGAGAAGACGGATATACACTACGAGGCACTGAAATTATGAAAAAGATATTATTATATTTGATTCGTTTTTACAGAAAATATTTATCACCTATGAAGGTATATACCCACTGTATTTACATTCCAACCTGCTCAGAATATGCTTTGGAGGCCATTGAAAAATACGGTGCGTTTAAAGGAGGCCTTCTGACCGTCTGGAGAATCCTCAGATGCAATCCATTCGCCAAAGGTGGATATGATCCGGTGCCTTAAACCTATAGGCCGTCCAAATACCGGGACGGAAATGTTTATGGAGGAAAGGTTATGACAGGAATTTTAATGACACAGGTCAGCACACCAATCATCGGACAGGCTGCCTGGCTGCTCGGTAAGATCATGGATGGTATTTACCGGGTAATGGATTTAATCGGCATTCACAACCTGGGTGTATGTATTATTCTTTTGACAATTGTCATCTACACTTTACTGATGCCGCTCACCATCAAGCAACAGAAATTTTCCAAGATGTCCGCTGCAATGAACCCTGAGCTCCAGAAGGTTCAGCAGAAGTACAAAGGAAAAAATGATCAGGCTTCCATGCAGAAGATGCAGGAAGAAACACAATTGGTTTATGAAAAATACGGAGTATCACCGACCGGCGGATGCTTAAGTATGTTTATCCAGTTCCCAATTCTCTGGGCAATGTACTATGTAATCCGCAACATCCCTGCTTATGTTGGGCAGGTTAAAGCGGTATACGCACCGCTTCTTACCTCTATCATGGCACAGGATGGATGGCAGAAGGTCATGGAAAAGATCGGCGAAGCAAAACCGATCCTTATGTCCGCCTCCAAATATGATTACTCTGATAAAAACGTACTGATCGACGTACTCTACAAGTTCCAGACTTCAACCTGGGATACCCTTGGTAAGAAACTTCCGGATCTGCAGCCTACGATCGACAGCACCGTCGATACATTAAAGTCCATGAATAACTTCCTTGGACTTAACATTGCGGAAACTCCTATGAACCTCATTAGCAACGGTGTAAAAGCCGGCGCATGGGGAATTGTGATCATGGCAGTGCTGATTCCTGTCCTTTCAGGACTTTCCCAGTACCTGAGCGTGAAGCTTTCTCAGCAGACAACTGCAGTTACGAACAATCCGCAGGCTGACCAGATGGCTTCAACCATGAAGACAATGAACGTTACCCTTCCTCTTGTATCTGTATTTATGTGTTTCACATTACCTACAGGTCTTGGAATCTACTGGGTTGCAAGTGCCGTTGTCCGTATGGTACAGCAGTTCTTTATCAACAAACATCTGAATAAGATTCCGATGGATGAACTGATCAAAGAGAATATGGAAAAAGCTGCTGAAAAACGAAAGAACAAAAACGAAGTGGATGCAAGCAATGTAAACAAAATGGCTCATAAGAACGTGAAAAACATTCATGAGCCGGTAAGAACAGCTGCTCAGACAAAAGAACTTGAAGAAAAGCTCGAAGAAGCAAAGAAGAAAAATGAAAATGCAAAGGCCGGAAGCCTTGCAGACAAAGCGAACCTTGTAAAGCGTTTTAACGAAGGCAATAAATAGGGGGACAAGTTAAATGAATGAGATCACAGTATCAGCAAAAACTTTAGATGATGCGATTACAGAGGCTTCCATTCAGCTTGGCGTTGCCAGCGATCAGATGGAATATGACGTAATTGAAAAAGGAAGTGCAGGCTTCCTCGGAATCGGAAGCCGTCAGGCAGTTATCCGTGCCCGTATCAAAAAAACTGTAACAGAAGAAATCAAAGCCGAAGAAATCAAACCGGAAGAGATCAAAAAAGAATTCAAGAAGGATTTCCGAAAAGACCGCAAGGAATTCGTTGGACACAAAGAACGCAAAGAGTACAAAGAACACAAAGAATACAAAAAAGATTCGAAAAAGGACTTCAAAAAAGAGCCTAAGAAAGAATTTGTAAAAGAAAACAAAACAGAAACAGCCTCTGCCGTAACAGCAGCAGCTCCGGTTTATGAAGAAAAGAAAGAACTTCATGTAGCCGTTGTAACAGAAGCTACACAGAAGATCTGTGAGAAATTCTTACAGGAAGTCCTTCAGGCAATGGGAATGGGCGAAGTAACTATCGTATCCTCCATTGATGAAGAAGGTGCTCTTGCAATTGAGATGAGCGGTGACAACATGGGTATCCTGATCGGTAAGCGTGGACAGACATTGGATTCTCTCCAGTACCTCACCAACCGTGTAGCCAACAAGTCACAGGATGGTTATGTACGTGTCAAACTCGACACAGAAGACTACCGCAAGAGAAGAAAACAGACTCTTGAAAATCTCGCAAAGAATATCGCTTACAAAGTAAAACGAAGCAGAAAGCCGATCTCACTGGAGCCGATGAATCCTTATGAAAGAAGAATCATCCATTCCGCTCTGCAGGCTGATGACAGAGTTTCTACTCACAGCGAGGGCGAAGAACCATACAGACGTGTTGTTGTAACACCGAACCGCCGTTAAACAGTAACGCAAATTGGTTGCATACACCGTTATAACTGAATCGTTCACAGTAAACCGCAGTCATTTAATGGCTGCGGTTTTTTTGCTGTTCACTCCCGTGCCAATCAGCGTAGTGATTGGCACGGAGGATGCACGTTTTATCTTGAATGGCATCTCGCCCATCGCCAAAGGTGATTTAAAATGGCGAGATGCGTTGCTGGTCACAGGTACTGTGAACAGTAACGCGGTTTTTTTCTACCCTTCACAATAGGCACTTCCATTTTGACAGCTTTCGGGGTAAAATGATAACATCGCATTTATTACAAAAGTATAGAAGGAAGCAATAAAATGGGATTTAAAACAGACACAATCGCAGCAATCTCCACAGCAATGACTAATTCCGGAATCGGAATCGTACGTCTCAGTGGAGAAGATGCGTTTTCTATTATTGACAAAATTTACAAAGGCAAAAGCCCGAAGCTTCTGTCCGAACAAAAAAGCCATACCATTCACTATGGCTATATCATGGACGGAGAGCAGACGATTGATGAAGTGCTGGTTCTTTTAATGCGTGGGCCGCACAGCTACACCGGTGAAGATACTGTGGAAATCGACTGTCACGGCGGTGTATTTGTCACAAGAAAGATACTTGAAACCGTGATCAAATACGGTGCAAGACCTGCTGAACCGGGTGAATTTTCCAAAAGGGCTTTTCTGAACGGCCGAATGGATCTGTCACAGGCCGAAGCCGTGATCGATATCATCAGCTCCAAGAATGACTATGCACTACAAAGCTCGGTAAACCAGTTGAAAGGCTCTGTCCACAATAAGATTAAAGAAATCCGTGAAGTAATCCTTTACCATACCGCTTTTATCGAAAGTGCACTGGATGATCCAGAGCATATCAGCGTAGACGGATATGGTGACAGTCTCCTGGGCGTCGTAAAGGATCTGCAGCAGAAAATCCAGTGTCTTCTGGATACTGCCGATGACGGACGTATCATCAAAGAAGGCATCAAGACGGTTATCGTCGGGAAACCGAACGCCGGGAAATCCTCTCTGATGAACGTTCTGGTAGGCGAAGAAAAGGCAATCGTAACCGAGATTGCCGGAACCACAAGAGATGTCCTAGAGGAAAATATCCAGCTTCAGGGCGTTTCTTTAAACATCATGGATACCGCCGGAATCCGCGATACCTCTGATATCGTAGAGAAGATCGGTGTGGATAAAGCAAAAGAAAATGCAGAAAAAGCCGATCTAATCATCTATGTGGTCGATGCATCCAGACCTCTTGATGAAAATGATCACGAGATCATCGAGATGATCCGGGATAAGAAAGCTGTAATACTACTGAATAAAAGTGACTTATCCACAGTTGTTGATAAAAAGGCATTAGAAACGTTGATAACTAAGCCAATGATCGATATTTCCGCAAAAGAGGAGACTGGGATCCATGAACTGGAATCTACTTTAAAAGAGATGTTTTATCACGGTGATATCTCATTTAACGATGAGGTTTATATCACCAATATCCGGCACAAAACAGCTCTTGCCGATGCACTTTCCAGCCTGAAAAAGGTAGAAGAGAGCATCGAAAACCAAATGCCGGAAGACTTTTTCACAATTGACTTAATGGATGCATATGAATCTCTGGGAAGCATTACCGGAGAGACGATAGGAGAAGATTTAGTAAATGAAATATTCAGCAAATTCTGTATGGGAAAATAAAGACGCATACGACATCGTTGTAGTTGGTGCGGGACATGCCGGCTGCGAAGCTGCCCTTGCCTGCGCAAGACTCGGTCTGAAAACGATTGTTTTCACCGTAAGTGTAGAAAGTATCGCCATGATGCCATGCAACCCGAATATCGGCGGTACCTCAAAGGGGCACCTGGTACGCGAGCTGGATGCGCTCGGCGGTGAAATGGGAAAGAACATCGACAAGACATTTATTCAGTCAAAGATGCTGAATAAATCTAAAGGGCCTGCCGTTCATTCCCTGCGCGCCCAGGCAGATAAGAACAAATACAGCAATACCATGCGACAGACGCTGGAAAACCAGGAGAACCTGGAGATCCGGCAAGGTGAAGTCGTCAATATCCTTGTGGAAGATGGTTCTGTAACGGGCGTTCAGACCTATTCTGGTGCTATATACCGCTGCAAGGCCGTTGTACTGTGTACCGGAACCTACCTGAAGGCAAGATGCATTTACGGTGATGTCAGCACGCATACCGGTCCAAACGGACTGCAGGCAGCAAATTATCTGACCGACTGTCTGAAGGAGCTTGGTATTAAGATGTACCGCTTCAAAACCGGTACACCAGCACGTATCGACAAGCGCAGCATTGATTTCAGCAAAATGGAAGAGCAATTCGGCGACGAGAGGGTTGTACCTTTTTCGTTCACAACGGATCCAGAAGATGTGCAGATTGAGCAGGCTTCCTGCTGGCTTACCTATACCAATCCTACAACCCATGAGATCATCCGTAAAAATCTGGATCGTTCCCCACTTTATTCTGGTATGATCGAAGGCACCGGGCCACGTTATTGTCCGTCTATCGAGGACAAAATTGTAAAATTTGCCGATAAAGAACGGCATCAGGTGTTCATTGAACCAGAAGGTCTGGAAACCAATGAAATGTACATCGGTGGAATGTCAAGTTCACTTCCAGAGGATGTTCAATATGAAATGTACAGAAGTGTGCCTGGTCTTGAACACGCAAAAATAGTTAAAAATGCTTACGCAATTGAATATGACTGTATCGATGCAAGACAGCTTCATCCGACACTTGAGTTCAAATCTATTCATGGTTTGTTCAGCGGTGGTCAGTTCAACGGAAGTTCGGGATATGAAGAAGCAGCCGCTCAGGGACTTATTGCCGGAATCAATGCCGCACTGGAGGTTCTTGGAAGAGAACAGTTAATTTTAGACCGTTCCCAGGCTTATATCGGTGTTCTGATCGATGATCTGGTTACAAAAGAAAGCCACGAACCATATCGTATGATGACTTCACGTGCCGAATACCGGTTACTCCTGCGCCAGGACAACGCCGATCAGAGACTAACCGAAATAGGGCACAAAATAGGGCTTATTTCAGACGAGAGATACCAGATGTTGTTAGACAAAGAAGAAATCATCCGCAAGGAGATCCACAGGCTTGAGCATACCAACGTTGGAACTTCCCAGGAAATCACGGATTTTCTCACAAATTGCGGCAGTACGCCTCTTACTTCAGGATCTACACTTGCTGAGCTTATTAAGCGTCCTGAGCTGAATTATGAGCTTCTCGAACCTATCGACCATATGCGAACAGAAAGCTTCAGCCGAGAGATTATGGAACAAATTGATATCAACATCAAATATGAAGGCTATATCAAGCGCCAGTTAAAACAGGTAGAACAGTTTAAAAAGCTTGAAACCAGGAAAATACCAGCAGATATCGATTACGATGCTGTTCCAAGCCTGCGAATCGAAGCTGTGCAGAAATTAAAGCAGTTCCGACCTCTTTCCATCGGTCAGGCATCCCGTATTTCCGGTGTCTCACCTGCCGATATTTCTGTATTACTGGTATATCTAGGACATTAGACCACCAGATAACCAGACCTGTATTTTGATCTTTTTTGGGATATTACAGAATCCATTATTTCTGGTTTCTGTTTTTCCCTTTATATAGATGTGTACTTTTGAGGGCATCACCCAAAAAGTACACATCTATTTTCAAAGAAATGGTTTTATCGTGTACTTTATAGGGCAAAAAGTATGTTTTTCATCTTTTCGTATACCTTTCAGGTGCATGATTGTATTTTTTTAAAAACATTATCACTTTATCGTGTACCTTTAAGGTGCTATCTTCTCAGAAATTGTGTACCTATTTGGTGCAAAACAGTGTAAATTACTGTTTATTTTCCGCAAAGATGTGTACTTTTAGGGGAAAAAGGAGCAATATGAGTAAAAAATTTGAGCAACAGCTTGCAGAATTAGGTATCACATTAACGCAGACCCAGTTTAATCAGTTTGATAAATATTACGAAATGCTGGTGGAATGGAACAAGGTTATGAATCTCACCGGTATCACCGAGTACGAAGAAGTAAACGAAAAACATTTTGTCGACAGCCTTGCATTAGTAAAGGCTCTGGATATCAGTAAAGTTCAAACCGTGATCGATATAGGAACAGGCGCCGGATTCCCCGGAATTCCTTTAAAAATCGCCTTTCCGCACCTGAAAATCACGTTGCTTGACTCTTTAAATAAGAGAATCCGTTTCCTTGACAGTGTGATTGAAGAGTTAAATCTTACGGATATCCATACAATTCACGGCAGAGCAGAAGATTTTGCCCGTCAGGCAGACTACAGGGAACAGTTTGACCTCTGTGTTTCACGTGCAGTGGCCAATTTATCTACATTATCCGAATACTGCCTCCCTTATGTAAAAGTTGGTGGATTCTTTGTTTCTTACAAATCCGGTGATATTGTCGATGAACTTTCCGCTGCAAAAACCGCAGTACATGTCCTTGGAGGTACACAAAATAAACCAGTTGTATTCCAACTTCCAGGCAGTGATATCAGCCGTTCATTTGTAAAGATCAAAAAAATCAAGCCTACCGGGAAGAAGTTTCCTCGAAAAGCAGGACTTCCTTCCAAAGAACCTATCCACGGATAAACAGCTATACATACCTGTAGTCTGTATATGCCGCAATGGAAATTGAACTATTTTTTTCTTTATCTTGAACTTCTGCTATTAGTTCTTTTTATAATAGTTCAATTTTAATTGTTATAGTTTATTCTATTTTGTATTTTTGATAGTTCAATTTTTGTATGCTTTGAAAATGTATTTTTATTTTTTGTATGCAGTTCTGCCAGAAATTTGTTTTCCTATTTCATTTCAAAAAGCGGGTAAGTTCAATTTTTTACCCGCTTAAAATCTGATTTTTTATTTTCATTTAGCTTGATTATTTCTGCAAAAAGTCCAATAATCATCCTTCTGTTTTGTTTTTCAGAGAAAGACAATTTCCATAGAAATTCCCAGAGTTGCATGTCGGTTTTCATGGTGTTCATAAGCAGAATAAGTACCAGTTAAATACCAGTTCTGTTTGCTATTAGATAATCGCAAAAGTTGATCAAGAGCCATATATAGCCAAATGCGGGATGTACACCGAAGTGTACATCCCGCATTTGGCTATAATGTGTACCTGAACGTACTTTATATTATTCAGCAGAGAAAAGGATATCCAGCTGTTCTGCGAATCCTTCCGGTTGTTCAATTTGCGGAAGATGTCTCGTATCCTTTATGCACATGCATTCTATAGCAGGTACATGCTTCTGATATTGTTTAGCAATCTCAATACTGTTTTCATCATATTGTCCAGAGATAATACAGATACTATTTGTCGCCTTGCGAATACAATGATAAATATTTGTCTTTGTATATCCACCTTTGATGCTTGCAAACAAATATTTTGAATGTGCGTTTTCATTATGAGCAGATTCATGGTATATCTTCGTCATCTGATAATCTATCGTATCTTCGTCATACAGATACTTATCCACAAATTTTTCATCAATCGCTTCTCTTGAATGAATAATGTTGTACAGCAGCGTACCAATAATCGGTATTTCGATAAGGAACTTCAGCGTCTTGGTTCTCTTATTCGGACATTTTGCAAGTTCCGTAAGTGACAGTGGATTCACCATACAAATCTTTCCAATCACATTTTCATCATTTCCGCATGCCATAACTGCAATAGCAGCCGATTCTCCCGTAGCCACAACATCTGCCTTTTCGCCAATGATATGTTTAATAAAATCTGTCAGCATTTGCACATAAAGAAAATTAGTATAAGTAATATTGGGCTTTTCAGATCGTCCACAACCTAGCAGATCCACGGTATAAACAGTATGCTTTTCTGCAAGAATTGCCGCTACTTTTTTCCATTCTACGCCAGAGCTTTCTGCATCCAAATCATGAAGTAGCAGTAGTGGTTTACCATTTCCCTGTTTTCTATAATAGATTTTTCCAAATCTCCAGTCATAATAATTTCCCTCAGATGAGTTTAACAAGCTGTCTTTTGTTGCCATTTCTATAAGTGTTTTATTTATCAGATGGATTGTAATCGCACCAAGTGTTGCTAAAATCGCACAACTTTTCAATTTATTTTTCATCGTTAATTGTCCTTTCTCCGAATCATTTTTGCCCCGATTCAGCAAGATCATACTCGCAAATAGTATCAGTATCTGTTTTGTGTAATGTTTCACCTTGCGGCTTATAGATAAGTATACCATAATCTCCTTACAGTTTAAAGATTTTCATCATGTTATTGTTCCTTGGTTTTCGACAAAATGTTTCACGTGAAACATTTTGTTTTCTCTTTTTCCAGCTGCTCATAGCCAAATATATTTTAATATATCTAAAATATGACGATACCATGGGCAAAAGGTCAGAAAGCCGATGTAAGCTTGCTTGCAAGAGGATTTTTGACCTCTTGACCCGTCAAAAAATGAGTAAGTAGCCGTTTTTTTCAAGAAAAAATGAGCGGATTACGAATGTTTTTATACATTTTCACATTTCACTTTGTGCAGAATGTTTCGCGCAAAAAATCCCCTTATTTATAAAAAATGCAAAAATAAATGTTTCACGTGAAACATTTAGTAGATTTAGATAAAGTTTAGTGTTACAATTATACCTAGATGTAAATAAAACTTCATATATATTTGCACACTATTAGAAAGGAGGTAATTGCAATGGGACGAATAATTGCCGTTGCCAACCAAAAGGGTGGCGTTGGAAAAACTACAACAGCGATCAATTTATCCTCGTGTTTATCGGCAAAAGGGCAGAAAGTTCTCGCAATCGACATGGATCCACAGGGGAATATGTCCAGCGGTCTTGGTATAGATAAGGATAATGTTGCCTATACTGTATATGATCTTTTAATCGGCGAAGCCACTATGGATCAGGTGCTATGCAAAGAAGCAATTGAAAATCTCGACGTAATTCCCGCAAACATTGATCTGTCTGGTGCCGAAATAGAGTTGCTCGATACTGAGAACAAAGAATACATATTAAGAGATGAGGTGCTTAAGATAAGAAGTAATTACGATTACGTCATTATCGACTGCCCACCTTCACTTAGTATGCTGACAATCAATTCAATGACTACAGCCGATACCGTATTGGTTCCAATTCAGTGTGAATACTATGCACTTGAAGGATTGAGCCAGCTGATTAAAACAATCAAGCTTGTAAAAGAAAGATTGAACGAAAACCTTGAAATGGAAGGCGTTGTATTTACCATGTATGATGCCAGAACCAATCTTTCTCTTCAAGTTGTTGAAAATGTAAAAGATAATCTTGATCAGACAATTTACAAAACTATCATTCCACGTAATATACGACTTGCAGAAGCCCCAAGTCATGGCTTACCAATCAACTTATATGATCCTCGTTCAACAGGAGCTGAAAGTTATATGTTATTAGCAGATGAAGTAATTCATAAAGGAGAAGAGTAAGCATGACAGCAAAACGAGGCGGACTTGGAAAAGGTCTGGATAGTTTAATCAAAGAAAACAAAACCGCAAAACATACTGCACCGGTCAAAAAAGAAGTAGTGAATGCCGGGCCAATTATGATGAAAATCAATGATGTAGAGCCAAACCGTGACCAACCAAGAAAACATTTTGAGGAAGATGCTCTCTTGGAACTTGCTGATTCAATCAAACAGTTTGGAATCCTGCAGCCTCTGATTGTTCAGAAACGGAACGATTACTACGAGATCATCGCCGGCGAGCGTCGCTGGCGTGCAGCAAAGCAGGCCGGTGTCAAAGAGGTCCCTGTTATCATTAAAGAATACACAGATCAGGAAATCGTTGAAATTTCTCTTATTGAAAATATTCAGCGCGAAAATCTGAATCCAATCGAAGAAGCGCAGGCATACAAACGCTTGCTAAATGAATTCCGTCTGAAGCAGGATGAGGTAGCTGAGCGCGTTTCAAAGAGCAGAACTGCTGTTACAAATTCCATGCGTCTTCTAAAGCTGGACGAAAGAGTACAGCAGATGATCATCGATGACATGATTTCAACCGGACATGCACGTGCTCTTCTTGCAATCGAGGATAAAGAGCAGCAATATGTTCTTGCCAATAAAGTATTTGATGAAAAGCTCAGTGTCCGGGATACCGAAAAACTTGTCAAAGAACTAAAGAAGCCAAAAAAAGAAAAAGAAAAGCCTGTTATCCAGAATGCATTTGTATATGAAGATCTGGAGGAACGTATAAAGTCAATCATCGGTTCCAAAGTCCATGTCAATCATAAAGCCAACGGAAAAGGCAAAATTGAAATTGAATATTATTCGGACAACGATCTGGAACGTATATTTGAATTGTTGATGTCAATACAGGAAGGAAAATAATATATGGAAAGTAAAATTCTGAAATCAATTGGAATTGATCCGGCGTATATATTTCTTTTTCTTATCATGCTGATCATATTGATGTTTCTTCTTTATATTAATGTTAATATGAAATACAACCGTCTGAAATCAAGCTATAACGTATTCATGCGCGGACAGGACGGTAAAACGCTCGAAGAAAGTTTCAGTGCAAGATTCGATGAACTCGACGAGCTTTCCAACATTGCCCACGAAAACAAAGCGGACATCCGCATATTGTATCGCGCGTTGCGAAGCAGCTACCAGAAAGTAGGTATTGTCAAATACGATGCTTTCGGTGAAATGGGTGGAAAACTCAGCTTCGCCCTCACAATGCTTGACAATGATAACAATGGATGGATCCTCAATTCCATGCACAGCAGAGATGGCTGTTACACTTATATAAAAGAAATTGTGCGTGGTGAAAGTTACATTGAGCTCTCTGAAGAAGAGGCCGAATCACTAGATCAGGCCGTTTACCAGGAAATGTATGATCCGGATGTACAGGATGCGATCAAACCACAGTAATAAAAATAAAGAAATAAGACAGGAGAACAGTTATGTTAGATATTAAATTTTTAAGACAGAACCCGGATGTTGTAAAAGAAAACATCAAGAAAAAATTCCAGGATGAAAAGCTTCCACTTGTAGATGAAGTAATCGAACTTGACAAGAGAAATCGTGAAATCAAAGGCGAAGTAGAAGCACTCCGTGCTGAGAAAAATAAAGTTTCCAAAGAAATCGGTGCATGCATGGCACATGGCGAAAAAGAGAAAGCAGAAGAGCTTAAGAAAAAAGTTCAGGAAAACGCTGCCCGTATGGAAGAACTTTCTGCTGAAGAAAAAGAAGTTGAAGCAAAAATCAAAAAAGATATGATGGTTATCCCAAATATCATCGATCCATCTGTACCGATCGGTAAAGACGACAGTCAGAATGTTGAAATTGAAAAATTTGGCGAACCGGTTGTTCCGGACTTTGAAATCCCATACCATACAGAAATTATGGAAAAATTCAACGGAATCGATCTTGAAAGTGCAGGAAAGGTTGCCGGAAATGGTTTCTATTATCTGATGGGAGATATTGCACGTCTTCACTCAGCAGTTATCTCTTATGCACGTGACTTTATGATCGATCGTGGATTCACATACTGTATCCCACCTTTCATGATCAGAAGCAACGTTGTTACAGGCGTTATGAGCTTTGCCGAAATGGATTCTATGATGTACAAAATTGAAGGCGAAGACTTATATCTGATCGGAACAAGCGAGCATTCTATGATCGGTAAATTCATCGATACCATGCTTGATGAAGCTGAACTTCCAAAGACACTGACTTCTTATTCTCCATGCTTCCGTAAAGAAAAAGGAGCTCATGGAATCGAAGAACGTGGTGTATACAGAATCCATCAGTTTGAAAAACAGGAAATGATCGTTGTATGCAAACCAGAAGAAAGCAAAGAATGGTATGATAAATTATGGAAAAACACTGTTGATCTGTTCCGTTCTCTTGATATCCCGGTTCGTACACTGGAATGCTGTTCAGGTGACCTTGCCGACCTTAAAGTAAAATCTTGTGACGTAGAGGCATGGTCTCCAAGACAGAAGAAATACTTTGAAGTAGGAAGCTGTTCTAACCTTGGTGATGCACAGGCAAGACGTCTTGGCATCCGTGTAAAAGGAAGTGACGGAAACAAATATTTCGCACACACACTGAACAACACAGTAGTAGCTCCTCCGAGAATGCTGATCGCATTTCTCGAGAACAATCTTCAGGCAGACGGTTCTGTCCGCATTCCTGAAGTACTTCGTCCATACATGGGCGGTAAGTCTGAAATCAGATAGAAAACGAGGTAAATTTTGCATAAATATTTAAACGCTATCGGATTCCACGATATCGCATCTGAACGCGAATGGTATCAGATTCTTCTTGAATCCGAAAAGAAATTTTCCGGATATGACCGTATTGCCCTGGACGAACACACAGATCTCTGTGAGCTTCGCAGGGAATACGGCAACGGGATTGGCATTTCTTCCTGCGGCTTTATCGATGAAAATGATGAAGAGTTCCGCAGAGAATGCTATTTCCCATATTTTTCAGGCAGTGGAGTCAGCTCTTATGCTGATATTGCAGTAGAACAGAAAGCATCCTCACCGACCTATATTGGTGTCTGCGAAGATGTAAAGCTCGGCTGCAGTATCATTTTCCATATCCAGAACGGAATGGAATACATAAAAGAAGCCACTCTCGGTGGTCTGAGCAAAAGTTCAATCTCTATAACCTTTTCTGGTCTTGCCTTAAGTGGGAAAATTTTGCTTCCGGTCACAAAGGATGCAGGTGCTGCGGACAAGAGAGCGAAAGATCTCCGCAACCGGATGATGCTTATGAGCGCAGCAAAGGAAGGGAATCCCGATGCCATTGAAAGCCTTACGCTTGACGACATCGACACCTATGCCGCAGTATCAAAAAGAATTCGCGGGGAAGATATTTACAGTATTGTCGATACGCATTTTATGCCAGCTGGTCTTGAATGTGACCAGTATGCGATTCTTGGTGAGATTCTGAATATCGATACCATCGAAAATCTTCTTACCGGGAAAAAACTTTATGTTCTTACAGTTGAAACCAATGAACTTCAATTTGATGTATGCGTACCGGTTGAAAAGGTGATTGGCGAACCGGCAGTTGGAAGACGGCTGAAGGCACAGATCTGGCTGCAGGGGCATATTAATTTTTAGGAAAAATTTTTGACTTATATAAAAAGCATGACCAAATTTCTTTTAATTGAAAATTAGTCGTGCTTTTTTGTATATGCGTTTCAGAACATTCGGCTTTACATAAAAAATTCCTGTAAAAGCTATTTCACATATCAGATCCCGCTCTGTTACCTCACCATGATCATCCTCTTAGAAAAGCATTTGACATTTTCATGTTCAAACGGTATGATATATGTATATGTTCTATTAGTCAAATGAATATAAGAATCGTCTCCTAAGCGGTTGTTGGAACGAAGACTTTTTGCTAACTGAATATGATGTGTCCCAGTACCTCAGTAGGATAGAGGGTTCGCCTCCTAAGCGAAACGCCGCAGGTTCGATTCCTGTCTGGGACGTGTGGTAAAAATCGCCGGAAGCCTGATTTTTCAAGGGTTTCCGGCATTTTTCCTTTTCAGACGGCTACACCGTTTTCGACTGGCATTCCAGTTTTCGGTATAGCCGTCTTTCCGTTTTTCCGTTTCTATTGTTTGCTAACAAAAAACATCTACCTGTGTGTCTGGCACAACATTTGGGACGATTTGCTAACAACTTGCTAACAACCACTGCTAACGGGCGGCGGAGACAAGCGCTGCAAGTTGCTCAGGTGACAGGTTCTTAAGGATAGCTGCCAGAGCTTCGCCGATATCCTCTGTTGCTGATGATTTCCCATTTTTAGCGGTAGGGCTGTAGAAGTCGGCTTCCATGCGAGCCGCGTTCTCGCGCCGGTTCTCGTCTTCAATTTCCGAGTAAACGTCTGTCACCATCTGGGCTTCGGCATGACCAGTATCTCCTTGGACGGACTTAATATCGCCCTGCGTCAGTTTGAGTTTGTACTTCGTGGAGAGATGGCGGAGCGAATGGAAGTCCACACGTTCGTATCCTGTCGTGTCACAAAAGACTTGCAGGCGCTTTCGGATGATGCGGCTCTCCACCGGATTTCCGTTTTCAAGGGCAACCACAAGATTGTAGTCATGGTAATCCGCTCCAAGAAACTCCTTTAGTTCCTCCTGATTTTTCCTATGCTCCACGAGCATGTGCGCCACGGTTTTCGGAAGCCATACCACACGGGTGCTGGTTTCGGTCTTCGGGGTCTTGAGCACGAGCCTAGTGGTGCAGTGTGGTTTCTGAGCGGGAAACGTGACGAGCACGTCCCGCTCGTTGAGTCTCTGCAAGGCTTCAATGGAAACACGAGCAACCTCCTTGTTGATGATGATGCGAGCGTTGCCGTTTTCAATAGATTCCTCGTCTATGAAAATGCAGTCCCATGTGAGACCGGTTATCTCCCCCACCCTGAGCGAACAGGAAAAAGCGAGGTTCATGGCGAGAGCCAGAATATCGTCCTCGACTCTTGGAAGTGCTTCGCGAAACGTGCTCACACTCCACACCTTCCGTTTCGTTTTCTTCATCGTCGGCAGGGTGGCAAGTTTTGCCGGATTCTGCATCATCGGGTCGAGATAGTTCCATTTCATTGCCTGATTGAGTGCAGAGCGGATAACGTCATGAATCTTCTTCACGCCGGAAGGCGCGACACATTTGCCGGTCTTTTTTTGGTTGGCAGGCGGAACGCGCTCGACGGAGAGCAGGGCGTTGTAATACTCCGAAAGGCATTCCGTGGTGATTTCAGACAGCTTCTTGTCCCCGATATATGGGTCAATGTAGTTCCTTATTAGCCCGGTCTTTCCGCTGTATGTGCTCATAGACCATTTCGACGTTCCGTACACTTTCACATAGTGCTTTAGGAACTCGCTGAAAGTGATATCGTCCTTTTGCGGCGTTACCGCGCTTTTTGGGGTCGGGGTTCTTCTGCGAACCGGTTCCGAGCCGCTATCGTGCTCATCGGTTCCGCCTTCTTTCCCCGTTTTTGCCTTTTCATCAGCTACTCTTTGAAAATACGTCTCCTCGTTAGGAACGATGGCCTGTCCGTATTTCTCCTGATAGAACTCTACAAAGACCTTGCGGCTCTTTGCTTCGCCAATCGTATCCACGGTGTCCCATTTTTGTTTCCGTTCTCCTTGTTCATTTACATACCAGTAGATAACGGAATACTTTGTTTTTCTCTGCTTGATTGCTGCCATATCGAATCTTCTCCTTGTCGGTTAATTTGGTTCCAACCAACTGTCGAAGGAGCTTTTGGATACCCGAATGGCTCTGCCGACGCGGACGTACTTGAACTGCCCGCTCTTCACGAGTGTATAGGCCACCTTGTCGCTGATGCCCAGCATTTCGGCGATTTCGCCTACCGTATAGGTTTTCTTCTCTTCGGTTCGATTGCGTTCCGATGCCATAATTTTCCTTTCCGGGAAAAAGGGCACCAGACAACCGCTTGACATTTTTATTATACCATGGCTGGTCAAGTAGTTTTCTGGTGTGCTGGTTTTCCCTATTTCTGGTTTTACTTGTTACAAGTAGCGTCTTTTACGGCTGAAACCTCAACATCGCACGCAAGAGCTTCGCCTGCATAAACGATTTCATCGAGAGGTCGATGCCGTAATCCCAGAAGCCATCCGCGTCGGTGTAGAACCCGGTGCAGAGTCCGTCCATGAAGTCGTTGAAGTAATCGAGCACCGCCCCGGCAGCAAGGGCATCTCCGTTTGTCGCGGCAACGACGGTATCGTAGTCAATCTTTCCCTTTGCCACGCGGGTCACCCCCTTCCGTCAGAATGTCCGCAAGACGGGCGAGCGCACGGGCGCGACGGTTCTGTACCGTGGAGCGC
>NZ_JBCPDP010000027.1:0-28082 GCF_040915385.1 Coprococcus sp. RTP21204st1_G4_RTP21204_210225 | reverse complement strand
TTAAGGTGCATTACAGAATTTAATCCCGCATAGTTACTGAGATAATCCACAGCTGGAATTTAGTTTTTCATTTAAGTGCAATCAAGAATTGACCTGAATATACAGACAGGGTATGTACAGCTTCATTTGCCATACATACCCTGTTTTAGTAAACATATTTTCTTTTATTTAAGAAATACTTTTGCTCCATGCTTCATGCAACTCATCAACGGATGACATCACGTAATCCGGCTGATGTTCGTATGCTTTTGCTTCTTCTTCAGTTGCCTCACCGGATAATACCAGTACCGTCTCAACACCGGCATGATATCCACATAAGATATCCGTATACAGGCGGTCTCCAACGATTAAAGTCTCTTCTTTCCGGTAATGATTCCGCTGCAATGCAAGTTCTACCATTTCAGGCTGCGGCTTACCAATAAAATACGGCATTCGCTTTACCGCATGTGCAAGCATTTCACAGATGGAGCCACAGTCTGGTACAAATCCAAATTCAATCGGACATACATAGTCTGGATTTGTTGCAAGATAATCCACATTTTTTGTACTCAGCAGCTTACATGTATCAGATAATTTTTCATATGTCAGCTGATTATCATAAGAAACTACAACGCAGGTAATTCCTTCATCCTCGCAATCGCTTGTTACGTGGATTTTATTTTTTTTGAGTTCCCGGATAAAGGACCGGGTTCCCAGCACATAGATCAGTTCTCCGGCATGATTTTTCTTCAGATAATCAATGGTTACATAGGATGCTGTCAGGAAATTGGTGTAATCGGTGTGGATTCCAAGAACCTGAAAAAATCTGATATAATCATCGATGCTCTTGGTTGCATTGTTTGTGATAAATACAAACTGCCCGCCATTTGCCTTGATGTCTTTTAGGAAAGCTGCGGATCCTTCAACGAGCTGATTCCCTTTACAGATCGTACCGTCTATATCCAGCAGAAAAAGTTTTTTATTTTCCAGCATGATCTTATACTTCCGCTTCTTTTTTGATCTGCACTGCCATGTCTGGATAATTGGTGATAATTGCAGTTACTCCTGCATCGATCAGCCATTTCATATCCGCTTTTTCATTGACTGTCCAGACACGGACATTCAGATTGCTGCCTAGATATTCTTTCAGGAAATCTGCCATTTTTACATGATATACTGCCGGATGCAGTCCGTCTACTTTTGTATTCTTCGCATACTCTGCAACATTCAGGATCACATCACTGTACAGATAAGCGGTTTCTGCTTCCGGCACAATTTTCTTCATCTGCTGGATGCTGTAATGGTTAAAGGAAGAATAAATCACCCGCTCTTCCATTCCGGCTTTTTTTACAAGATCCGCAACCTTCTGCTCGATTTCCGGATACCAGTAAATTCCTGTTTTCAGCTCAATATTGACCTGGATACCGGATGCTTTTACCGCATCCAGTACTTCTTCCAGGGTTGGGATCTTTGCTGCGGAATACTCCGGGAATTTGTTTTTCAGTACTGTAAGCTCTTTTAACTTTTTTAAGGTATAATCCTTGACCCATCCCTTTTTTTCTGTAACTCTGTCGATGGTTTCATCATGGATCACAACCGGGATTCCATCCTTTGTAAGCTGTACGTCAAGCTCGATTCCGTCAGCACCCTGTGTGATTGCCAGTGCAAATGCTTCCAACGTGTTTTCCGGTGCATATCCGCTTGCACCTCTGTGTGCAAATATTTTTGTTTTGCTCAATGTTTATTGCCTCGATTCTTTTTAATTATTTACAGTATTGTAGTCAGTGATCGCTTTGTTGATCGAATCTGACATTTTCTGTACTGCTGTGTCGACATCTTCTTTTCCATTCAGCATGCTTTCGATTTCAGACTCAACAGTTGCTCTTGCTTCCGGGAATACACTTAAAAGCGCACCGCAATATTCCGGTGAAGAATCATGGAGCTGATCGATTGCTGTCTGGAACTGAGGATACTGCGCGATATTATCTTTGAATGTCTGTTCATCGTGTGCTTTTGTGGTAACCGGGAAATATCCTGTCTGTGCATTCCAGTATGCCTGTGATTCCGGAGAGATCAGGAATTTTACGAATTCCCATGTTGCACGGAGTTTCTTTGGATCTTTATTGTTCAGTGCCCACAGAGAAGCTCCACCGATGGATACTCCGCCTTCATCACTTGAAGATACCTTCGGAAAATATGCAGTTCCCACTTCAAATTTTCCGTTTACATCCTGCAGGATCTGTTTTAATGAAGCTGTAGAACCAAGTGTGATTGCGGACTTTCCGGCTGAGAAATCTGCAAGTCCTGCATCACCGCCTTTTCCGACGATTGGAGCATAACCGTCTTTGTTGAGTTTCTGCCATGCGGTCAGGATATTCTTGGCTGCACCGTTTTTGTCAAAGTCAACTGCTGTTGCGGCCTTTTCACGCCCATTTCCGTTATTGGCATAGTCCAGACCCTGTTTTCCGATAAACTGCTCGAAGAACCATCCGTAAATACCAAGAGACATTACTTCTCCGGCACCGCCTTTGCTCATTAACTGATCGCCAATCTCATCGATTGCTTCCAGGCTGTCCGGGATTTCTGTAATACCGGCTTTGTCGAACATATCTTTATTATAATACATAATTGGGGTAGATGAGTTAAAAGGCATCGAATATAATTGATTATCAATCGTATAATATGCAGCAAGGTTCGGTTCGATCTCGGATACATCATAATTATCTGCATCGATCATTTCCTGCATTGGCACTGTCCAACCGGATTCGATCATAAAACGGGTACCGATTTCATAAACCTGTACCAGATCTGCACCCATATTTCCGATCTGTGCGCTCTTTAATTTGTTCAGAGAATCATCATATTCTCCCTGATACTGTGCTTCTACAGTAATTCCATATTCATTTTCATCATTAAATTTTTTGACAAGTGTATCGATTGCCTGTCCATTGACTCCACCCATAGAATGCCAGAAAGTAATGGTTGTTCCGTCTACATCCTTTGCATCTGCCATTTCTGCTTTTTCATTGCCTTCTGCTGCATCGGATGAGCCATCCTGGCTGATGGAAGATTTTCCACCACCGCATCCTGCAAGCATTCCGACTGCCATTGCTGCTACAAGTAATAATGAAACTGTTTTTTTCTTCATAATTTTCCTCCTGTTGTGATCTCTTCTAATTGGATGAAATTGTGTGTAATATTTACACATATATAGGATCGGGAATGAATGTTTTCCCGTTTCCAGTATAGGAATTAACCCTTTACAGCTCCTGAGAACATTCCCCGGATCAGTTGCTTCTGTCCGATAATGAAAATCGAAATCGACGGAATGATGATCATGACAACACCTGCGATCATCAGGGTAATGGACTGCGAATCCACACTGTCAAGCATACTGATACCAATCTGTACGGTTCGCATGTTGTTGGAACCGGTTACAAGAAGTGGCCACATATACATATTCCATGCATTGATAAAAGTATAAACTGCCATAGCTCCGATTGCTGACTTGGTCAGCGGGATCAGAATCTTAATAATGAATTTCAAATTACTGCATCCGTCCAGTTTTGCTGATTCATACAGGGACATCGGGAATGTCATATAGAACTGACGGAACAAAAAGATTCCCATCGCCGATGTCAGATACGGAATGATCAGTACCGCATACGTATCAAGAATCCCCCAGCTTCCGACGGTCAGATAATTGGAAATGATCGTTGCTTCGCCAGGAACCATCATGGTTGCCATAACAATTGCAAAAAGGATTCCTTTTCCCTTAAATTCCAGGAAGGAAAATGCAAATGCGGCAAGGGAACAGGAAATGATCTGTCCGATGGTAATACATCCTGCCATGATAAATGAATTTAAAATGAACCGGAGAAGCGGAACAGTTGTAAATGCCTCCTTGAAGTTCTGCAGTGTCGGATGCTTCGGAAAAAGATTCAGATCCGTTGTAAATAATTCATTGGATGGCATCAGCGCAATGCTGACCGCGTATAAAAGCGGAAGCAGTACAAGGATTGCGAAAATGATATTTGCCGCAAGGCGCAGTGCTGTCTTACTTCTTCTTTTCGCCAGTGCCTTGGCGTTCATTTTATTTTTTAATTCCAGAAGTTCACTTTTTGAATATTTTCCTTCCATCGGAATTGCCATACTATTTAACTGACTCATTAGTAATTTACTCCCTTCTTCTCAATGCGGAACATCACCAATGTTACAAGCATGATAATGACAAATAAGATAACAGACTGTGCGGATGCACTTCCAAAACGATAGTTAAAGAATGCATCTCTGTAAATCGAGTATACGATTACGTTTGTGGATTCATTCGGTCCGCCTTCTGTCAGGATCTTGATCTGTCCGAATGACTGGAATGCCTGAATGATGTTTACAACAACGGTGTAAAACATGATCGGTGACAGTCCCGGAAGTGTCAGGCTGAAAAATTGCTGAACCCCGCTTGCACCGTCGACCGATGCTCTTTCATAAATGGTTTCGTCAATATTTCCGAGTCCTGCCGAAAAATACAGAAAATTGATTCCGCTATTTAACCATGCGGTAAGGATCGCGACACAGTAAAGTGCGGTGTTTGGATCGTTTAGCCAGTTGATATCAAGTCCGAGAAGCTTATTTACAATTCCGACTGCCGGATGGAGCATGATCTGGAAAATCATGGCTGCCGAGCTTGATGCGATCGCCATCGGAAGCGCGTAAGCGGTACTGAATACGCGGATTCCAGGAAAAGCTTTGTTACAAAGAACTGCAGCAATCAATCCCAGGAGCATTCCGCCGAGTACAACGATGACAACAAAGGCCAATGTAACTTTTAAACTGTTTCTAAAGGATTCTGAACTAAGCAGATCTATATAATTCTGAAGACCTACAAAGATTTTTGCCTGTCCCATTTTGTTTGTCATAAAAAGGCTTAAGTAAACTGTCTTTACAAATGGGTAGAACAAAAATACTGCAAAGATCAGAATACTCGGCACCAGATAAAGGTACGGTGTAATTTTTAGATTCTTTTCTTTTTTCATTCTTAATATCCTTTCCTATATAGATTCAGAATATTTTCCTCTGTCTCTGTATCAAATATGTGAATCCGATTTGGATCAAAATACAGATCTACCGTTTCACCTACTTTTGTCTGGTTGGATGGCTCCAGCCTTACAGCATGCGTTCTGTGCTGTTCATCAAAATACAGGAATACTTCTGCTCCAAGCATTTCTCTGGTAACGACGGTTTCCCGTATTCCGGCACTGTTTTTTGCAAATCCGCTGGCTTTTGCTTCTTCGTATTCATAGATATCTTCCGGTCTGATTCCCAGGGTCACACGTTTTCCCAGGTATTCTTTCCGGAGAATTTCTTCATTACGCCCAGTTGGATATACTTTTTTTACTGGTCCTGTTGTTGCAAATAACAGGACTGTCTTATCAAATTCTTTTTCCACTTCGCATTCGATAAAATTCATGGTCGGTGCACCTACAAATCCTGCGACAAATTTATTTACCGGATGATCGTAAATGTTCTGCGGGGTATCTACCTGCTGGATCAGACCGTCTTTCATGACAACGATTTTTGTCCCAAGCGTCATTGCTTCTGTCTGATCGTGTGTAACATAAATGATGGTGGTATCTAACTGTTTATGTAACTTTTGCAATTCAACACGCATCTGCGCCCGAAGCTTTGCATCAAGATTGGAAAGTGGTTCATCCATAAGAAATGCTTTTGGCTGTCTTATGATTGCCGCGCCAATCGCAACACGCTGCTTTTGCCCGCCGGATAATGCCGCCGGTTTTCTGTCAAGCAGAGATTCAATCTCAAGGATTCTTGCTACTTCTCTGACTCTTTGATCAATTTCTTTTTTCGGAACCTTACGGATTTTCAGTGAGTAAGCAATATTTCCATAAACAGTCATGTTTGGATATAAAGCATAATTCTGAAAAACCATTGACATCTCTCTTTCCTTTGGTTCCAGATAGTTGCAGAGCTCTTCGTCGATCCAGAGTTCTCCATCTGTAATATCTTCCAGTCCTGCAATCAATCTAAGTGTTGTAGATTTTCCACAGCCGGAAGGTCCTACGAAAATCACAAATTCTTTATCATGAATGTCTAAGGTAAAATCTTTTACACCATAATGTGTGGAATCAAATTGCTTACAGACATTTCTTAACGCAATTTCAGCCATCTTTTTCCTCCTTCATAGCCACGAATGTGGCTTCGTTCTTGCTCTTATGTCCGTGAAATATCATAACATTTCAGCTTCTGAAAGTGCTATCATATTTCTGCTAAAGAAATGTTAAATGGACGTATATTATTATATACAAATGTAAAAAAATGAGACAGTCCGCAAACTGTCCCACTAAAATTTCGTTATAAAATTATAGGTATAAATATTATGCTCTCTTCCGTTCTTCCAGTGTTCTGGATATTTCTTCTGTCTTTTCATCTGTTAATATGTAATGTTTTCGGAACACAAGTAATCCGATCAGCAATACAAGAATCGGAATGATCGTCATACACATCCGAAGTCCCAGCCTGGAAGCCGGTGCGATTACCGTCAGTACTTCTGCCGTTTCATCCTTCTTGATCTGGAAGATCTGAATAACGATCGAAGCCGCAAGTGCAGCCACGCCAGATGCCAGCTTTACCACAAAGGTCTGCATCGAAAAGATTACCGATTCGTCACGCCGGTTATTTTTCAATTCCCCGTAATCTACCGTATTTGCAAGGAAAATCGTCACAATAACATTCAGCATACCAATTGCCGACATAATAAGGAATGCCGGAACCAGAAGCAGATAGACACCGGTACTTCCGGAGAATGCAATCACAAGAAGGATCAGATATCCTGCAAATGCCATAGAAAAGCTGACATAAAAAAGATTTATCGTATTCATAAATTTCCGGAACAGCGGAAACAAAATCATCATCGCAAGGATCTGGAATGCACCGCCAAAGGTATTAAAAAGCGTATAATTGCTCTGCCATGCTTCCGGACTGAAATCATATTTGAAAAGGTAAATGACCAGATTCGATGTAATATATAATGCGGTATTGATCATAACAATTGCCACAACCATGGTCAGTGCCTGGTCATTGCGAAACAGTGCCCGGAACATTTCTTTTACCGTTGCTGTTTCCATATTTACCGAAGATTTTTCTTTAATAGAAAGGCAGGTAATCGTGATAAAAATGAAAAACAAAACTGCGATAATCAGCGCAAAATAGCGGTATCCAAGCCGTTCAATTTCCGATGCACTTTCCCCGCCTGCCAGTTTGCCAAGCGTGGATACGGAAAGTACGGTGATGATCGTGACGATGGCAGAACCAACGCCGGCACAGGAACGTGCCATTGCAGAAAGATTTTCGCGCTCTTTTCCGCTTTCGGTAAAAGCAGGAATCATGGACCAGTATGGAATGTCCATCATCGTATAAGTTACGCCCCAGAGTATGTAGGTTACAGCCGCATAAGCAACCAGTCCTCTGCCTGAAAGAGAGGGCGGTGCAGCAAACATCAGATACAAAACAATGGCATTTGTCAGTGTACCGATAAAGAGCCACGGTCGGAACTTGCCCCATCTGGTTTTCGTCTTTGCTACGATGATTCCCATGATCGGATCATTAAATGCATCAAAAATTCGGGCGATAAACAGGATCACCCCCATTGCCACAGCACTGACACCCATGATGTCCTGATAATAATAAAGAACATAGGACGCTGACAGCATATAGACCATATCTTTCCCTACAGCCCCGATTCCGTAGGCAAACTTTTCTTTTCCTTTTAGTTTCTGTACTTCTCCCATAATAAATTCCCCCTTGTCAGATTGTAATGCCATCGATCAGAATGGATACGACTTCATCTAATGCCTCATGATAAGAAATTCCATTCTGGACCAGCACGTCTCTCTGAAAAAACTGTTCTAATGTGGCTTCCATCATGGTTTTTAAAATTGGAATCTGGATATTTCGAATTTTTCCTTCTGTGATGCCCTGTTCCAGTAATGAAATCGTACTCTCCCACCCGGTTTCCAGACGGGATTTTACTTTTTCATAAACTTCGGGATACCTCTCCTTTAGCTGATAAAGCTGTCTGAGATCAAGCTCCCGATACCCTTCCGGTAACACACCAAGAATTGCTCTGATTTTGCCAACCGTATCCAGACTCAGATCTTGAAGAACTTTTTGTTCACTTTCTTTGATCGAGGAAAAACAATAATCAACCATCTCCAGAACCAATGAATTTTTGTCAGGGAAAACAGTATAGATTGTTTTTTTGCTGATTCCCAGAAGAGATGCAAGATCATCCATTGTAAATTTTAACCCTTTTTTCTGAAATGCCTTGATGGTTGCTTCGAGAATATTGCCTTTTAAATTTTTATCTGACACATCATCATCTCCTTGTGGAAACTATTTCTCTTGTAATAGTTTCCTTGATTGTAGCATCTTTGCGCACAAAAAAACAAGCAACTAAATTCACAAAAATAGTTTCTTGTTTTTGGTAACTTTTTAATATGGAGCGAATTCTTTTTCTGGCGGATATATTTTGATTTAAAACTCTCTTGGTTGCAATTTTTTTTATTTTAAAAACAGCTGCGGAATTGCTTCCACAGCTGTTGCGTGCTTGAAACCGTACCTCTGCACTGTGAACTGACACAGGTTTTTTACAGGGTGATTTAAAAATTTAAATTGTATACTTTTCCAAAAATGTTTCTATGAACAAGAACACATAACCTGATAACAAATAACCAATAAACGATGACATTGAACCATAACCAACCGTCTATAAGCTTTGTTGAAGATATACCCTGTACGGAAATTCTTACTTAGATATCCACATCAAACAACACTGTCTGATTGTAGCGATCCAGTGCAATCTGCATTTCCATAATTGTATTGGAAATACGATCGTATTCCTGACGGATTACTTCCAGATCATAGTTGATATATTTATATTCTGGTACCGATCCGGATGAACTGAAGGAATTACTATACACACGCATTTTCGGAAGCCGCTTGCGCATATCGTCAAGAACAGCTTTTCTTTTGTTAAGCTGCGCCATTCGGATCAAAATGCTGTCAATGCTCATCTCCTGATTGCCAACCTGCACTTTTGCGGTGGCATTTGTCAGGTTCAATGTATGTTTGATAGTAACAATCTTCCTGTCGATCTCGTCAATTGTATTTGCAATGGTCATATAATCATATTCCGGAATGACCGGCTCCTCATTGACCGCAGCCACATAGGTACTGGATGCTGCCTCCTTGTTTACCCAGAATGCTTTATCTTCCTCAAGGCTTCTCAACATCTTGTTTGCATAAGCTGATGTAATTTTCTTCATGATTTTTGCCTCCCATACTGTTCTCTTGCTTACAATATAAATGATGTAACCGGATTGCTCCATTGCTATGCAATTTCCGCAATCCTCGAACACCATATAAATAATATCTGTTCCTCAACTTCTGATTTAATTATAATTATATGATAGCCGTTTGTCATTCAACCAACAGTTTAAAACTCCACAGAAAGAACAAAGAATGTGCGAAGCACATTCTAGCGCCTGTGGCGGTCGCTTGCGACATCTTCATTATACGCCGCAGTGCGCATCCTGCCGGAGGCTTTTATTACATAGGAAATGAAATTTCCTATGTAATAAGAAATATCCCCGTCAATGACGAGGATATCTTCAATCGAAGTATGTAATAATCTACTTAAAATAATAAAATTGTCTATATTGGGTAACGATTTGCCGGAAATCCATTTATAAATGGCCTGCGGATTTTCAAATCCAAAAGCTCCCTGGATTTCCCGAATTGTATATCCTTTTTCCAAGAGTAGCTTTCTTATGCGTTCTCCAGTCTTTTTCGGCTGGATTGACAAATACATGGGTTCCATACTTTGTGCCTCCATGATTCAGAATCAAGTTCCCTGATAACTTATATATTATAACACAGAAAGCATCGGATCACCAGTATCAGTCTCTAAAACATCAGAAAATATATTTACAGATATTCCGGATCCACCTGTTTGCCATCGCTCCAGATTCTTTCCAGATCGTAGAACAGACGGTTCTCTCTGTCGAATACATGTACGATAATATCGCCAAAGTCCAGCAGTACCCAGCTTCCAAGGCCATAGCTTTCACGCTGTTTGACTTCGTATCCTGCTTTTCCGAGTGTCTCTTCTACATTGTCAACCAGTGCTCTTACCTGGCTTTCGTTGGTTCCGTTTGCAATGATAAAATAATCTGCAAGCACAGAGATTCCTGCAATGTCAATTACACGGATATCTTCGCCTTTTTTGTCAGCGAGTGCTTCGCAGGCAAGTTTTGCCATCTCTCTTGACTGCTCGATTGTCTGCATCAGTTTTTGTCCTCCTTTTCGGAATCACTGTTTTTCAGGTTCTTATAATATAAAAATGTCTCTTCTGTCGCAGGATCTAACGTTGCACCTTTTTCGGCAAGATATGCAAGTGTATCTTCCAGAATACGGTAAAGACATGCATCGATATCTACAAATGCAAGCGCACGTACTTCCGGAAGATTTGGTGCAACATCTCTTCCAGGCTCAATATAATCTGCGATATAAATGATCTTATCAAGCAGAGACATATTCGGACGACCGGTTGTATGAGACTCGATCGATCGTAGAATCTCTTCATTTTCTATTCCATATTTTTCCCGGGCAAAAAATGCGCCCAGCTTTGCGTGCAGAAGTCCCGGATTTTTGTACTCTGCATCGGAAATTTCGATATGATTTTTCTCGCAGAGCTTAATCTTTTCATCTGCCGGCACACATTTTGCACAGTCATGTAAAAGTCCTGCCGTCAAAGCCTGCTCCAGATTGGCACCATAACGCATGGCAAGGCAGCCTGCCGTATGCATCACACCGATCGTATGATCATAACGGTCTTTATCCAGGTACCGTTTTACTTTTTTCTGCATCTTAAGTATTGTTTCCGTCATGTTCACTCACCTGATATAATCTGTTCAAATCTATATAATCTGCAACCTTTTTCGGAATCGGAAGATCTTCTGTCTCTCCTCCTCGGATCATCTGCCGGATCTCACTGGAAGAAACCGGCATCACAGGGGTACGGAGAAGCCGGATATCACATGCATACTTTTCTTTCAAATATGTGATCTGACGGCGCATTTCTTTCGGCGCTCCTGCATCATCCCGATATGCTGCCAGGATGACCGCTGTTTTCAGAAGTCTTTCCGGACATTTCCAAGTTTCCAGATTGAAAAGAGAATCCGCACCGATGATAAAATAAAATTCATCCTGCGGATAAGTCTCTTTAAAATACTCCATTGTCTGATAGGAGTACGAAGTTTCCTTTCGATCCATTTCATAGGTACAAAGCCGGAAATACGGGATTTCTTCAATTGCAAGGCGTGTCATTTCGGCACGGTCCTGTAAATCTTTTCGTATTTCCGGATTTGATTTATGGGGCGGATTGCCGTTTGGCATATACCACACTTCATCCAGATGGAACTGCTGGTATGCATATTCACCAAGCATCAGATGCCCGTTGTGGATGGGATCAAATGTTCCGCCCATAATACCGATTCTCATAATCTATACTCCACTCATTAAGGAAGAACGATTTTCTTCTTGTCGTCTTTTCCCTCTTTATAAAGAACGATTTTTCTTCCGATAACCTGTACCACCTGGGAACGTGTACGCTCTGCAAGGATCTCTGCCATTCCACGCAGATCATCTCCACAGTTCTGAAGAACGTGAAGCTTGATCAGTTCTCTTGCTTCAAGCGCTTCTGCAACAGCTGCGGTAAGTTCCGGTGTTACGCTGGATTTACCGATCTGAAGGATCGGATCCATTGTCATCGCAAGGCTCTTTAAATAAGCTCTCTGTTTGGAAGTCATAAAACTTCTCCTTTCTGAAATTATGTTCTTTTCTAACGGTAATATTCAAACTGAAGACCGTACATACGGATAGTATCGCCTTCCTGAACACCTGCATTTTCAAGCTGCTCAAGGATACCGGTTTCTTTCAGGAATTTCTGGAAGAAAGCAAATCCCTTCTCGGAATCCAGATTGGTGTAACCAAGCATCTTTTCGATCTTTGGTCCCTCTACTACAAATACATCGTCTTCTTTTTCCACGGTATATGGAAGATCCATGTGGATGATCTCTTCTTCCGGGAAATATTCCTGTTCAAATACGATCGGCTTGTCATCCAACTTCTGAAGTTCATTATTTACATAGTAAAGAAGATCAGAAAGCCCTTCTCCGGTCACACCGGAAATCGGGAATACCTTGATTCCTTTTGGCTCGAACTCATCTCTCAGTCTCTGGATCGGATCTTCATCTTCGGAATAGATCAGGTCAACCTTATTCGCTGCAATGACCTGTGGACGCATGGAAATTTCTTTGTTATAGGCTTCCAGTTCAGCGTTGATCTTGTAAATGTCTTCAACCGGATCACGTCCTTCGATACCTGCCGCATCCACAACATGGATCATCATCTTGGTACGTTCAACATGACGCAAAAATTCATGTCCAAGTCCGACACCTTCTGATGCTCCTTCAATCAGTCCCGGAATATCTGCAATAACAAATCCCTTTGCACCTTCCAGATCTACAACTCCAAGGTTCGGGCTGAGTGTTGTGAAATGATAATTTGCAATCTTTGGCTGCGCATTGGTTACACGGGAAAGGAATGTGGATTTACCAACATTCGGGAAACCTACAAGCCCAACGTCTGCGATCACCTTAAGTTCCAGATTCACCCAGAGTTCCTGTGCAGGCTTTCCCGGCTGTGCATACTTCGGAACCTGCATGGTAGAGGTTGCAAAATGCATATTTCCAAGACCGCCCTTACCACCTTTTAATATAATCTGGCGCTGGTTCTCGCCCGACATATCGGCAATGACTTTATTGGTTTCTGCTTCACGGATAACTGTCCCTTCAGGAACTTTCAGGATCAGATCCTTTGCATCCTTACCATGGCAGCGCTTTTTGCCGCCTTCCTCTCCGTCCTGTGCTTTATATTTCGTTTTGTGACGGAAATCTACCAGTGTGTTAAGACCTTTGTCCACTTCAAAGATTACATCACCGCCGCGACCGCCGTCGCCTCCGTCCGGACCGCCATTCGGAACATATAATTCCCTGCGAAAGCTGACGTGACCGTCGCCGCCCTTTCCGGATCGGATATATATTTTTGCTCTGTCTGCAAACATAATATGTCCTCCTTATTTATGACTAAAAACAAGGCTTCAAACCAAAAAAGTTTGAAGCCTCTGTTAAATCTGCTTATTCAGCTACTGGATAGATAGAAACCTGTTTCTTATCTCTTCCTTTTCTTTCAAAACGAACAACACCGTCAACCAGTGCAAATAATGTATCGTCACCACCGCGACCTACATTGATTCCTGGATGAATCTTTGTTCCGCGCTGTCTGTAAAGGATGTTACCAGCTTTTACAAACTGTCCGTCTGCTCTTTTTGCTCCAAGTCTCTTAGATTCAGAGTCACGACCGTTCTTTGTAGAACCAACTCCTTTTTTATGAGCGAAAAACTGAAGGTTTAATTTCATCATGGTTGTTACACCTCCTCGTATGTCAAATCCATATATTCTCTGTAGTTCTCATCTTCTGCAATCTCTTCCAGACCAAGAACCATCGCGTCAAGCAAAAGCTTTGCCTCGCGAGTCGGATTACCTTTAAGTCGATAGTCAATGAGTCCTTTGGATTCATCGGATACAAGGCTTGTACGGTCATCCGCAAATTTCTCAATGGCATTCAAAGTATTGATCGTAAGTACGGAAACAGCTGCGCAGACAATATCCTGTCCTTCTTCACTGAATCCTGCATGACCATGTGCTTTGAAACCTACACATTGATGTTTTTCATTTTTATAAATGGTTACTCGTATCATATAACCACCAGCTTCTTACGCGTTGATCTTTTCGATCTTAACTGCTGTATACTGCTGTCTGTGTCCGTTTTTCTTGTGGTAACCTGTTTTTCTCTTATACTTGTAAACGATAACTTTTTTAGCTTTTCCGTCACCAATTACAGATGCTTCAACTGTTGCACCTTCTACTACTGGTGTTCCAACTTTAAGCTCGTCACCACTTACTGCGAGAACCTGGTCAAAAGTATAAGACTGTCCGGCTTCCACACCAAGCTTTTCTACTTTAATGATATCGCCTTCGGCTACTTTGTACTGTTTACCACCTGTTGCTATAATTGCGTACATATGGCACCTCCTATTATCATTACTCGCCAACTACGGTGTCTGATCAAATCAGGACTTATAACCTCGTTGTGCGGCATACCTCTGTATTATACAGTGGCATACCGCACAAAGTCAACCCCTAATTTGCGATTTTTTTAATTTTTTCGTAACAATATCCGATAATGTCTTTTCTTGTGATGATTCCTATGAAATTCTGCTGGTCATCAATGACCGGAACAAAGTTCTGATCCATCGCTTTTTCCATCAGATCTTCCATATTGGAATCGGCACTTACCGGCCGGTAATCTGCTCTTCTTGCAATCTTCGTGATTGCAATGTCTTCTGCTTCTTTCAGATTCAGGATGTTCAGCTTCTTAAGTCCCCAGAGCAGGTCTCCTTCGGTGATTGTACCGACGTATTTACCTTCCCGGTTGATCATCGGAATGGATGAGTATTTGTGGTACTCCATGATTTCCATTGCCTGTCTGAGCGTGTGGTAGTCATATACAAATGCCACTTCTGCTTTTGGCTTCAGGAAAAATAATATATTCATTTTCGTATCCTCTCTTGTATGAATATTCTGTACAGGGGAGTTTTCCCCAACACCTGTACTATACCATATTTAAGGATCGAATTGAAGATTTACAGCTGAGTGTTAACAAAAATATCATAAATTGCTTTGATTGCTGCTTCAAAGTCGTGCTCTCTCACACCGATGATAATATTTAACTCGCTGGATCCCTGATCGATCATTTTTACATTGACATGTGCATGTGCCAGTGCAGAGAAAATTCTTCCGGCTGTACCGCGTGTCTGACGCATTCCACGTCCAACAACAGCGATCAGTGCAAGATCGGATTCCAGTTCGATGTCATCCGGATTCACGGCACGGTGGATGCCCGCAAGCACTTTCTGCTCATGTTCTTCAAATTCATCCTGATGAACGAAGATAGTCATAGTATCAATTCCTGACGGCATATGTTCAAAAGAAATCCCTTCATCTTCAAATACACCAAGAACCTTGCGGCCAAATCCGACTTCTGAGTTCATCATTGCTTTTTCAATTGTAATAGAAGCAAATCCACGCTTTCCTGCAATACCGGTAATTGTATACTTCGGCTTTCTGCAGGTTCCTTCTACGATCAGAGTACCCTTTTCTTCCGGTGCGTTTGTATTACGGATGTTGATCGGGATTCCTTCTTTACGAACCGGGAAGATTGCATCTTCATGTAATACGCTGGCACCCATATAAGAAAGTTCACGCAACTCTTTGTAAGTAATTGCTTCGATTCCTTTTGGATTCTTAATGATACGGGGATCTGCAATGAGGAATCCGGATACGTCTGTCCAGTTCTCATACATATCAGCATGTGTGGCTCTTGCAACGATCGATCCTGTTACATCAGATCCGCCGCGGGAAAATGTCTGGATCGTTCCGTCCGGACGTGCTCCGTAGAATCCAGGAATCACGGCACGCTCTACTTTTGAAAGTCTGTCTGCAAGTACCTGGTTAGTTTCTTCTGAAAGGAAGTTCCCATTTTCATCGAACTTGATCACTTCTGCCGCATCGATAAACTCATATCCAAGATAAGCTGCGATTACACGTCCGTTTAAATATTCTCCACGGGAAGCAGCATAATCTCTTCCGATCTTCTTTGCAAAATTATCACGGATGGTGGCAAATTCTTCGTCAAGAGAAAGAGTGATCCCAAGCCCTTCAATGATTTCCTGATATCTCTTCTGAATGTCAGCGAGTAATTCTGTAAATTTCTTCTCTTTTACAGCTGCGCCGTAACAACGATACAGCATATCTGTTACCTTGGTGTCGTCGGAAAAACGCTTTCCCGGAGCAGACGGTACAACGTAACGTCTTGATTCCTCTGAAAGAACGATCTTTCCTGCCTTTTTAATCTGTACTGCATCGGCAAGAGAGCTTCCGCCGAATTTCACTACCTTAATCATCTGTTGGTATTCCTCCATCTCTCAATTCATATATTCTGATCTGCACATGGCAAACCTGCATTTTCTGTAGAAACACCGGGCAGATGTTTCTACACTCATGTAGTTATTACTTTATTACGCTGACGTGAAAAATGCAAGATTTTCTTTTGGAATCTGTTGAAAATCTTGCATTTTGTCTAATAGAATTTCTTTTTTTGAAAACTTTCTATGCATGAATTACATCTGCAAACGTAGCATCCGCTGCTTTTCTCAAATCCTCCGGTGCAAGTGTCAGTTGTGCACCGATTCTTCCGGCACTTACATAGACTTTCTCAAACTGCTGTGCACTTGCATCAATGACCGTCGGAAAATGCTTTTTCATTCCGATCGAAGTGCATCCACCACGCACATAGCCGGTAAGCGGTGTTAACTCCTTTAAATGAAGCATTTCAATAGATTTTTCACCCACCGCTTTTGCAGCCTTCTTAAAATCAATTTCTGCTTCGATCGGAAGAACGAAAACATAATGTTCGCCACTTTTCCCAGTTGTGACAATGGTCTTGTAAACCTGTTCGTGAGGCAGATTCAGCTTGTCGGCGGTTTCAATTCCGTCCGTGAATTCATCGCATTCATAGGTCTGATATTCGTAAGAAATTTTCTTTCTGTCTAAAATTCGCATTGCATTTGTTTTGACTTCTTTTTTACCCATGTAAACTTTCCTCCAGTGTTTTTCGGATTTTTTTTCGTGTAATTTCCACCAGCTGCAGTTTCGTCATTCCCATCACATTCCCGGGATTTGGGTCCTTCTTTAATTCCCGCTGCAGATACGCAAGAAGTTCTTTCTTCTCTTCTGCTGATTTCATGTTGATAAAATCAATAATAATGATACCGGAAATATTGCGGAGCCGGATCTGGCGGACTGCTTCTCTTGCTGCCTCCCGGTTGATCTCCGGAAAATGAGAATTCTTTTTCAGACATTTTCCGGAATTGACATCGATTACAGTCAGCGCCTCGGTTGGCTGGATCACCAGATAAGCCCCGGATTTCATCCATACCCGTTCTTGTCTGGCTTCTCGGATCGCCCCTTCCAGGTTATAGCATTTTACAAGTGGATAAGACGGATCCGTATACGCACGAAGAAGCGGAAGTTCCTCTGGCATTTCCGTTTCCAGATAAGTCTGAACTTCTTTATACAAAACTCCATCTTCTACCGTTCCCTCTACAATAATTTCCGTCAAATCTTTTTTGTAAATATCCCGGAGTGCCTGTACGCACGGATCCGGTGCACTCTGCAGACAGCTGAAGCAGGTCCGCATCTTGCCATATTCTACGATTCTGTGATAGTTCTCTGCCAGTTTGTCAATTTCGGCACGGATCTGTGTTTCTTCTGCTTCCACACAATTTGTCCTGAAAATCAATCCGAAATCACAGTCTATATAGTCCTGTCCCAGCTTTTGCAGTTCTTCTTTCCGGGCACCGTGAATTTTACCGGACACACCAATGGTACGATTGCCGGAAGTCAGTACTACATACTGCCCGGTGAAATTTAAGTTCCCGGTCACGACAGGCTGCTTGGTTTTCACTGCTTCTTTCTCCACCTGAACCAGAAGCTCATCACCGATCACAAGTGGCTTCTTTCCGATCTTATTGGTGAAAACCGGGGTATATTTTCCATCCAGCGCAAAATAGCATTGCTCACCATTGGCAATTTCAACAAATGCGCCACCGATATTCGGAAGGATTTTCCGTACTCTTCCGACATAAATTTCACCCAGGCGGCAGCTCTTTTTTTCTCCGCTACTGCCAAAGTGAAATTCCGTTACTTTCTCATCCTCTAAAAGTGCAAGCACCCGGCGGTTCATGCATTCCGTAAGGAGTACTTTTCGTTCCATCTATACAATCTCCGTTCCAAGCGCATCCAGTGGAACCAGAATCATCTTGCCCTCCGTGTTTTCGGATTCCGCAAAAGTTTCCAGTCTGTGGTGGGTAAAGGTCACTTTCTCAGCATCCATACCAAGATAGCGGACAAACGCTTCTGTGACCAGCTCCGGCTTTAAGTTCTGGACACTTCCTGCTGCCACACGCATATAAATCTTTCCGTCCCGGCATTCCAGCTTGTAGATCATCGGACGAATGTCCACTTCTTTTTCACTCTTTTTCGTCTTTTTGACCACACAGATTTCATTCTGCGCATAAAAAGCTTCCAGCTTTTCAGCAAGATCTTCCGGCAGGCTGCCATTTTTTACCGAAGATAAATAGTCGGCACCTGCTACGATTGACATTCCTTTGCTTTTCTTATCATCCGGGATCTGCACAAAGCTGACGATCTCCATGCCGTCTACCATCTGTTCATTCAGCCGTCTGACCGCTTCTTTGCTGGCGATTGACTCGGTCAATTCGATATCAAAATATTCCCCGTCACTGGTAAGCCCTACGCCAAGTGGATTAGCGAAAGACATGATCATATGCGGGCTGTAACCACTGGTAAATGCGATCGGAATCTCGGCACGGCGAATCGCTTTCTGGAAATACCGCATGATATCCAGGTGTCCGATGAACTTCATCACTCCATTTTTCCGAAATTTAATTCTTGCCTTCAAAGCAGACACCTCCTCCGTAACTTGCTGCCCCACAGCCGGAACATTTTGCACGGCAGTTCGGGGTTACATTCCCTTCCATTGCATTCTTCCATTCTCTTATAAGGAAAGATTTTGTCACGCCACAATTGATGAAATCCCATGGGAAGATTTCATCTAATTCACGCTTTCTGAGATTATAGAAATCCATGTCTATACCTGTATTTTCAAAGGCCTGCAGCCATTTATCATAATCAAAATACTCATCCCACGCATCGTAAATACATCCAAGACGGTAAGCCTCTTCCAGAACCTTTCCGACCTTCCGGTCACCGCGGGCAAAGACGCCTTCCAGAACGGTTACTTCGGCGGTATGCCAGTTGTAGCGCAGACTCTTGCGGTTCAGCTGGTTGCGGAATGCTTCCTGTACAATTCCTGCACGGCGGATATATTCTTCCATCGGCTGCATGGTCGCCCACTGAAGCGGTGAAAATGGTTTCGGTACAAAGAAGGAACTACTTGCCGTGATCTGACATTTTCCATTTCTCTGATCCTTCGGAATTTCATAATACCGGCGTGCTACTTTATCTGCAAGAACAGCAATTCCTTCCATATCTTCCTGGGTTTCGGTCGGAAGTCCAAGCATGAAATAGAGCTTGACCTTCGTCCATCCACCTTCAAAAGCCTGTCCGGCTCCATTTAAAATGTCATCTTCCGTCAGACCTTTATTGATTACATTACGCATCCTCTGTGTTCCGGCTTCCGGGGCGAAGGTCAGACTGCTCTTACGCACATCCTGCACCTTGCTCATAACATCCAAAGAAAATGCATCGATACGAAGGGACGGCAGGGAAATGTTGACGCCCTGTGTGTGGAACTCATCGATCAGGAAGGTGACGATCTCTTCCAGTTCGTTGTAATCACTGGAACTTAAAGAACTTAAGGTGATCTCTTCATGTCCCGTATTTTTCAGCATTGCACGTGCCGTCTCTTTGAGCATGTTGATATCACGCGGACGTGTCGGACGGTAAACCATTCCCGCCTGACAGAAACGACATCCACGGATACAGCCGCGCTGAATCTCCAGAACCGCTCTGTCCTGGGTTACTTTGATAAACGGAACAACCGGCTTTAATGGATAAGTTGTCTGGCTCATATCTGCCGCAACTACTCGTTTGATTTTTTCCTTTGCATGCGGATTGTTTGGCAGGAAAGATTCGATCGTGCCGTCTTCTTTGTAAGTGACATCATAAAAAGAAGGAACGTAAATTCCCTCGATCTCTGCTGCCATTTCCAGAAATTCTTTCCGGCTTTTTCCGGCTCTCTTCCACTTTTTGTATGCTTCCAGAAGCTCATCATAAACCACTTCGCCCTCTCCGATATAGAACATATCGAAAAATTCAGCCAGTGGCTCTGTATTGTAAACACATGGGCCACCGCCAATGACAAATGGATCTTCTAAAGTTCTGTCCTCACTGTGAAGCGGAATACCGGATAAATCCAGCACCTGCAGTACATTGGTGTAACACATCTCAAACTGTAATGTGATGCCAAGAAAGTCAAAATTTTTTACCGGATCCTGAGATTCCAGGGCAAAGAGCGGGATATGTTTTTCACGCATGATCTTGTCCAGATCGATCCATGGAGAGTAGACTCTCTCGCACCAGGTATCCTCCCGGCGGTTGAACATATCGTACAGAATCTGGATTCCCAGATGGGACATACCAACCTCATATACCTCCGGAAAACACATTGCAAACCTTATATCCACCGCATTTTTATCTTTCATTACCGAATTGACTTCGTGTCCAATGTAGCGGGCAGGTTTCTCTATATTCAGTAAAATATCATCATCTAATGCTAATTTCCTCATTTTTCCTCCGTTTTTAGTTCTTTTGCTCTTAATTCTATAACGATTCACGCCGTAAATACAAGCAATATTTACAATTTTTTAACTTTACAACTATACCATTTATTTCAGAAAATTGCAAAATAAATGAGGTGAAAACAGCCTGTTTTTGCTATTAAGTAACAGAAAGTGTAGTTTCTGTACTGTAAAAGACTGTATGAGATTATATGTAACAGTTTGATCTTTTATAAGATTTTTGTTGCCTGTTACGCAATGATATGACGTATACATTGAATAATTATTCATTAAAATGTATTTTATACATAATTACGAATCTAGTCAATAAACAACAAAACAATGTCCTGGAAAACACATTGCAAACCGTATATGTTTTGCAGTATTCCCTTTCATTGTTGGAAAATCTGAAATAATTTAAAAAATTAAAAATTAAAATAATGCTTGTTTTATGGCATTTTGCAACAAAAACTATAGTTCTGTTACCATGTAAGACCATATGATACAACACACGATTATATAATTATATTGACGGGCACTATCTTATTTTTAGAAAGGCATCACTTATTTTTGACATATCAAGTTCTTCGCTTTTATCGCTCATATGAATTTTGTCATATAGTGAATCGACATATTTTGTCATAATGCTACTTGTATCAATTATGTCTCTTTGATCGTCAATATAAACGTCTTCAGTCATATCTACAGTTGAATGTCCTAATAATTTAAAGATTACTTTTAAATTATTAATATTCTTTTTCAATAATGTGGCATATGTGTGCCGTAAGTCATGCCAGCAATAATCATCAGGATTTATATCACATAATTCAAGGACATGTTTGAATGCGTGACTGATTTTGGAATCTCTTGATAATGGTCTTCCGTTTGAATTCACAACAACAAAATCAGGTGTATAATGAAAATTTACATCATTTTGATTCAAGTAATCATACTTATTTTTTGCCAAAATAATTTCATCTAAAACGAACTGGGGTATTTCAACGTTCCTTACAGAAGAATATGTTTTTGTTTGGATCAATTGACTTGTAGCCATTTGAGATTCCCAGCCATCTCCATAAATAGTTCGTCCTTTTTGCCAGATAATATGTAATTGACGATTGGAAAAATCTACGTTTTCAAATTGAAGACCAAGTGCATCACTTATCCGGATGCCAGTTGTAGCACAAATCAACATTAACAGATAGTAATTAGGTTCTTCTTTTTTGCAGGTTAATAAAATATTTTGTAATTGCTGTAATGAAAAAGTTTTGCGTTTGGTCTCCGTTCTTTTTTTCTGTCGCATCTTTGAACGGATTGTTTGAACAGCGTAAGGTGCCAGGTTTTGCGCTATTATGTTAAACTCCTTTGCTGTTTTAAAAGAAGAACTAATAACGGCATAAGCGTTGCAACGCAAAGGGTTCGAAGCAATAGAATCCATAAATTTGATTAAATCAGAGGATTCAATGTTCGTTATGTATATGCGTGGCGATATCGATTTTAGCAAGTGGTTATATATCACGTTCCGATAATTTACGAATGTGGAATATGCTATTTTTTTGACAGATAAACAATCTGTCTTTTTGTTGTGCTGCAAAATAGACAAAAGAAAAAACACATCATATTTATCAAACAATTGCAAATATGATGTGTTTTATAATTATGTCAAAATTCTTAACTTAATGACATTGCTCCACAAGGGAATCTCTTTTACTGTTACATAGTACAAGGCATTTCTTCTGCAATTTGCTTAACAGTTTCGATCGGAATATCGAATTTATCTGCAATGAATTCACAAGTTAATCCTTTTCGTAATCCAGACTGTACAATTTTGCTTATACCTTCTTCTATGCCTTTTTCGTAAATTCCTTCACTTAAATTACACATCGTATTTGCCTCCTCCGCAAGATTAGATGCTTTTGGGAAATGATAGTCATTTTCAAGGATTGTAACCAGGTTTGGATTTAGATATTACACTTATTCTTTTGTACAGTCTTTAGCTTTCTCTATCTTCAAGGTATTCTGCAAGACTGTAATACAGTTCACCTGCAATTCCACGTATCTGCTCTGCGGCGGTCATGGAATTCAAGATTGCCTCCTGCTCTGCTTCTGCCGCAGCAAGGAAAGCACGGTCGATTATATTTTCCGGAATTGCTGATATTTGCACAAGTTCCTCCTCATAACCGGATGGGATTCTGTTTGCAGTCGTAAATCCGATCATAACCTCTCCGCTGCCATGGCCTGTGTAACCGCCGGTTCGTGCGATACCAACACCGGTTCTTTTCAGAATCCGTTTGAGCTGACGACTTGTCACTGGAAGGTCTGTAGCCAGAATACTCATAATAGAACCTTTATCTTCTTCAGATGCAGCCATATCACTCTTTTCCTGCTTCCATTCCAGAATCTTCGGACCAACAGCTTCTCCGTTCAGTACAAAATCTTCCGTTGCACCAAAGTTTGACTGAACCAGAACACCAATGGTGTATTCTTTTTCACCAATCGTGATCACGCGGGATGCAGAACCGATTCCCCCCTTCATGCCATAGCATGTCGTACCGGCACCGGCACCTACATCACCTTCTTCGAATTCTTCTGATGCTGCCGCAAAAGCCTCACGCACTTCCTTTTCGCCAATCGCCCGTTTCTGGATATGATTGATCCGGCAGTCATTGCACTCGCCAACAACCGGATTGATACTCTGTGGCTCAATTCCGTCCTTACGGCTCTGTTCGATCACGACATCAACCATTGCATCCAAAACCTTTCCGACATTTAAGGTATTGGTAAGAGCAATGGGTGTCTCGAGGGTCCCCAGTTCCTCTACCTGCACCACGCCAGCACTTTTTCCAAATCCATTATGAATGTATGCAGCTGCCGTATAGTGCTTGGCAAATGCATTGTCCGGTCCAGGAACGATCACGGTTACACCGGTATGATTTTCTTCTGTCTTCACCGTACAATGCCCTACCCGTACACCTGGCACGTCCGTAATCGCATTCCTTTCTCCTGTTTTTACTCTTCCGGGTACAATCCCAAAGTCCCGAATCCGTTTTTTCCCCATTTTGGTTTCCTCCTTGGATTATGTTGTATTTTTCAATACATGCTGGTTATAGTATAACACATCTCCGTTATTGAAGGATTTATTTTTTATTTTATGCGTCTGACTTTCGTGATCATCTCGGTTTTTACCGGTCTGTGATAGACAAATCCTGACTGCGGTTCAATGGCTTCTTCTACTTCTACATGTTCCAGTCGTTCAATCTCATCCCAGCCATCGATCACTTTTCCGATTACAGTGAAATTACCATTCAATCTCTCAGAAGCAGCAAGAGTGATATAGTACTGGCTGCCAGAACTGTTCTCTGGATCTCCTGCCATGGCAACAATCCCCCGTTCAAAAACGATTTTGGCATTTTCAGGATTGGTTTTAAATTCCGGTTCGACCATGATATCGATCTGTGGATCAACACCATCAAAAAACAGTGGCTGGAGGACAAATCCCGGTTCCAGACGTTCAATGGCTCTTCCGTCAAATATTTTCTTCTCTGCGAGCTGCATAACACTTCCGCAGGCAATCGGTGCGATTTCCGGCCAGAGTTCAAAGTGTATCACAGCATTCTCATTTACAGTTATTTCGATGATTGGTTTTTGATTCCCGGTATAATTGAATTTACCATCATTTTTCTCTTCCAGCGCTTTGATCATATGATAAGTATATTCATTGTACGGCATAGGGATTCCAAGCTCCTTTCCCATCCGCACAAGCGCACCGGAGAACATATCGATTTCCGTATGACGTCCGGCATCCATATCCTGTAAGGTAGAATATCTGGCTGTCGGAGGAACTACGCTTCCGCGTCCGGATGAACTTCCTGTTTTACTCATATCGATTCCTTTTGCCTTCGCTACCATTTCCAGTTCTCTCTTTAATCCATCACTGATTGCTTTCATGTGGACACTGTCGCGGTAACATCCAACGCTTGTCCCCAGAATTGCCTGCGGCAGATTGTTGCATACATTCAGGCGAAATTTACACCATATCTCCTCCTGAATGTACTCGGTCGACCGGAAATGAATCCCAGTATCTGTAAACAACGCTTCCACCGCTCTCACACGCTCACTGTCAAACGGTGCAGATGGCTCTCCAAAAATAATTTCCAGTGTGGTCAGCGGATCAAAATGATAACCATCATCCTCTTTGTGTGAAGCCACTTTGATCAGTGCCGGTACGACATGCTCCGTGCCCACTGTTCTTCCGATTATTTCTTCACTGTCGACTCCATTCATCAGGCTCATGACCACTGTATGTTCACCCGTTGTTTTTTGTATACTCTTCAATGTGCCTTCCAGTGAACCGTATTTCAAAGCAACCACCAGCAGATCCACATTATGTGCTTCTTCTGGTGACCACACCTCCGGATGGTAAATCCTGCCATTATTCGCACATCCATTTTCCCTTAGACGATCCGCTCTTTCTCCCTCGGCAATCACGCCAAGCCGGACTTCCGGTTTCTGTGAAAGTCCCCAGATCACATAGGAGCCTACCGCCCCTGCACCTAAAACTGCAACTGATTTTATCTTCATCTTCTATCTCCTTTCGTTTTACGGATACTCATATTCTCATTATACTTTTTTACAGAAAATAGATCTCTTCATTCCGCCATATGTATCATATATTAACTTGCGACTCCAATATTTACAATATAGATTTTTTTATAACAGGAACAAATATTTTCATATTTTTGCAGAAAAAAAGAGACTCCACAAGGGAATCTCTCTTCTTATGATACTTACTGTACAACACTTAACTCTCCGGTTTCTGAACCATAAAAATACAAATCATTCGACAAGAACAGCTTATCTTTCTGGCTTGCTTCATTTGTTCCTTTCAACGCATCTTTCTGCATATCTACGTTGCAATATGCCTCCGGCACAACAACAAACCCTTCAATACCCAGTGGAACAATATAATAATCCGTTCCAATCATTTCTGCAATTTCCTGAAGATATTCAGGATCTGAAATAAGCGCGGCGCAATTTTTTGCTGAATTGTTTCCCATAACACAGTACGCTTCATTGTCCATCGGTGCACACATTCCAAAAGCTCGCATCCTTATCATCCGTGGTTTCATAAAAGATTTCGTGTTTTTCAGCGCTGCATCATACAGTTCCGATTCAGACATATGCATATAGTCCATACCGCTTTTTGTAACAATCGTACTCATCACTGAATCTTCATCATTAGCAATAACTAAACGATAAATGACTTTCAGATTGCAAAAATCACGGCTTACTACTTTCTGCAATAACTCTTCATTTCCTTTTTCATTGATGAGTTCCATGATAACTCTTTCCCTGCAGGCATCTTTATCACGAAAAAGATTGTCTAAATTTTCAAATGATATCCGATCTTTTGCAGCCGCATTAACCACCTGTTCATAAATAGTTTCGAAAAAAGACTCCTCCTCACATTTACAATCCAGATACTGCTTATAACTATCGTTAAGCCGGATACTCGGTGATACCGTTGCGTCCTTTTCGCGGATCATCAGATAATCAATCTTCTGATTTACGGTATCATTTGTTGTTAATTGAAATTCTGCATAATCCATCCTTTTACTGAAGTAATCCTTGATCGCTTCTTTGAATTCATTGTAAGTAAGTTTTTCCATATTTGTTTCCTCCTATAATTTTGATTTCAGAAACAATATGAAAGAAAATGAAAAACAAATTGTACGCCTGGCCAAAGGGATTACACATCTTGCAACAACTGTACATACCAGGTATTCTCAATATCTTCATTAGTAATTGCCTCTAATTCATCCACAGACTTAATTTCTCTCCACCAACTTCCACACCCATAAACAATTTTCCTTAATTCAGGAACAAAAATCCCCGGATTCTGCATTGTGGAATTGGTAAGGATGCCTGTATCCGGATTATAAGAAGACAAAATCTGGATTGGCAATTCTCCAAGATAAATTCCAAGATATGTTTTTTCTCCATACTCTTCGTCGCACGGTCTTACTGCAACCAGGCAACCAACTGTATGCCCGAATCCACATTTTTCAATCGGCCTGTTTTCAATCCCTTTAATTGTCAGCGGGTACTCAATATACCTGGAATCGTATTTTTCACACTGTTCGCATTCTTCTTCTGTACAGGTATGTATTTCATCGTCCCCGTACCCCTCAAACAAACATTGATAGTCAATTCTTCCCTTTTCATAATGTGGAAACGAAAACCTGCATCGCTTGATATGTTTCTGTTTTTCTTGATGATCCATTATTTTCCACCTTTACATATCCTTTCTATGATTCTACATCATTCTCAAATTTACTGCCATGTAGTACCAACTTCCATAAACTCGATTTTTTTCCGTCAGAATCAAGTTTACGAATTTCTACGTAATTTAATCCGATTTCACCTGGATTTGCTTCATTGCTTTTAATGTATTCCATGGCGATGTCGTACTCCACACCCTGATCATCTATAGCGTTATATGACAATCGATACACTTTAACGGTATAACAATAGAAACCTTTTTCGTCAGGTTTTTCCAGCATTTTTTCGATAATACCACTGGGTGCTTTTTTATATCTTTCAGAATGCAACATTGATCCCCAGCTACAGTTATTTGTTTCTACGATTTCGCCAGGGAAAAAGTTTACGAACTTTTTCAACTTTGAACGTAATTTATCTCCGTGCTCCTTCAATTCATCCGACATCTGATCATATATAACCTCTATATTTTTTTCAGAGATTGCTTTGTTAAATTTAGTAATTTTTTTATCCCTATTCTTGATTTTCTTTTTCGAACTGCTGGTAAATTCATCAACAATCCATTTTTTTATGTTGCTTATAGATATTGTTTTGTTGCAACCAGAAAATAACAGTAATGACAAAATACTAATAATCAGAATTAATGTTTTTTTAAATATCGACATACGTGTATTTCTCAATAAATCTTCCTCCCTTGCTATTTAATTAGAATATGGGATTTTTATTCACAAAAAAAAGAGACATCTTACAGACATCTCTCTCTTTTTCCACATTCTATGGTGCCGTACCAAACACTCATTAAGTAGCGTCGCCTATGGATACAATACTTAAATCAGTATCGTCATCATCCAGTAAACTTACTGATATATACGTTACTCCGGCATCTTTATTCATTCTACTTTCTTTTGTATACTCAATTCGAATGTAATATCGATTTCCCTTATCGTCTTTTATGTGATATCTTATATGATACGTATACAGTGTAGCATTTTTATCAGATTCGCACGTATTCGCAATGCTTAAATCCCCAGCTTCGACTATTTCTCCAGAAACAAAACGTACAAGATCTTCCAAATGGTCAGATTCCGTCCTCTTTAATTTATCGGTCAAAATATTTTTCACAAGATCCGTGTTATTATTCGATAATGCCTCATTGAGCTGATCTGTGGTATGCTCCCCGTCAAGAGGACAATAAAAAATAATAAATTTTTGTATCGTCAGCCATGCTATGGCTGGCGATATT
>NZ_JBCPDP010000026.1:0-31847 GCF_040915385.1 Coprococcus sp. RTP21204st1_G4_RTP21204_210225 | reverse complement strand
CTTTTTTATGAACTATAACTACTGTTGTATTCATAAGCAAAGGACGCATGAAAAACTTTCGTTTTTTCACACGCCCTCTTTTTCGGTTTGGTTGTTCTGGTGAATATAGGCATTCGTGCAGATAGCAGTCAAAGGGATTTGACAAGGTCAAGAGCTGAATTAAACGCAGTAACGTATGCAGATCATATGAAGGCTGATATCGTGAGAGGAATTGATATTACAAATTTGGCAAAACCTCTGGATATTGAAAAGATGAAAAATACTATTAAAGATATTTGTCCCTAATATAGGGAGAAAGTAAATGAATAGCATAGTTATTGAAATGAATATTATTTGAGATTCGGAATAAATGGTGAAATGCAGACAAACAAGAAAAATAAAAATATAATAGGTATTATACAGAGTTTCCTTATATTGATATTAGTGGTTCTTATTATTTTTATGATGATTCAGATTAGCAGGCTGCAGGGGACAGCACGCGTAATAAATTATGCAGGTCTGGTACGTGGAGCTACACAGCGCGAAGTAAAATTAGAAATTACAGGAAACCAAAATGATGAATTAATTAAATATTTGGATGACATTCTTCTTGGATTGAGATATCAGGATGGACATTATAATCTGGTAAAACTCAATGACGAAGAATATCAGGGGAAATTGAAAATCCAGAGTGATTACTGGGATAAATTGAAAACAGAAATTGAAGCAGTAAGAAACAAGGGATACGAAAATACAGACATTGTTAATATGAGTGAAATATATTTTACGATGGCAGATGAAACTGTCTCTGCCGCAGAAAGCTATTCAGAAAAGATCGCTATAAAGATTCGTACTATAGAGCTTTTGTCGGCACTTGATATGTTGATTCTGGTGATATTGGTTATTATGCAGACTCTAAAGGCAATGCAGATGGCAATGCAAAACAGATTGCTGGAACAGAAAGCATTCGTAGATGCCCCTACTGGGCTGCCAAATAAAAATGCCTGTAATGAGCTTCTTAATAAAAAAGATATAATTACAGGTTCTACAGCATGCATAATGTTTGATTTAAATAATCTAAAAACTGTAAATGATACAATGGGACATTCCGCAGGAGATAAGTTAATAATGAATTTCTCAAAGTTTTTGCGAAGTGTTATTCCAGAAAAGGATTTTGTTGGAAGATATGGCGGAGATGAGTTTATAGCAGTCATTTATCATACAAATGAGACGGAAATTAAGGAAATATTAAAAGGTTTGTACAGAGAAAAAGATAGATTAAATAGTTATGAAAATCAAATACCAATCGACTATGCATGCGGATGGGCATTATCCTCCGATAATATGTCGTGTACAATGCAGATGTTATTGGATGATGCAGATGCTAATATGTATAAAGATAAACAGTTATGCAAGAAATATAATTAGCATTCTTAAGGAAAGTGATTAAAAAACTATCGATAGGGAGTGCCTTTTTTAATTTATAGGATTTATAAAGACCACAAGAATAAAGGAAATAGAAAATATGAACAAAAGACAAAAAATACTGATTGCCGATGATGCAAAGTTTAACAGGGATATATTGAAAGAATTTCTTGGAGAAACCTATGATTATCTGGAAGCTGAAAATGGAAATCAGGTAATCCAGATGATAGGAGAAAATATTGGAATTGATCTGATGCTTTTAGATATCAATATGCCACAGATGAATGGTTTTGAAGTCTTGGAAATAATGAAAAGAAGCCAGTGTATTGATGAAATTCCAGTTATTATGATCTCTGCTGAAGAATCTGTTGATGTTATGCGTAAAGCATATGAAATGGGAATTACAGATTATATTACACGACCTTTTGATTCTGTTATTGTAAAGAAAAGAGTCCAGAATACCCTAGAACTTTATGCGAACCAAAAGCGTCTGATCAATGTGGTTGTTGATCAGGTTTATGAAAAAGAAGAAAACAATGATATTATGCTCAGGATTCTGAGCAATGTATTAGGGTCACGCAACAGTGAGAGCAGCGAACATATTTTACATATCCGTACTGCGACGAAAATGATGCTGAGACAACTGTTAAAAACAACGGATGCTTATCATCTGACGGAGACCGATATGGCTATAATCACAACCGCTTCTTCGCTTCATGATATTGGTAAAATACGCATTCCGGAAGAAATACTGAATAAACCCGGAAGACTGACCGATGAAGAATTTAAAATTATGAAAACTCATAGTGAGATTGGAGCATCCATGATCTGGGATATGCATTTTTTACAAGATCATCCACTGGTACATACCGCATGGGAAATCTGCAGATGGCATCATGAAAGATGGGATGGAAAGGGTTACCCGGATGGTCTGAAAGGTGAAGAAATACCAATTTCTGCACAGGTGGTGTCTATTGTGGATGTTTATGATGCTCTTACCAGTGAACGATGTTATAAGAAAGCATTTGAGCATGATACCGCGATCAAGATGATTCTGGACGGGCAATGTGGGCAGTTCAATCCGGTTCTTCTTAAGTGCCTGAAAGAACTAAGCCTTCAGTTTTCCAAGATGTATACGAATGAAACGAATGATAATAAACAGTATTATGAAGCACAGAGGCTCTCTGACGAAATACTAAAGGAAAAGTCTTTACCCTGTAAAAATTATTCGCAGCATGTCATTAAACTCATGCAGGAAAAGATAGAGTTTTTTAAAATGGACAGTGGCAAAATTTCCATTGAGTATAATGCAATTTCAGGTTGGGTGATTATAATTAACGGAAACCGGCAGATACTGTGTCAGAGAGATGATCCGAAGTTTGATATATTCAAACTGTTCGAAGTAAGCAGTGAAGATATTCAACATATCAGAGCGTTACTGGACCAGACATCAATACAGAATACAGAAATCTCATTGCAGTTAATGGCAAAGGTGGAAAATAAAAGGCAGATGTATGATCTGAAACTGCATACCTTATGGTCTACTTTAAAGAAAGATGGATATATAGGAATTGTCGGATATCTCTCTTGATTGGTGAATAAAATGGGAGGCACGATTTCTGTTACCAGCGAAGTGGGAAAGGGATCCACTTTTGTAGTTGAATTGCCTTTTGAGATGGGAGCTGCACCAGAAAAATCTAAGAAAGAAGAGGCGGATAAAGAGAATAGCATTCACGGTTTAAATCTCATGTTAGTAGAGGATAATAAGTTGAATGCCGAGGTTGCAGAAATACTTTTAGAAGATGAAGGTGCAATAATTACAATGGTTAATGATGGACAGCAGAAGCTGTCGCAAAGATATTTATAAAAATGTTGTGGGGGTATTGAACATTAATGAATGTAAAACTAAAATCTGGAAGCAAGCAAGCAAGCGACTGTAGCCTGGAGGGTGGGAGAAAGATGAAGAAGTGCAAATTAGTACAGAATATAATGAATTTCAAATTTTGTTACATTATATTTTGCACAATTATATGTTTTATTGTTTTATCCGTTCCTACATTTGCCAAAGAAAACTCTGACAATGTTATCCGGGTAGGATCTTTTGAAGAAACTTATAATACCGTCAATGAAAAGGGGGAAAGAAGTGGATATGGTTATGAGTATCTTCAAGATATTGCAGGTTATGCAGGATGGACATATAAATACATAACAAGTGATTGGAAAAACTGCTTTACACAGTTGGAAAATGGAGAGATTGATATTCTTGGTGGCATTTCCTATACAGACGAACGTGCTGAAAATATGCTTTTTTCCGATATGCCTATGGGGGAAGAGAAATATTACATCTATACGGATGCATCCAATATGGATCTTACAGCAGGAAATTTGGATTCTTTTGAGGGAAAAAATATTGGTGTGTTTAAAGATAATATAACGGAGGATGTGCTTAACGAATGGGAGTTAAAGTATGGTCTGCATACGCAGCATGTCAATGTTTCTAATACCGCAGAAGTTATGGACAAACTGTCGAAACATGAAATTGACTGCTTCGTTTCGGTAGAAGAACCCCGTTGGGAAGAATCGGAGATTTCGCCGATTACAAGTATTGGAGAGACAGAAATCTATTTCGCTATAAATCCCAAACGTCCGGATATCAAAGAAGCACTGGATAGTGCTATGCGCAGAATCAAGGATGACAACCCATTTTACACAGATGATCTCTACAGGCGTTATCTTTCTGCACAGAGCAGCTCCTTTCTTTCAAAAGAAGAAAGGGAGTGGATCGGGCAGCATGGAGCAATCCGGATAGGATATCTGAATCAGGATGGAGGTATCAGCAGTGTAGATCCATCAACAGGCAAATTGACAGGTGTTATTACAGATTATGTGGATCTTGCAGAAAATTGTCTGCAAGGTCAGACTCTGGAATTTAAATTAAATGGATATGAGACAAGAAGTGAACTGCTTCAGGCATTGCAGGATGGAAAAATAGACCTGATTTTTCATACAAACCAGAATCCATACTTTGCAGAAACAAATGGATTTGCTTTGTCGGATACGCTATTGACTCTCAATATGGCAGCAATTACGGCAAAGGATTCTTTTGATGAAAATAAAGAGAATACAGTTGCCGTTGAAAAAGATGATTTTGCATTGAAAGCATATCTTTCATACAATTATCCGCAATGGAAGGTTGTGGAATATGAGACATCAGATGCAGCAATAAAAGCAATGCAAAAAGGGGAGACGGATTGTATTGTAAGCAATTCAGGTACTGTTTCAGACTATTTGAAAAATAATAAGCTTCATAGTGTTTTCCTGACAAAAGAAGCTGATGTTCCATTTGCTATTCAGCAGGGAGAACCGGTTCTTTTGTCCATTCTGAATAAAACACTGACATCTATGCCTACAACTCAATTTTCAGGTGCAGTAGTTTCGTATAATGCTTCCTCACGAAAAGTTACAGCGAAGGATTTTATTCAGGACAATTTACTGACAGTTTCACTTATCGCTGGAATTTCTTTTTTCGTTGTTCTGTGTATAATTCTTGATTCTTTGAAAAAATCAAAACGTGCGGAAGAAAAATCCAAGAAGTCTGCTGAGCAGGCATTGAAGCTGAATCAGGAGCTTGAAGAAAAACGGCAGGAATTACAAAATGCACTTGTAGAAGCACAGAGTGCCAATAAGGCTAAGACTTCCTTTTTAAATAACATGTCTCATGACATCAGGACACCAATCAATGGCATTATGGGCATGCTTACAATTCTTGAAAAAAGCGGAAATGATGGTGAGCGGGCAAAAAATTGCCTGAATAAAATAAATGAATCTTCGAAACTGCTATTATCATTGGTAAATGATGTTTTGGATATGGCAAAGTTAGAATCGGATACCGTGGTTTTTAGTGATGAATCCATCAATCTGGATCAGGTATGTCAGGAAATCACGGAGTCACTATCTTTTCAGGCAGAAGAAAAAGGACTTCATGTTATAGGAGAACATGATGATTACAGTGGTATATATGTTTGGAGCAATGCAGTTCATCTGAAAAAAGTATTGATGAATCTGTTTACAAACAGTATGAAGTACAATAAGGTGAATGGTTCTATTTACATGAGTATGAGAACGATTGAAAGATCAGAAGATCACATGACATGTGAATTTAAAATAAAAGATAATGGAATTGGAATGTCAGAAGAATTTATAAAAAATGAATTGTTTACTCCATTTGTACAGGCAGATAATTCCCCACGTTCTGATTATAATGGGACAGGTCTGGGAATGCCCATTGTGAAACAACTTGTAGAAAAGATGGGCGGAACCATAACAGTTGAAAGTAAGCTGGGTGAAGGGAGCTGTTTTACTGTAGTACTTCCATTTGAAATTGATACGAATGCACGACCGGAAGAAAAAGAAGATTTCAATGCAGATCTATCAGGTGTCCGGATATTATTGGCTGAAGATAATGAGCTGAATGCGGAAATAGCAGAATTTATGCTGATGGAAAATGGGGCTGAAGTAGAAACAGTGAAAAATGGGTTAGAAGCTGTTCAGCACTTTGAAGCCTGCGAATCAGGAACATACGATGTTATTTTAATGGATGTCATGATGCCGGTGATGGATGGGCTTACTGCCACAAAAACAATAAGATCCCTGGAACGGCAGGATGCAAAAACAATCCCTATCATTGCTATGACTGCAAATGCGTTTAGGGAAGATGCTGAAAAGTGTATGGAAGCAGGAATGAATGCACATTTGTCAAAGCCGATTGTGATTGAGGAAGTTATAAAAACGATTTTAAGGTATGTTCATAATGATTAGCAGGGTTCATGAATTAGTGGAATACAATTGACAGGAGGGCTAAAAGATGACAATGCAATGCAGGAGTGCTATAAAGCTATCGTAGGAAACTATGAGGCTGTTTTGGGACGCCTTCACAGCGAAGCAGTGCGCACACATTGAAAGGGGTGTGTCAGAATCTTTCCTTTGACCGTCTGTATGAGGTTAGTAATGAGTTGACAGAATTTTTGAGAGATAGAACCGGAGAGAAGCCGGGGATACCGGAATCAAACGCTGTTGTCTGATGAAGGTGCAAATCTGACAGTTGCAGAAGATGGACTGCAGGCGGTCAGAATGTTCCAGGAGAAACCGGAAGGTTATTTTGACGCAATTCTGATGGATATCATGATGCCTGTAATGGATGGGATTACTGCGACAAAAACAATCCGGTCACTGAAACATCCAGATGCTGAGACGATCCCGATTATTGCCATGACAGCAAATGCATTCAGAGAAGATAAAGAAAAGTGTCTGGCAGCAGGAATGAATGCTCACTTGGCAAAGCCTATAAAAATTGAAAACATAAAGAGAATTTTATGTGAATATTGTGTGTAGTGGTTGCAACTTCTTAAATCCGTATACCTATTTTTCACGTTCTGTAGGATATTATAACGTAAATGTAAAACTGACAGGTATTTCTGCTGAATAAGACAGCAAATTAGAAGATAGCGGTTTGGCGAGCCGATCGATAACTGACAATGCAGGCTGGCATACGCAAAATACACAGATTTTCTATCCAACATTATTGACGTGTAAAAATTTTTATGGTATTTTTATTTCTAAAAAAAGAGATTATTTTAAAGGCAAACCTGTTGAAAGGCAGGAGCGCAAAGCCAGAAGGGACTAAAGTCAGAAAGATTGACCATGTCAGCCGGTTGCCACCGTTTCCATATCATCATATATATGGAAAAGATGTTTGAACAGAAGAGATTCCGATACCTTTTATACTATATAGATGTGTCATTTTAGAAAAATATAGTAGGGACACTGGCAGATTTTGTCAAGTGTCCTTTTTGCATGCAAAAATGGGTAACAAAACTAGCAGGGACAGGTTTTCTGTATACAGATAAAAGCAAGATGAAGAAGGCATAAGACGGAGAAAGGATTTTTATAAAATGAAAAATTATGAAGACAAAATATATTCCTTAGGTGAGACTGTAACGGGGCAGACACAGGCCATGTCACAGGCCGTACAGAAAACACTGGAAAGTAATGGCGGGGTAGGTATAATGACAGGATCTTATGACCAAAACCTGTCTATTTTGTCTGTGGATAATCTGCTGTTGCATAGTACAGGATATACATTCGATACTTTCATGGAACAGACAAAAGGCTCATTGAGAAACTTCTTTTATGACGAGGAAGATATTCTGGAGCGAGACCGTTTTTTGCAGCTTCACGGAACAGGGGAAGCACAGATCCTTGCAGCAGACGGTACAGTGAAAAATGTACGGCTTTGTAAAGAGGATGCGACAGATGAGGCGGGCAGACAGATCTGGGTTATGTCCGTACAGGTCAACTGGGATCATGTAAATTTGGCACTGCTCAATGAGGCTATCTGTTCTGGCTTCTGGTATTTTGACTGTGACGAAAACAGTGAGATTGTGAATGCAAACTGGAGTCATGAATTCCGAAAAATGCTTGGCTATCATGACACTCTGGACTTTCCGAATAAACTGGAATCCTGGTCAGATCTTCTGCATCCACAGGATAAAGAAAGAGTAATGGTGCAGCTTCAGGCGGCAATTAAGGATAAGACGAACCAGATAAAATACCAGGTAGAGTATCGTATGAGAATGAAGGATAATCAATACCAGTGGTTTCGGGCATCGGCAGAAGTAATACGCCGTCTGGATGGTTCTGCCAGCAGGATTGCCGGGATTTTTATTAACATTGATGGGGAGAAAAAAGAAATCATGCAGGCACAAAAATCTGCTGCTTTCCACCGGGCTTTTACGAAAGCAGATTTGTGCGAGTATTATGTGAATCTGGAAGCGAATACTTTTGATACCTTTAAGGTTGAACCGTCCCTGATGACCGTCTTTGAACAGAGTCATACGTGGGATGAATTGATCCGGCATTTTGTGGATTCCTATGTTGTGGAGACAGATAAGAAGGCGGTATCCTCTTTTTACGACCGTGGTTATATTGCAAAAAGATTGAAGGGTCTGGAAACCGAATTGGCTTTAGAGTGCCGTATCAATCTGACTGAATGGAGAAGAACGATGGGTCCGCAATGTGGTCATACGTGGCGAAATAGAGGATTCAGAATATGCCATGATCTTTCTGCGTGATATCACAGAGGCAAAGGTAGAGAGCGCACGGCATCTGCAGATGGCAGCGGATAATGCTTCCATGGAGCAGCTGATTCAGAGTATTGTGCGTCTGGTTGACCGCTTTGTTGTCTGTGATCTGGAAAATGACAGATATGAATTCTACAATCTGAATGGCCAGATGATATATAAACCTCTGGGATTTTATCATGATTTTCAGATGCAGGTTCTTGAAAAATATAAGACACTGGAACCATTGGAAGCTATAGATATCCTGATAGCCCCGGATAATATTCGGAAAAAACTGAAAAGTGAAAATGCTATTTATAAGTTTGAGTATTGCAGCCTGGATGAAAAGACTTATAAAATCGCTTCTTATATTCCCTTGGAATGGAAGAATGGAAAGCTGGAAAAGGTATTGCTGGCATCCATGGATGTGACACAGGAAAAGAAAGCAGAGATTGAATCCCGTCAGGCACTGAAAGAAGCTTACCGATCCGCAGAAAATGCAAATCGTGCGAAAACGGAATTCCTTTCCAATATGTCCCATGATATCCGGACACCAATGAATGCGATTGTGGGTCTGACGGCAATCGCAGGAGCAAATATTGAGAGCCAGGACAGAGTCATTGAATGCCTCGGCAAGATCACAGAATCAAGCCGCCATCTGCTGGGGCTGATCAATGAAGTATTGGATATGGCACGTATTGAAAGTGGAAAAATGACACTGGCACAGGAAGATTTCAATCTGTCAGAGCTGGTAGATAATCTTATTACACTTACGAAACCGGTGCTTGATGAACATAAACATAATTTTGATATACACATTAATCATATTGAACATGAGGCTGTCTGTGGTGACAGCTTGAGGATTCAGCAGGTATTTGTGAATCTGATGAGTAATGCGATCAAGTATACACCGGATGGCGGGAATATTATTTTTTCCATAGAGGAAAAGCCAAATGGATTTTCAGAACTTGGATGCTATGAATTTACGATTGAGGATAATGGAATCGGTATGTCACCGGAATTCCAGAAAATCATGTTTGATCCTTTCAGCCGCGCGGATGACCAACGGACAACCAGAGTCCAGGGAACCGGTCTTGGAATGGCAATCAGCAGAAATATTGTGAACCTGATGAATGGCACTATTAAAGTGGACAGTACCTTGCACAAGGGAACTAAAATCACAGTAACAATTTATCTGGAGCTTCAGGAAAAAGAAAAAGAACAGGACAAAAATCTGATGAATCTGCCGGTTCTGGTAGTGGATGATGATAAGACATGCTGTGAAAGTACAGTTGCCACACTGAAGGAAATAGGTATTATGGGTGAATGGGTTCTCTCCGGCAGGGAAGCGGTTGAGCGCTGTTATGCACGGCATGAGTTGAAAGATGATTACTTTGCTGTTATTTTAGACTGGAAGATGCCGAATATGGATGGTATAGAGACTGCCAGACAGATCCGGAAACGGATCGGGAAAGAGATTACCATCATTGTACTGACATCCTATGAATTCAGCGAAATTGAAGAAGAAGCAAAGGCTGCAGGTGTAGATGCTTTTATTGCAAAACCGCTGTTCCGTTCCCGGCTGACGGCAACATTACGGCAGTTTACTTCAGGAAGAAAAGAAAAAACAGCAAGAAATTATCTGGAGAAGCTGTCAGAATCAGACTACACGGGAAAAAGGATTCTGCTGGTTGAGGATAATGAGTTGAACAGAGAAATTGCTGGTGAAATTCTGCAGATGACAGGTGCAAAAGTGGAAACGGCAGAAAATGGAAAAAGCGCAGTTGAAAAAGTAGAAGCTTCTCCGGAAGGATTGTATGATCTTGTTTTTATGGATATCCAAATGCCTGTCATGAATGGTTATGAGGCAACTGCAGCAATCAGGAGCCTTCCGGGTGAAAAAGGAAAACTGCCTATTGTTGCCATGACTGCCAATGCTTTTGCAGAAGATGTACAGTTGGCCAAAAATACAGGCATGAATGGACATATCGCGAAACCGCTGGATATGAATAAGCTGAATGATGTTCTGGAAAACTGGCTGTAATTGCCTTCCTGGATGCATGGGAAAAGCAGCTAGGAAACATAGAGAGGGTTTTGTTATGACAGAAACCCACAGAATACCGTATGTGTGATGGCAGTTGGCACAGGATGCTTTTTACTATAAAAAGAAGGGATGAGTCTGGAAATGTAACCCATGTTTGCAAAATACGTGAAGAGTTGAGGCGTTTTTGTATTAAACTAAAATTAGGGAAAAGGCATGTGAAATACGATGATGAAAAATAACTATATAAAACAAAAAAGAAAAGATCAAAATCCGGTAAATCATTGGAAAATTTTTGAGGGACGGTTGGTATTCCTTCTGGCAATGGTGATTTTGTTTGTTGTTGCATATACTTTTATTTTACAACAAGCATATACCCAAACTGCTCTAAAAAGCAGAAATTGAACGAGATATTTCCAGTGCAGATGCGGTTCATAAGCTGGTAAATCACAGACTGGGACGAAAAGATTTTAATGAAATAAAAAGTAAAGCTGATGAGAATACAGAACTATTCAAGAATATGTCGACATATATGAATGAAATCAGAACGCTGAATTCTACGAGATATATTTACACAGCAACCAGAAATGAAGACGGTAGATTGATTTACGTTGTAGACGGACTGGATCCATCGGCTGGTGACGTCAGACATCCAGGAGATCCGATTGAAAAGGAGATGGTTCCTTATATAGAAAAAGCACTTTCTGGAAAAACAGTATATTCTCAGGATATTGTTGATACAACATGGGGACCTATTTTTACAGCCTGTTATCCTGTGACAGCGGAAGATGAATCTAATGAAGTGATAGGTGCTTTCTGCATAGAAATGGATATGCAGAAAGCGTATGGAATGGTTGAGAAGACGAATAAGTTAAGTATTGTACTGGGATGCATTACAGCGTGTATTTTGTTAATATTATGTACCTGTGGATATTCTGTATATAAGAAGCAAAAAGAAAATGAGCAGAAACAGCAAAAACTGTTGCAGGAAGCTGCAAGACTGGCCGATTCAGCTAATAAAGCAAAATCAACATTTCTGTTTAATATGTCTCATGATATTCGTACCCCTATGAATGCAATCATTGGATATGCAGAATTGGGAGAGAAACATTTAAAGGAGCCAACTATATTAGAGGATTACTTTGAAAAAATATTATTGTGCGGAAAGAAAATGCTGCATTTGATTGATAACATTCTTGAATTAGCACGAATCGAAAACGACCAAGCAACGCTGGATGAGACAATAACAGATGTTTCTAAAAACTTTGATTTATGTATTGATATGTTTAGGAAACCGATAGAAGAAAAACATCAAACACTGAAAGTCAATAAGAACATTCGATATCCATACCTGTATATGGATGATGCAAGATCATCTGAAATTACGATTAACATTTTGAGTAATGCTGTGAAATACACGGGTGAAGGCGGTAACATAAGCTGTACATTGAACCAATATCCCGGCGAAAAAGAAGGTTGGAGTGTATTAGAGCTTATCATAGCAGACAACGGAATCGGAATGTCAGAAGAATTCCAAAAACATATTTTTGAATCATTTTCACAGGAACGATCTTCGTCAGACAGCGGAATAGAAGGTAGCGGACTTGGCATGGGAATCGTGAAGAAACTGGTGGATTTAATGAATGGCAAAATCACAGTTCAGAGCAAACCGGGAGCAGGTTCTACTTTTACAATCACGCTTCCATTAAAAATAGCAAATGAGGAAGAAAGGAATCCGAAACATGCAGACGGTCAGTTGAATATCAAAAAACTGGAAGGAAAAAGGGTTCTTCTGGTAGAAGATAATGACTTGAACGCAGAAATTGCAACGGAACTTTTGACGGAAGAGGGAATCATGATAGAAAGAGCGGAGAACGGCGTTGCATGTATTGATATGTTTAACAAAGCAAAGCAAAATTACTACAGTCTGATTCTGATGGATATTCAGATGCCGATTATGAACGGATATGAAGCATCCAGGAGAATTCGAGAACTGAAAGACGGTAACAAATCGCAGATTCCAATTATTGCAATGACAGCAAATGCGTTTGAAGAAGATAAGAAGATGGCTTTTGCAAGTGGCATGAATGATCATGTTGCAAAACCAATAGATATGAATGTATTATTGCCGACTATTATGAAATATATGTAAAGGAAGAAAGAAGGACACTGATTTTGCAGTCAGTGTTCTTCTTACATATTCAGTCGACTAAAGAAAAACATTTTATAGTTGTACATTATCTCATTGAGAAGGGTAAATCTGTGAACTTTGTTCACTAAGCAGAGCAGTGAAATTTTGACGAATGATATTTAAAGTCTTTTGCTTTTTCAGTAATTCTTGTAATCAATAAGAAGATTATTCAAGAAAAACAGGGAAAAGATAAGCCGGAGAGATGAGCTGATTTTGGTGTGAGATAATTGAAAAAGGAATGGAAGTTACTGTTTTGGTAGCTTTCATTCCTTTTTTGACGTGAGAGAAGAGTTATTTTTGATTAAAAGATCAAGAAAATTTAAATCCACGAATAGCCCCTTTACTAAACTGGAAATATCCTCCATGATCTTCAATTGAAGAAAAACAAGAGGATATTTCCAATCTATTATTTCTTCCCAAAAACAACCCTACTAAACACCTTCCCATCAACTTTCGCATAATATGCCAGTTTCGCATACCCCAGAACATATCCAATGCAATGCGCCCGTGGAAATACATACCGGTAATTTTTCGCAACATTCTTTATTCCTTCAGAAATCTCCAAATGCTTCCATTCGTCATTATGCTTCGCAGACACCGCATATCCTTTTCGAATACACTCAAAAGCTTCATAGGCTTTAACACGTTCAATTCCACTTTCAATCATATAATCAAAAAAATCTTCCTGCGTAAAACATGGATACAGTTTAAAGTCATTTGTTAAGGTTATTTCAATAAATTTATCAATATCAAAATAACCCTGTTGCCCATTTTGCCAGCAAAAAGTGCTGTGAACACCTGATTCTAAAGCCACCATATCCCGATACGTTTTCGGTTTTACTTTCTGAAAGAGCATTTGCAAATCTCTACTCGGAGCTGCTGTGTTGCATATATTGCTCCACGTAATCTCTCTTAATTCTTTATTCCCAATTTCATTCGCGTAAATGCCAGTTTGTCTCTGTAACTCAGTTAATTCATCCAAAATTTCTACAGTTAATAATCGAACAGGTTTGATTGCATGTTCCTGCAATTCCAAAATCCCTCCAGTAATACAAATATCTCCGTTTTCCAGATAAGAAATCAAATCTGTATAATCCTGAATTGTATTTCCGGAAGGCAAGACAGCATAACCAACCAAATCAACACCAATCATTCTTTCATCAAACTGTGTTGAATTAAACTGAAACATTCCCCATCGCACGACTTCCTGATCTGGATATATTTTCTCTAAAACTCTTCGTGCAAATGCCAGGAATTCAGAATTTACGTTATATTCAAATGAAATAGATTTTTTACCATCTATTCCCCAGACGGTTTCCAGAGACAGGTTGTATCCGTCTGCCCACATTTTTGTATTACAACAAGGACATTTTCTGGAGGGAAGATCAATTCCAAATAAATGTGTATTTACTTTTTCATAATATCCACATTCCGTACAATAATAGTGCGTTGAAAGAGGATTAAACGAATGATTTCCGAGAAGATAACACAAAATTGAACCCGAAACAGTTCCACGCATATTCATAAGCGTATTACTCTTTTTTGCCTCTTCTGACAGGCAGCGGAAAATCTCAAAATCATCGATACAGTCTGAGTTTTCTAAAAACGTAAGTTCTTGTAAATAACGTTTCTGGATAGCTTCCGGCACTCCATTTGGATATTTTTCTACAAGTTTTTCCTGGCTGAATTTTTTTACATTTTCAAATGCATTTTGAATAACTGATAATTTCATAAGCGACCTCCAATTTATTTTTTAGATGTGGTCAGTATAACAAATTCGAAATACCTTTTATATTCCAATGGCTGTACCAAAAATAGCACAGCTATTAGTTGTTTTGAACAGAGAAAAAAGTTATAATATAGAAAAGGCAATCGGAGTGTAGAAGTATGATAGCACCAAAAGCAACCATTTTATGTTTATATGAGATTCTGAAAAAGTATACCGATGAATCCCATATTCTGTCAGCCGAAAAAATTCGCGAAAAATTAAAATCGATTTACGATGTTGACATGGAACGAAGAGCAATCTATCGAAATATAGAAGCATTACGCAGTATGGGAATTGAAATCGCCGGATATCAGGATAACCGGGAAGGATATTTTCTAATCGACCGTGAATTTGAGCTTTCAGAAATAAGGCTTTTATGTGATGCAGTTGCTGCTTCTGATATGATAAAAGAATCTTCCGGCAAAATAATTATAAAAAAGCTCCTTGAATCACAAAGTATTTTTCAAAGCAGAATGCTACAAAAAACTGTTTTCGTAAAATCAGAGAAGAAGATTCTAAGCAAACAGCTGTTTTATAACATCGATGCGTTAAATGTAGCAATCAATCAAGGATGTAAAGTAAGTGCAAAACTGCTGGAATACGGCGTTAATCAAGAATTAGAAGAAATCGCAAATGGCAATATTATCATTAGTCCATACGTTACTATTTGGGTCGAAGGGAATTACTATATTCTTGGAAAGAGGGAATATTCCGAAGAATTAGAACATTTTCGAATTGATCATTTGAAGGATATCACAATACTGGAAAGAGGAATTGACATGATCTTCGGCGGTTTAAATCCTAGTCAGTATGCCGAAAAAAAGATTTTTCAAAAAGATGAATCAAAAGCATCCTATGAAATAGAATGTGCTTTCGAATTATGGCAGGAAATTGCTGAAACCTTCGGGAAAAATGCAACCGTATTAAAAAAGGATAAAGAAAATATTACAGTAAAAATTAATACAATACCATCCGTTATACATTCATGGGTAATGACTCACATCAATCAATGTGAAATTATTGGGCCTAAAAGTTTCCGGGACAAAATCCAAAATGAAATTATGGATGCGTATAGAAAATATTGTATGTAGTCCTGATATGTATAAAAATATACTTGATTAGTTTTCAAAAATACTTGATAATAGTACAACAATATGTTTTAGATCAGTAGATGAAATTTAAGCATTAATTATAGAATGAGGTGACCAAATGGAAATAAAAGAAGTACAATCCATTCTTACAATTGGTGAAACTGTAGCGGTTGAATTTAAACGCTGTGGAAATGGAATTGAAAATGATACCTATGAGACAGTTTGCTCATTTCTGAACAGATTTGGCGGAGACCTTTTCATGGGAATATTAGATGATGGGACTGTAGTAGGAATACCAGAAAAAGCAGCTCCTGATATGGTAAAAAACTTTATTAAGGTTATTAGTAATCCTACATTGTTCTCACCAACGATATATTTGGTACCGGAAATTATAAAATATGATGAAAGTCATACGATCATTCATGTTCATATTCCGCCTAGTGCAGAGGTTCACAGCTTCAAAAAAGTCATCTATGACCGTGTGGATGATGCGGATGTAAAAATAACATCTACCAGTGCAATTGCACAGATGTATATTCGTAAGCAGAATATTTTTACAGAAAAGAAAATCTATCCTTATGCAAAAATGGAAGATTTGAGATTAGATCTGCTGCCAAAGATTCGTATTATGGCACAGAATCATGCAGGTGGTCAGCATCCCTGGACAACTATGGATGATCAGGAACTTTTGAAAAGTGCAGGATTATACGGTAGAGATATCGTTACCGGAGAAGAAGGATTCAATTTAGCAGCAATTATGCTACTAGGAAAAGACGATGTAATTTTAAATGTTGCACCAACGTATGTGACAGACGCTCTTGTACGGAAAGTCAATGTAGATCGTTACGATGATCGGGAAATTATTAAGACAAACCTAATTGAAAGTTATAGCCAGCTCCTTGATTTTGGAAGAAAAAACTTGCCAGACAAGTTCTTCCTTGAAGATACAGTAAACAAAAGTCTCCGGAATACAATTGTCAGAGAAATGATCAGTAATACGTTGATGCACCGGGAGTTTACAAGCAGTTATACAGCAAAGTTTGTGATTGAGAAAGATCGAATGTATGTGGAAAATGCGAATCGTGCAACAAAGGAAGGCTTTATCACAGTAGATAATCTGGAACCAAATCCAAAGAATCCGCTTATAGCATCCTTTTTCAGGAATATCGGTTATGCTGACCAGCTTGGATCTGGAGTAAGAAAATTATTCAAATACAGCAAATATTATTCAGGGAAAGATCCTTTGTTTGTGGAAGACGATGTATTCCGGATTATTGTTCCATTGGATGATGCATATTCGTTTGATTATGGAATAGAAGCTGGAAGCAGTAAAGTAATTGAAAGTAATAATGCCGATAAAATGCCGATAAATGCCGATAAAATGCCGATAAATGCCGATAAAATGCCGATAAATGCCGGTAAAACGCTGGTAAATAGTTTGTCGGCACAGCAAAATTCAATTATTCAATTTGCGAAAGAGACAGGATCGATTAAATCTCGGCAAGTAGAAGAATTACTTGGAGTAAAGCAACGTCGAGCAAGAAGAATTCTTGGAGAACTGGTCAATATGGGAATTTTGGAACGACAAGGTGCATATAAAAGCACTGTATATGTTTTGAAAAATTAAAAAAGGCACCTGCTTATCATTACTATAAAAGTAAAATCATCAAACACTAACCTAAAGGAGCACACCAACCCATGCCATTACAAATCGTCAGAAATGATATCACCAAAATGCCCGTAGACGCCATCGTCAATGCCGCGAATTCTTCCCTGCTCGGCGGCGGTGGAGTGGATGGCTGCATTCACCGTGCAGCAGGGCCCAAGCTTTTAGCGGAATGTCGCACTTTGAGCGGCTGTCAGACCGGAGATGCAAAGATTACAAACGCCTATGATCTGCCTTGCAATTATGTCATTCACGCAGTAGGTCCTATATGGAGAGGCGGACAGTTTCATGAGCGGGAGCTGCTTACTTCCTGCTATGAAAATTCCTTAGCACTTGCAAAAGAAAAACATTGTGAAACCATAGCATTTCCACTGATTTCTTCCGGAATTTACGGCTATCCGAAAGCTCAGGCGCTGAAGGTTGCAATCGATGCAATCAGCGCATTTCTTATGGAAAATGATATGACGGTATACATCGTCATTTTTGATAAAGCAGCCTATCGGATCAGCAGCAAACTGTTTTCTGATATTGCATCTTATATCGATGATCATTATGTAGAAACACACATTAACAAAACATCCGAAGCAATGAGGCGCCAGAAGCAGTTCCAGGAAATGGATCTCTGTGAAAGCATATCTTTACCAGAGCCATCAACTGTACCGTTAAGTAAGGCTGCAACTTTGGAAGATGCCTTGCAGCAAATGGATGAAAGCTTTTCTGAAATGCTGCTTCGGAAGATTGATGAAAGTGGAATGACCGATTCTCAGTGTTATAAGAAAGCCAATATTGACCGGAAATTATTTTCCAAGATTAAAAATGACAAGTACTACAAACCATCCAAACCGACCGTTCTTGCATTTGCGCTGGCACTTGAGCTTCCGCTTCCGGAAATTCAGGATATGCTGATGAAAGCAGGATTTGCCCTGTCTCATTCCAGCAAATTTGACGTAATCGTTGAATATTTTATCTTGAAGCAAAATTATAGTATTTACGAAATCAATGAAGCACTCTTTGCCTTTGATCAAAGTCTGATTGGAGGCTAAGAAGAAAATAGTTTGGCAATTTGGCACATAGCGTTGTTCACCTGATATGATTCTGTAGAAATTTTCTGATCCATAAAAAAGTGTCGCTTTTCATGCGACCATTTCCCCTGAAAATGGCAGTATCCTATAGTTACAAGCAAAATAAACCATTACTTAGGAGGAAATTTAGTATGAGAAAAAATCTGACAGAAGTTGTATTTATTTTAGATCGCAGCGGATCCATGAGCGGACTGGAAAAGGACACCATAGGCGGCTTCAATTCTATGATTGAAAAGCAGAAAAGAGAGGCAGGGCAGGCGCTGATTTCTACCGTGCTTTTTAACAATAACAGTAAAGTCCTTTATGACAGAGTAGAGGTGCAGAAGATTCCCTCTATGACAGAAGACGATTATTCTGTGTACGGCTGTACGGCTCTCCTGGATGCGATCGGCGGTGCTATCCATCACATTGGAAATGTCCACAAATATGCGCGCACGGAAGATGTACCAGAGCATACCGTTTTTATCATCATGACTGATGGAATGGAAAATGCAAGCCACATTTATCGCATTGAAAAAGTAAAGCAGATGATCGAACGACAAAAAGAAAAATATGGATGGGAATTTCTCTTTCTTGGCGCAAATATTGATGCGATTGAAACAGCCAGTCATTTTGGAATTGACGCAGATAAAGCTGCCAATTATCAATGTGACTGCGAAGGAACTGCATTGAATTATGAAGTATTAAATGATGCCATATCTGCTGTTCGGTGCAATGCAGCGCTTGATTCTAGTTGGAAAAAACGGATTGATAAAGATTACAAAAAACGCGGACAACATAGCCGCGTAGATTGATGAAACACACAAAGAGCAGAGGATGAACTTTCCAAAGTTCTTTCCCTGCTCTTTCCATTCATTTATTCCATCACTTCCCCGATCACCTTCATCATCTCATCCACCCGGAACGGTTTCATAATAAACCCATCCATCCCGGCATCCAGCGCATGTTTCCGGTCTTCCTCAAATGCATTTGCAGTCATGGCAATGATTGGAATCTGTGCCTTCTTCACATCTGCAAGCTGACGGATTTTCTGTGTCGCTTCGTATCCATTCATCCGTGGCATCTGTACATCCATCAGGATAAACTGATATGTGCCTGCTTCCTTATCTTGAATTTCTTCCACACAGGCGCATCCATCCGGAACCCAGTTCACAAGAATTCCTTTATTTTTCAAAACTTCCATGGCAATTTCTGCATTTAATTCATTATCTTCCACTAAAAGTACATGCATTCCGTCAAGACCTATTTTGTATTCCTTTGCTTTATCTGATTGATGAAGCTGATTTTCCGTTGCAATCCGAAGGGGAAGTGAAATCTGTATTTTGGTTCCCTGACCGGAATTACTTTGGATTATCACATCACCATGCATCAGATCTACCAGTTTCTTCACAATCGCAAGTCCAAGCCCTGTTCCTTCAGTCTTGCTCTCGGTAGAAGTTCGCTCTCTTTCAAATGCCTCAAACGCATGTTTCTGAAATTCTTCAGTCATACCGATTCCGGTATCCTTTATCGTGAATTTGTATTCGGCAAATCCAGGTGCGATCATTCTCTGGACGCAGCTAAATGTGATCGTTCCTCCCGCTGGGGTAAATTTAACTGCATTATTCAGTACATTTACTAGAACCTGCTGCAGTTTTGTCACATCACACCATACCAGTGGATTTTCTATTTGATCCTCAACTTTGAAATCAATCATTCCCTTTTGGATGCTGTATTCGAGCATCATTTTCAGATTTTCTTCCATTTGCTTCAGGTCAGTTACCATCTCCACAATTTCTGCCTTTCCACTTTCGATTTTAGACAGATCCAACACATCATTGATGATCTTCAGAAGAATCTCACCAGATGCCTGAATTTTGGAAATTGCATTTTTTACAATTTCTTCATCATCCGGATGTTCTGCAATGATATCAGAAAATCCAATGATCGCATTCATCGGGGTACGGATATCATGGGACATATTTGCAAGGAAAGCATTCTTTACCTCACCGGCTACTTTCGCTTTCCGTGTCGATTCTTTTTCCAGTTCCAATGCTTTGGACAGTCTTTTCCGGTGTTCAAACTCCATCTGATCTTGCTGGTGCTCCACCATGAACAGGTAGGAGAGCAGTGCTCCGATTACCAGGCAGTACGGTTGGAACGGATATGCCCCATAAAGTGGAATGATATAGGTATTTGCCAGAATTCCGATCAGTGGGACTGCTGAAAACAGTGCCGATTTTATGAGATATCTGACACCCTTTGTATTGTTCATGAATAAAATAAAGAATGTCTGTGCAAATGTATAAACGTAATAAAACAGATTGAGTACGGCAAACACTCCGAAAAATGTACCGCGTATATAGGTCCGGTTCCGTGAAAATCTCCAGACAATTCCCGTCGGAACTGAGAGAAGCACCATCAGAACCAGGAGAATGAACGGAATCATTTCCGCAAATCTTTGCTTCTTTGAACGGTTAATCCCCATATAACTCTGCATAAACAAATGCCACACATATGGCATGATTACATAAACCAGATAAAAGAAAAACACAACCAGCTTAAACTGCAAAAAGTTTCCTGACTTACCTAAGAGTTCTTTCATAAACAATGCATCCATTAACACATAAAGCTCTACCATGCCAATAAAGATCATCGTATATTTTTTACTCGGGCTCCATGTAATATAATACCGGATCCTTAAAAAGATGATCGTCAGTATTATCATCATAAATATTGCGTTGCTCAAATAAATACTACTCATTTTCCAGTCCCTTTTTCTTTCGTTTTGTCTCATTATTTCTTTCATTATTGTATACTTTTTCTATGCGTTTCGCAATCCATATGTTATACTATTGAGTAAAGGTATCTCAAGGAGGATTTTACAAATGAAAATAGCAGTAACATACGAAGGCGGATCTATTTTCCAGCACTTCGGTAAGACAGAAACTTTTAAAATGTATGAGGTAGAAGACGGAAAGATCACTTCAATGCAGATTGTTCATGCTGGTGGCGCCGGACACAGTGCGCTTGCAGGATTCCTTTCTGAGCAGAGTGCAAATGTTCTGATCTGTGGCGGTATCGGAGAAGGTGCACAAGAAGCGCTGAAAGAAGCCGGTATCAAAGTTATATCCGGTGCAGCAGGAGAAGTAGATGCGGCAGTGAATGCCTATCTTGCAGGAGAACTGGAATCTGCAGGTACAAATTGTGACCATCACCACGAAGAAGGTCATTCCTGCTGTGGACAGCATGAAGAAACAGCAACAGAAGAAGCTTCTGCTGAAGAAGAACATTCCTGTGGCGGACACTGCAGTGGATGTAGCGGATGTGGTGGCGCACATGTGCCGGATTTTGAAGGTCCGAATGTCGGAAAGACCTGCCGTACCCATTACAGAGGTACCTTTGATGATGGTACCCAGTTTGATTCTTCCTATGACCGCGGAGAGCCATTGGAATTTGTATGCGGAGCCGGACAGATGATCCATGGTTACGATAAAGCCGTTGCAACAATGGAAGTAGGACAGACCATCAACATCCATCTGATGCCGGAAGAAGCTTACGGCATGCCGGATCCACGCGCCATTTTCACGCTGGAAATCGCACAGCTTCCTGGATCAGAAGATCTGGAAGTCGGTGCACGTGCATATCTGACCAACCAGTATGGACAGCCATTCCCGGTAACCGTAACCGAAAAGACAGAAACCAACATCACATTTGATGCCAACCATGAGATGGCTGGAAAAGAACTGAACTTCCAGATCGAACTGGTAGAAGTAAAATAGTAAATATGAAAAGTGATTTAAACGCCCCTTTTATTTCGTCATAAAGGAGGCGCTTAAATACTAAGATTATATTTTTGAAAATCGATAATTTAGACAACGGAAGGGAGATTTGCCCGTGCTAGATTCAGAATTAAAAACATATCCATGGAATCCAACCGTAAAAAAGAAAGCCCGCCGCGTGTTCATGCTGAGATGGTTGTTCGTTATCCTGGCTGCCGCTGCAATCTTTTTTCTGACCTATCAGAAACTCACTACCAATGTCTGGGGACTTACGGCTTTCCTTTGCCAGCTTCTTGCCGTTATCGAACTTGCTTTCGGGCTCCAGTTTGTAGAAGCCGGATGGAGCAGAAAGATATCGAGTAGAATGCCACTGGACGAACACTATGAGTACGCGCTTTATATGTATCATATACAATCTGTCCGCGATCTTGCTACGAATAACCGCATGCTGCTCCTGATTGCAAGCCTTGAAATCCAGCTTGGAAAATACGATCATGCTACACAGACAATTACACAGATTTCTGTTGGAAAATGCACACCAGTCCAGTTAAAACAGTTGTATTTTATGCAGATCTTACTGGCAGCAGAAGTGGGAGATACTGATACAAAAAATCAGTTTTTAACCCGTTATACAGGAATTCCTGACACAAACGGTGAATATCCATCTGAACCAGAACTTACCACCTGGATTGAAGCAGAAGAAATGGACAGACTTATTTCTGCATTAAAAAAATTTACTCCGACAAGAAAAGAGCATATCCTGCGTACCTGTCTGATTACAATCGTTCTGGCATACAGTACCTTTTTCTACGGTGCATGGTATGGTATCAATAAAAGCGCAGGATATGCAATCCGCTATTATTTTGCTGAAATATCCGTCATCTGCGTTTCCGTCACCTTGTCCTGCCTGCTGATCTGGGGCATGATCTGTCTGTATAAAAAGCAAAAAAGTCTTCTTAATAGGAAAGCAGCCAGACGAATAATTGCCGTTTCTTATGCCGCACTGACTCTTTTCTTACTTTCTCTGATTGGTTACAGCTTTTTAATTGTGAGCTTTGGCGTAGAAGGAACGGAAACCGTAACTGGTCAAGATCAGCATTATATTTATCTTTCCGTACAGCCTGATTACGGAATCTCTACACAGTACCGAACTGATAACCTGATTTATATGCAAAAAACGGGTTTGTTTTTGCCGAATACAGACACTTTAACAAAATCCTCTGTACCGGATTCTGACCCGAATGATTCGGAAACACAAGATAGTAGTACCACTGATTCTACCGAAAATTCTCCGGCACAGGAATCCCAGAATACTTCACCGCTTCAGGACGAAATGCGTGCTGTGTATCAATATATCCAGCAACAGAATCCACTTCCGGATATGAATTTCACTTACACAGCAAATGCAAAGGGAGAAAATTACGCGATCCTCTCTGAGACAACAGAAGAGAAGGATGGCACAACAGTAAATGTCAATTACTGTCTGTATGATAACGGTTCTAAGACAGATGAAAATAATAATACTTTCGAAGAATTGGTTCTGGAAAAGGTATATCCGGATGGTGGATATGAGACAGAACTGGTTGATTTCTATCTGGTAAATCTAGAGACTTTGGAAGTTATAGATGAGCAGAAATCCAGCTGGTAATTCTATTTATCCTATTAAAAAATACTTACCAAATGATAAAATAAAGTAAAGAGCAGAGTCATTCGAAGGTATCTCTGCTCTTTTACTTTATATTTTCTCCTCAAATAATGTCAGAAAATCCTGTAATTCCGCCGGCATCCTGCCTTTCCTCCATGCAAGAAGAATTTCAGTTGTAAGATCAGCTCCAGTAATATCATATGCTTTTAATTTATTAGTGAGCTTCAGCATAGACTCCGGAAGAATCGCAATTCCCAGTCCCTTTTCTGCCATCGTCATTGCAGTGCGGGCATCCTCACAGGCAAAATAAATATCACAGACCAGTCCGGCACCCTCAAATGCGGCAAGCATATATTTGCGGTAGCGGTGGGAGAGGATTAAGGGTTGTTCGGAAAGTTCCCGCAAACTGATGGATGTATGTCCCTGCAACAGAGGGTGATCAGGAACTGCCATCACAAGCAGCTTCTCCCGGGAAAGAGACTTGGTTTCACAGCCATTTAACACAATTGGTGTGCGGAGTGTAGTCAGATCGATCATTCCATTTTCCAGCTGATCTTTCAGTGTAAATGTAGATCCTTCATGTACATCAAAATGAATTTGAGGATATTTTTTTGCAAAGTAAAGCAGATATTCGGACATCATCGATACAGTGGATGGTGTGATACCTATGTGCAGGGTAGCTGCCTGACCGGATTTGACAACCTCCTGTTTGGTCAGATCTGCAAGCATCAGAAGATTACCGGCCTGCTCATAAAGCGTCTTTCCGGCATCTGTAAGCGTAATTTTCTTTGTACCTCGCAAAAAGAGTGATACCTGTAATTCTTCCTCCAGCATCTTCATCTGATAGCTCAGCGGTGGCTGGGTCATGTGAAGAACTCTTGCTGCACCGCTGATCGTTCCGGCATCTACGATCGCACGAAAATATTCCAACTGTCTGATTTCCATAAAAATGTAATTCCTCTCCTGATTATTTAAAAATGAAAATATATTATCCATATGATTTTTATTGAATTATCATATAAAAACAATAATTTACATATATATTACATCATGTTAGAATTAAAAAGCAAGAAAAATAAAAAGGAATGAATTTACAAATGAAACGAGTCGATTTTGAAAATGGAACGATAACCAGTAATATCCTTGGAGCATCGCTCCCGATGCTGGTTGCCCAGATTTTAAGTTTACTTTATAACATTGTAGACCGGATTTATATTGCACGTATCCCGCACATCGGAACTGCAGCACTTGGTGCAGTCGGTCTTTGTTTCCCGGTAATTGTCATCATTACCGCATTCAGCAATCTATTCGGAAGCGGCGGTGCACCATTATTTTCGATTGAGCGCGGCAAAAATGAACCACAGGAAGCGAAAAAAATTATGAATATTTCTTTTTCCATGGTCTGTATCTGTGCCATTGTACTCATGGTAATTGGCTTTTTATTTGCCCGCCCGATCCTGGTACTGTTTGGTGCCTCAAAAGACGCTCTGATCTATGCATATCCGTACCTGATGCTTTACCTGATCGGAACTCTGCCTTCTATGATTGCAACCGGTATGAACCCGTTTATCAATGCACAGGGATATTCAACCATCGGCATGCTTTCAGTTACCATAGGGGCAGTAACGAACCTGCTGCTTGACCCGTTGTTTATTTTTGTGTTCGGGCTTGGCGTGCGCGGTGCCGCAATTGCAACGGTCATTTCTCAGACACTTTCTGCTGCATTTGTCTTTTTCTTTCTTACAAAGAAAGCAGAACTGAAAGTGAGACTCCTCAAAAAAGAGGAACTTGCCAGCTGTACAGCTTATGCAAAAAACATTGTAAGCCTGGGAACTGCCGGATTTATCATGCAGTTGACAAACAGTCTGGTAACGATTGTCTGCAACAATGTACTTTCCGTCACAGGCGGAGATATCTACATTTCTGTTATGACCATCGTATCCAGTGTCAGACAGCTTGTAGAAACTCCGATTTATGCAATCAACGAAGGGACTTCGCCAATCCTGAGTTACAATTATGGTGCAAGACGCCCATGCCGTGTAAGAAAAGCCGGTGCCATGATGGCACTTATGATTCTCGGATACACAGCTGTGATGTGGAGTATTATCATCATCGCGCCGAAAACCCTGATCGGAATTTTCAGTTCGGATGCTACGTTGATGAAAGATGCAGTTCCTGCCCTGAAGCAGTATTTTGCAGCGTTTATCTGCATGGATATGCAATACATTGGCCAGACGGTCTTTAAATCTCTGAATAAGAAGAAGCATGCAATCTTTTTCTCACTACTTCGGAAGGTATTTATCGTCGTGCCTCTGACATATCTGATGCCGTATGCCCTGCATATGGGAACAGACGGCGTATTTCTCGCTGAGCCGGTTTCTAACGTCATTGGTGGAGGATTATGCTTCATCACCATGTTACTTACCGTATTGCCGGAATTAAAGCGTATAGAGCGGAAGAATGCGCTCTATGAGACAGGCACGATCTTATAAATGCGTAAACCACTGTCAAGCTGTAGCAAATTTCGTTATACCGAATTATAAATCTACAATATTTCAGGAGAAAATGACAAATGAGCAGTAGAGAAGTAATAGAAAATGTACAAGCAGATCTCTTTGCAATACAGGATCTTGCTTATCGGGATTTTCAGGCAAAACTGATGCCGACAGTCAATAAGGAAACCGTCATCGGTGTGCGGACTCCTTCTTTGCGCGCATACGCAAAAAAATTCGGTAAAACAGACAATGTTTCTGCATTTCTTGAAGTGCTTCCACATAAATATTATGAAGAAAACAACCTTCATGGACTGCTGATTGAACAGATTAAAGCGTACCCATCCTGTATTGCCGCACTGGACCGTTTTCTCCCGTATATAGATAACTGGGCGACCTGTGATATGATCGCGCTTCGGACAGTAAAAAATCATCTGGACATATTTATCCAGGAAGTCTGCCGCTGGATAGCATCGGATCACCCGTATATCGTCCGTTTTGGAATTGGAATGCTGATGCGGTATTATCTGGATGAACAGTTTAAACCGGAATATCCCAAAAAGGTAGCCGAAGTTAAATCAGACGAATATTATGTAAACATGATGCGTGCCTGGTATTTTGCTACCGCTCTTGCAAAGCAGTATGACCAGATCATTCCTTATCTGGAAGAGAAAAGGCTGGACACCTGGACACATAATAAGACGATTCAGAAGGCAATTGAAAGCTACCGGATCACGCCGGAACAGAAGATCTATTTAAGGACATTAAGAGTAAAAAAATAATAAAATGCCATCATCATATCAGTCACATCGATGAAATGATGATGGCATTTTATTATTCACCAATTTATCATTTGTAAAAATTTATCCATATTAAGATATTATTTAACCGTACTTTAACAATTTACGGTTCCCGCAATTTTACCACATTTGCAGCACTACGTCGTCTGTCTTCATCGATTGCAGCGTAGTGCTTTTTCGTTGTATTGACATCTTTGTGCCCCAGAACATCCGCTACCAGGTAAATATCCCCCGTTTCCTTATAAAGGGCAGTACCATAGGTACTTCTGAGCTTATGTGGCGTGATTCTTTTATTTGTAATCTGACTGGCATACTTTTTAACCATATTTTCAACCGCCTGCACACCGATCCGGCGTCTTTGGGTTGATAAAAACAGAGCATTTTCATAGCCAGCAAGGGGCGTTACCGCTTTACGGTATGTCTCCAGATAATTGCGAAGTGCTTTTTCCACCTCTTCACCAAAATAAACAACCATCTGGCTTCCACCTTTTCGTGTCACCATGACCCCATTATTGTTGAAATCCACATCTGACAGGTCCAGTCCAACTAACTCCGATACTCGAATACCTGTTCCAAGTAGAAGAGTAATGATCGCAATATCACGTTCTTTCGTCTTATTATAATAGGAGAGTGCCTGACCGGTTAATTTGGAACCACAGGATTCCACATAATCCAAAAGCTTTGCAACCTCATCGGTATCCAAACGTATGATCGCCTTGTCATGTAGCTTCGGCATATCTACAAATAAAGTCGGATTTTTCTGAATTATCTGTCTTTTAAAGAAATAATTATAAAAGCTGCGTAATGCAGACATTTTGCGAAATAAGCCGCGTTCAGAGTTTGTGACCTGTTTGGTTTCTTTAGTATAAACATCTGTAGTATCATAGACCTTCAGATATTCCAGATATTCCTCAATATCAACCGGCTGAATAGCTTCCAAATCCTGTACCTGAAAGTCCTTAATTGAGTGATGTTTATAAACAGGATTTTCTTCAATTAAAAACTGAAAGAACAAACGGATGTCATATGCATACGATATTCGTGTCTTTGGTGATGTGGTTGGTTCAATGGCACGAAAATAATCACGTGCAAAGTCAGGCATGGTGTTTAAAACACCACGAAGACGAATAGTATTATCAATATAAGTTTCTTCCTGATATGTTTTTGTATCAGATGGCATGATTCTAAGAACCTCCTAAATTCCATAAATTTCCCCGATATAGGTATGATTATAGCATGGTTTCGGAAGATTTGTCTATATCTTTTGGAAAAATCGGTATTTGTCGTATAGATTTGTTATTCAAAATACTGCTGTCTCAAGACAACTTTTTGCCAGGGACAGCTGATTCTAATTACTAACACGGTCTGTTTCCTTTTTCAAATGGATATTCAATCCCCCAGTCTTTTCTAAGTCCATCCATCTGTTCCATGATGCGAATACTTTCTTCATGCGGCATTTCCATACATTCAAGTTTTCCTTCACGGATAGCCTTCATAGAAGCGCGTACTTCATATTCAAACCCAGTGATCTGTTCTGGCATTGTAATTTCCCTTACAAATTCCCGATCCGGTGTATATACTTTTACCGATGTAATATCATTAATATTTTCCGCAATCAGATACCCCTTGGTTCCATATATCATACCATATTGTTCTGTACCGGTAAGTGCACTGCTTTGTATAGAAGCCATCGATCCATTTTTGTATTTCAGAATAATGGAATTCTGTGCATCCACTCCACTGTCAAATTTTACGCAGGAAGAAAGCGTTTCTTCAACATCATCGCCTAAAACCATGCTTGCAAAATTCAGTGGGTAAATACCTACATCTAATAGCGCTCCACCGGCAAGCTTCGGATCGATCAGACGTTCTTTTGTATGCATATCATATCCGAGATTTGCTGAAATCCCCTTTATTTCTCCGATTTCACCACTTGCAATAATATCATCGATTATTTTACGGGATGGAAGGTATCTTGTCCAAATTGCCTCCGTAATAAAGACTTCTTTTTCCTTTGCGAGAGCAAATACTTCTTTTGCTCCAACAGCATTTACAGTAAATGGTTTTTCACAAAGTACCGGTTTCCCATGATTGATACAAAGTTTGGCATGTTCTATATGAAACGGGTGTGGTGTCGCGATATAAATCAACTCTACTTCCGGATCATTTACCAGTTCTTCGTATGAGCCATATGCCTTTTCAAATCCCCATTCTTTGGCAAATTTCTGCGCTCTGTCAAGATTTCTTGCAGCAATGGCATATGCAGCCGCATCGTCCATACCGTCCAGTGTTTTCGCCATATTTTCTGCAATTCGCCCAGCACCGATAATTCCAACTTTCATCTGTTCCATTTCTTTATACTCCTTTTTTCACATATTATTCTACATAGAAATCCATCCAAATGCATTCGCCACAGAACTGATCAAAATAATCAGAACAAAGATTGGACACAGATATTTAATCATAACAGCAAAAATCTTCTTTCTGCGGAATGCACTTTCTCCATGAATAATCTCTTCTTCTATCTTCTTTACCCCAACAACTCTAGCTACCAAAAGACTTGTCATCAGTGCCGCGATCGGCATCATTACTGAATTAGTCAGGAAATCAAAGAAATCCAAGAACTGCATACCAATAATTTTCACAAATGCAAGTGGTCCATATCCAAGTGAAGATAAACTTCCTAATACTATCATGATCACACCAACAAGCACAGTAGACTTTTTACGACTCCAGCCGATTTCATCTTCAAATGTAGATACTGCACTCTCTGTCAATGCGATTGAGCTTGTCAGCGCAGCAAAAAGAACAAGCAGAAAGAACAGAATTCCAATTGCTGTTCCCAATCCCATATTCTCAAACACCTTTGGTATTGTAATAAACATCAGTGCCGGCCCTGCCTGTAACGTATCCGGATTTCCACCTGAAAACGCAAATACGGCTGGGATGATCATAAGTCCTGCCATAATTGCAATCGCTGTATCAAATACTTCTACATTTCTTGTAGAATCTTCAATCGAAATATCTTTCTTCATATAAGAACCAAATGTGATCAAAATTCCCATAGCGATCGATAGGGAATAAAACATCTGTCCCATAGCAGCTACCACAGACATCCATGAGAAATTCTTTGGATTTGGCACCAGAAAATACTTCACGCCTTCCATTGCACCTGGTCGTGTTACTGAGTAAATGGAAATGATCAGCGAAAGCACGATCAAAATCGGCATCATAAACTTTGAAACACGCTCAATTCCATTCCGAACACCTGCATAAATAATAATCAATGTAATCAGACAGAATATAATAAAACAGATTTCTGTAGAAAATCCATTTGAAATAAACTCTGAAAAATATCCATCTTGAGCCAGACTACTGCTGTTCCCTTTTACATATTCCAAAAGGTACTTGATAACCCATCCTCCAATTACAGAATAATATGGTACAATCAGAACCGGAATAATCGCATTAATCCATCCCCCAAAAGAAATCCATTTTGACTTTCCGAAAGATTTGAACGCACCTACCGGACTTTTTCTTGTCATACGGCCAATTGCTGATTCAGCAATTATCATCGTATAACCGAAAGTAAGGGCTAACAGAATATAGATAAGCAGAAAAATTCCTCCGCCATATTTTGCCGCAAGATAAGGAAACCTCCAGATATTTCCAAGACCTACAGAAGCTCCTGCTGCTGACAGTACATATCCTAATTTACCAGAAAATGTACTCCTTTTTTTATGATTATCCATAACAAAATCTCCTCTTTTATTCTAAAATTAAATACACTCATTTGATTTTATCATGATAATCCTTTAAAGTCACTAGTAAAATCAAGTATAGCCTTAAAAATATAAAATAAGTTTTGTCTTATAATTTATCCATACATTCCGTGTATTCTTTTAAAACCTGTTCCAGTAATAATTTCTTAGTATAAAATTAAAAAGTCCGGAAAGACTAAGACGGGGTGAGCGATGGGATCTTGGTTAGAGACCTTAAGAATGTCTTAGTCTTTTAGACTTTTATAAAAAATAGAGTGTATATAATGTGCTATCAGGCAGATTATTCGCTGCTACCTGACAGCACAGATGGTCTTTAATAAACAGAATCATCTCCATAATACGAAACAACCAGATAGTCTCCTTCCTGGAGATTATTCCTGTCTTTTAAACTTAAATGATTTGCTTCTGCCAGCTCATCCATATATTCATATATGGAATCTTCTGTTCGTCTGTATCTTTGTGCAATGCTCCAGAGTGAATCCCCTTTTTCAAGCTGGACACTTTTATAATATCTCTCTCCGGAAGGTTCTTCAGCTTTGCTATCGTGAGCACTGGAGAAAAAGCTTCCAAATCCAAAACTCAGTGACATAACCATCACCAGAGCCGCAATCCCTGTCACAAACCGTCTGATAGAATTCGTCTTACGGTGCTTTGCATAATGACAGTGCTTCTGTCCTTTTGCTCCTGCATGATATCGATCCGCATACATATCTTTTCTTTTCTCTGATCGCATGATAAATTCCTCCCTTTTCTTCTGTAATCTTTTCAGTTCTCCTATATACCAGAAAGCATGTTCCCGAACAACTGTTCTATTATCAATATACAGCAAGAACATACGTTTGTCAATATGCAAATCGAACGTATTTTCTAAACATTTGTTTGCTATTTTTTCTTCTGTATGATATGATAATTTTAATAGTTCAGATAATACTTAAATGAAAAACTAAATTCCGGTTTTGGACCAAATGCAAGAGTAAATTCCATATAGGTAGAAGTTTCTTTTGCA
>NZ_JBCPDP010000025.1:0-37455 GCF_040915385.1 Coprococcus sp. RTP21204st1_G4_RTP21204_210225 | reverse complement strand
TCCCGAGTGGCCAAAGGGGACAGACTGTAAATCTGCTGCAATTTGCTTCGGTGGTTCGAATCCACCTCCGCCCATTGCATATTTAGAAAAAATGTGCTATAATGAGATATCATCGCGGGATGGAGCAGTCTGGTAGCTCGTCGGGCTCATAACCCGAAGGTCGTAGGTTCAAATCCTGCTCCCGCAACTCACACATTAGTGTGTATGCCCAGATAGCTCAGTCGGTAGAGCAGAGGACTGAAAATCCTCGTGTCACTGGTTCGATTCCGGTTCTGGGCACTGTCTTCGAAAGAAGGCAAGCTGTATAACAGATGGAGCATTAGCTCAGGTGGTAGAGCACTTGACTTTTAATCAAGTTGTCCGGGGTTCGAATCCCCGATGCTTCATGATTTAGAAGATGTAAATCCTGTATAAATTGGGTTTACATCTTTTTTCGTTCTATAGAAAATTTAATATGCACCAAGTAAATTTTTGCTAGTAAAATAGAATGATACCAGGGTCAAAAGGTCAGAAAGCCGATGCAAACTTGCCTGCAAGAGGATTTTTGACCTCTTGACCCCAACATCATAGAATTTGATAAGAGGGAGCAGGATATGAAATCAGCAGCAGAATTAGAAAAAAATTTGATGAGTATCAATCGAAGAAGCTATCCAGCTTACAAAGATTTGAGAGGAAGCTATCAGTTTCAGGGATACCAGCTCAATATTGATCATGTACAAGGAGATCCATTTGCTTCTCCGTCAAAGCTGAGTATTCAGGTGAAGAAAATCCAGGCGAGATTTCCAGAAGAATATTATAAAGAAGAACACAGAAGAATTGCGCTTCAGGATTATCTGACAAGACAATTCGGAAAAGCTGTTTCCAAATTTATTTTCCAGGCAAAGGGTTCCGGAAAAAGTGGATTGATTGGGATAAGCCGCTGTGGACAGGAGGTTCTGGACAGGACTGCATTTGAAATTAAGGATGGAGATCTTCTGGTACGGTTTGAAGTTGGATTTCCGGCAAATGGACGGACGATCAATGCATTTGAACTGAGGAAGATTTTGTTTGAGTATCTTCCGGAAATAGCTGACAGATCTTTATATTATAAGAACCTGAATCAGCAGGAAGTGAAAAAGTGTATAGAACTTGCGGAAGATCAACATTATATAAGAAGAGAACTGACAAAGCGGAGACTTATTGCATTTGTGGCAAATGGTTCTATACTGCCAAGAGAAAGTGGTGTATCACAGAAGCCTATGAAAGGTGCAATTGCTTTTGAAGCACCGGAAAGTATGGAAGTAGAGATGGAACTTCCACACCGGGGTAAAATAAAAGGAATGGGAATTCCGGAAGGAATTACTTTGATCGTGGGTGGAGGATATCATGGGAAATCAACACTTCTGAAGGCACTCGAACAGGGAATTTACAATCACGTCGCCGGAGATGGTAGAGAATACGTGATTACTTTGGATACTGCGATGAAGATCCGGGCCGAGGACGGAAGATGTGTATCCCATATCAATATTTCACCGTTTATCAATGATCTGCCGAATAAGAAAGATACAGTAAATTTTTCTACAGAGGATGCCAGTGGTTCGACTTCGCAGGCTGCAAATGTGGTAGAAGCGGTACAGTCAGGTGCAAAATGTCTTTTGATCGATGAAGACACCTGTGCGACGAACTTTATGGTCAGAGATGAGCTGATGCAGGCTGTCGTATCCGGCGAACAGGAACCGATTACACCATTTACTCTTCAGGCAGGTAACCTGTATCAAAAGCAGGGAATTTCTATTATTCTGGTGGCCGGAAGTTCTGGATCTTATTTTTACATTGCTGATCATGTGCTGCAGATGGATAATTACCGAACGTACGATATCACAGAAAAAGTGAAAACGGTGATTGGTGAAAAAAGTGAGACCGGAGAGAAAAAGGTTCCGGTTGATGTAGCTGTCTTATTTGATAAAGATCATCACAGAAGCTTAAAGGCCGGAAAAATAGAAAAGAAGAGAGATCAGGTGAAGATAAAACAGTTTGGTAAAGATTCATTTTCTATTGGAAGAGAAAATGTGGATCTGAAATATGTAGAACAAATCCTGGATGCAGAACAGACAACGGCATTAGCGTACTGCCTAGAGAATCTGCTGGAAGAAATGGAACGGAAGGAACAGGATGTTGATCTTTGCGTGGAAAAGCTCTGGAGTCAGATTAAGAAGCAAGGTCTGGCATCCCTTTGCAAAGGAAGTTATCTTTCTGTATCAATGGCACAGATCCGTAAACAGGATATTTACGCATGCCTGAACAGATATCGGGGATTTATCGGATAAGATTAAAGAATTTGGAGGAGAAGATCCGTGAGGAGATGGAAGAAAATTTTAAGTGCATCGCTGGTGGCAGTGATGGTTGGAAGTCTTGGAATGACCGCATTTGCAGAAGATACGTCAGCAAATGAACCAATTGATACAACGGTCAGCAATTATAATCTGACAGAGGAAGAAACTTCCGGAAAAAATCAAGAAGAAATTAAAGCCCTGCAGCAGCAGAAAATCGATGAAGTAACACAGCAGGCATATGATATGAAGATTGCCAGCAATGAGCTGGAGAACTGGCCGGAAGGACCGGCTACTTACGGAGAGGCTGGAATTGTCATGGAGGCAAAAAGCGGTGCGATCCTTTATGCGAAAAACATTGACGGAAAGGCTTATCCTGCCAGTATTACAAAGATTTTAACGGCACTTGTCGCATTGGAAAACGGCAATCTTGATGACAAGATCACGATTACACAGAATAGTGTGGATTGTGTAGCAGAGGGGGATGCTTATATCGGAATGATCGCGGGGGAGGAAATTTCTTTAAATGATGCGCTTCACGCACTTCTGATGGCATCTGCAAATGAAGTTGCTTATGCGATTGCTGAAAATGTGGGTGGTTTAGGATATGATGGCTTTATTGCAAAGATGAATGAACGCGCAAAAGAGCTGGGAGCAGTAAATTCTGATTTTGAAAATCCGAATGGGCTGAATGCGCAGAACCATTATACGACGGCACGTGATATGGCACTTATTACGCAGGAACTGCTTGAAAATCATGAAGAATTCAAGACGATTGCCCAGACACAGCAGTATACGATCGGTGCAACCAATCTGGTAAATCAGGCGAGAACCTTTCAACAGAGTGATCTGATGTTTTACGAGGGAAACGACTATTATTATCCAAAGACAATAGCCGGAAAAACCGGTTATACGGATGAAGCACTCAACACGTTGGTATCTTGTGCAGCAGATGATAATCTGGAGCTGATCAGTGTTGTCTTGAAGACACATGGGAAAAATGTATACCCAGACTCCGTCAATTTACTGGAGTATGGATTTAATAATTTCGCAAAATATACGATTGCGGATTATGAAGACTCCGCAGATTTTAAAGAAATTGATCCGAATGCATATGTTGTACTTCCGGAAAATGTAAATTTCCAAAGCCTGGATTACGAAATTACGCAGGATGACACGAACAGCAGCACCGGAACAGTAACTTATACTTATCAGGGCAACCCGGTCGGAAAAGCAGCTGTGACATTAAGTGATGAATATCTGCAGAAGGATAACACAGAAAATGAAGCACAGGTGTCCGGCGATAAGTCAGACAGTGAAACACAAAAGCAGGCTCAGAGTACAATACCACGAGAGGTAATCCTTGTAATCTGTGTGATTGCAGCAGTACTCATTCTTATTATTGTATGGAGGGCTGTTCTGAAACACTTGAGAAAGAAGAAAGTGGAAACAAACAGAAAGCGCAGAAGAGAAGTTGACAAAGATTAACGTCTGGTCAGTCAAATATAAGGAAAGAATCACGAAATCCCGCAGAACCCCTTGACGAAGCAAGGGGTTCTTTATTATAATAACCTAGAAATGGTGAAAAAAGATCAAAAGACATTGACGAAGACAGTAAGGTTTATTTGAAAGGTAAAGCGAACCGGAGATGGTGGAAGACCGGTGCAAGTAGGGTAGATCTGAACATCACTTCCGAGTTGCAGTAACTGAAAGCAATCTGGCGAGTAAGTTCTGACGGTTATTTCCCCCGTTACAGGAAACTCATATGCTGGTATGCAGTAACAGGTGGTTAACGATGTACAGACTTTCGTCCTTTTACGGGTGAAAGTCTTTTTTAATTTTGCAGGAAATTCCAAAAACTTCCTGCAAAATTAAGGGCACTACGTGCCGGGGCACATTTTTCTATATACCAAAAATGCATACAAAGTCATTGATTCAGAAAGGAGCTTATCATGGCTAAGTACAAAAAAGTGGATACAGACCTGAAGTTTGTAGACAGAGAAAAAGAAGTTGAAAAATTCTGGAATGAAGAAGATATTTTCAAGAAAAGTATGGAGAACCGTAAAGAAGGAGAAACTTATACTTTCTACGATGGACCTCCGACAGCAAATGGAAAACCGCATATCGGACACGTTCTTACCCGTGTAATCAAAGATATGATCCCGAGATACCGTACAATGAAGGGCTACATGGTTCCGCGTAAGGCAGGATGGGATACTCACGGACTGCCGGTAGAGCTGGAAGTAGAAAAGCTGCTCGGCCTTGACGGAAAAGATCAGATTGAAAAATATGGTGTAGAACCATTTATCAATAAATGTAAAGAAAGTGTCTGGAAATACAAAGGAATGTGGGAAGATTTCTCTTCTACAGTAGGTTTCTGGGCAGATATGGAAAATCCATATGTTACTTATGATAATAACTTTATCGAGTCTGAATGGTGGGCTCTGAAGAAAATCTGGGATAAGGGACTCCTTTACAAAGGATTTAAGATCGTTCCGTATTGTCCACGTTGTGGAACACCACTTTCAGCACAGGAAGTTGCACAGGGATATAAGGACGTCAAAGAACGTTCTGCTATCGTTCGATTCAAAGTGAAAGACGAAGATGCATACATCCTTGCATGGACAACCACACCTTGGACTCTTCCGTCTAATATCGCACTCTGCGTAAACCCGGAAGAAGATTACGCAAAAGTAAAATGTGCAGACGGATATACTTATTATATGGCATGCGCTCTGCTTGACACCATTCTTGGGAAATTTGCAGAAGAAGACAAACCGGCATACGAAGTTCTGGAAACTTACAAAGGAAAAGATCTGGAATACAAAGAATATGAACCGCTTTACCAGTGTGCATATGACTGCGCAGAAAAACAGAAAAAGAAAGCATTCTTTGTTACCTGTGATGATTATGTAACTCTGACAGATGGTACTGGTGTTGTTCATCTGGCACCGGCATTTGGTGAAGACGATGCAAAAGTAGGACGCAAATATGACCTTCCATTCGTGCAGCTTGTTGACGAAAAAGGTGATATGGGTGAGACAACTCCATTTGCAGGACTCTTTGTAAAGAAGGCTGATCCGGAAGTACTTAAAGATCTGGATGCTCGTGGACTTCTCTTCGATGCTCCGAAGTTTGAACACAGTTATCCGCACTGCTGGAGATGTGATACTCCACTGATCTACTATGCAAGAGAATCATGGTTCATCAAGATGACAGAAGTTAAAGATGACCTGATCGCAAATAACAATACTATCAACTGGATTCCGGAAAGCATTGGTAAAGGACGTTTTGGTGACTGGCTTGAAAATGTTCAGGACTGGGGTATCAGCCGTAACCGTTACTGGGGAACTCCACTGAATATCTGGGAATGCGAATGCGGATGCCAGCACTCAATCGGAAGCATTGAAGAACTGAAATCCATGTCAGACAACTGCCCGGATGATATCGAGCTTCACCGTCCATATATTGACGATGTAACAATCAAGTGTCCGAAGTGTGGAAAACAGATGCACCGTGTACCGGAAGTTATCGACTGCTGGTTCGACAGCGGATCCATGCCGTTTGCACAGCATCACTATCCATTTGAAAATAAAGAAGTATTTGAACAGCAGTTCCCGGCTCAGTTCATTTCTGAAGCCGTTGACCAGACAAGAGGATGGTTCTATTCTCTGTTGGCAATTTCAACCCTGATTTTCAACAAAGCACCATACCAGAACGTAATCGTTCTCGGACATGTACAGGATGAAAATGGTCAGAAGATGAGTAAATCCAAAGGAAATGCGGTTGATCCGTTTGATGCTCTGGAGACATACGGTGCAGATGCGATCCGCTGGTATTTCTATGTAAACAGTGCACCGTGGCTGCCGAACCGTTTCCATGGAAAAGCGGTTATGGAAGGACAGAGAAAGTTCATGGGAACACTCTGGAACACCTATGCATTCTTCGTATTGTATGCTAATATTGATGATTTTGATGCAACAAAATATGCACTTGAATATGACAAATTATCTGTAATGGATAAATGGCTCTTATCAAAACTGAATACACTGATCAAGACAGTAGATAATCATCTTGCAAATTACCAGATTCCGGAAGCTGCAAGAGCACTTCAGGACTTCGTAGATGATATGAGTAACTGGTATGTAAGACGAAGCCGCGAACGTTTCTGGGCAAAAGGAATGGAACAGGATAAGATCAATGCTTACATGACTCTTTATACAGCACTCGTTACTGTATCAAAGGTTGCAGCACCGATGATCCCGTTCATGACCGAAGAAATTTATCAGAACCTGGTAAGAAGCGTAGATGAAAGCGCTCCGGAAAGTATCCACCTTTGTGATTATCCGGTTGCAAATGAAGCTTATATCGATAAGACTCTGGAAGAGAACATGGATGAAGTTCTGAAGATCGTTGTAATGGGACGTGCATGCCGTAATACAGCCAACATCAAGAACCGTCAGCCGATCGGAAAGATGTTCGTAAAAGGTGCTTCCGATCTGCCGGAGTTCTATCAGGATATCGTGACAGATGAGCTGAATGTAAAAGAAATCGAACTTACAGATGATGTTCGTGCATTTACTTCTTATACATTTAAACCACAATTAAAGACAGTTGGACCAAAATATGGTAAACTGTTAGGTGGAATCAAAAATGAACTCAGCAATCTGGACGGAAATGCTGCTATGGACGAACTGAATGCGACAGGTGTTCTGAAGCTTCAGGTAAATGGACAGGAAATTGAACTTACAAAAGAAGACCTTCTGATCGATATGGCACAGATGGAAGGATATGTATCTGAGAGTGACTATGGTATCACCGTTGTACTGGATACAAACCTGACAGAAGAACTTCTGACAGAAGGATTTGTACGTGAGATCATCAGTAAGATCCAGACTATGCGTAAGGAAGCCGGATTTGAAGTTATGGACAAGATCAAGGTAACTTACGACGGAAGCGAAAAAGCAGAAAAAGTATTTGCAGAGTATGCAGAGCAGATCGGACAGGAGACACTTGCGGTAGCAGTTGAAAAGGCTGAACCTGCAGGCTATGTGAAAGACTGGAAGATCAACGGTGAAGCTGTAAATATGGGTGTAGAAAAGCAGGGAGAATAATCCCTGCCGCTGCGCAAAATGAGAAGGGAATATAAGTATGTACAGTAAAAGATTTGAAAAAGAAACTTTTAAAAATGATGTGAAAGAAAATGTGCGGACACTGTATCGTAAAGAGATTGAAGAAGCAACTCCGCAGCAGATTTTCCAGGCAGTATCTTATGCAGTAAAAGAAGCAATCGTAGATGACTGGCTTGCGACACAGAAAACATACGAAAAAGAAGATCCAAAGACCGTATATTATATGTCAATGGAATTTCTTATGGGACGTGCACTTGGCAACAACCTGATCAACATGACTGCATATAAAGAAGTAAAAGAAGCCCTTGATGAGATGGGCATTGATCTGAATGTGGTAGAAGATCAGGAACCGGATGCAGCACTTGGTAATGGTGGTCTTGGACGTCTTGCAGCTTGCTTCCTGGATTCACTTGCATCTCTTGGATACGCAGCTTACGGCTGTGGAATCCGTTACCGCTACGGTATGTTCAAACAGAAGATCAAAGATGGCTATCAGGTAGAAGTACCGGATAACTGGCTCAAAGATGGCAATCCGTTTGAAATCCGTCGTGACGAGTATGCAAAGGAAGTCCGTTTTGGTGGTACCATTCGTGTACAGTATAATGAACAGACCAAGAAAGAAGATTTCATCCAGGAAAATTATGAATCCGTACTTGCTATTCCATATGATATGCCGATCGTAGGATATGGCAACCACGTAGTCAATACACTGCGTATCTGGGATGCACAGGCAATCACAGACTTTAAACTGGATGCATTTGACAGAGGAGAATACCATAAAGCGATCGAGCAGGAAAACCTTGCAAAAACGATCGTAGAGGTTCTTTATCCAAATGACAACCACTATGCAGGAAAAGAGCTTCGTCTGAAACAGCAGTATTTCTTTGTATCTGCCAGTCTTCAGGTTATGCTTGATAAATATAAAAAGAAACACAAAGATGTGCGCAAACTGTATGAAAAAGTTACGATCCAGATGAACGATACTCACCCGACTGTAGCAGTTGCAGAGTTGATGCGTCTGCTCATTGACCAGGAAGGTCTTGGATGGGATGAAGCATGGGAAGTAACAACAAAGACGGTTGCTTACACCAACCATACTATCATGTCAGAAGCACTTGAAAAATGGCCGATCGACCTGTTTTCAAGACTGCTTCCGCGTGTATACCAGATTGTACAGGAAATTGACCGCCGTTTTGTAGAACAGGTTCGCCGTATGTATCCGGGCAATGAAGATAAAGTCCGTAAGATGGCTATCCTGATGGACGGTCAGGTAAGAATGGCACATATGGCTATTATTGCAGGCTACTCCGTAAATGGTGTTGCAAGACTTCATACAGAGATTCTGAAACATCAGGAATTAAAAGATTTCTACGAAATGATGCCGGAGAAATTCAACAACAAGACCAATGGTATCACACAGAGAAGATTCCTTCTTCATGGAAACCCGCTGCTTGCAGACTGGGTAACAGACCACATCGGAGACGGCTGGATCACAGATCTGTCCCAGATGTCAAAATTAAAACCGCTTGCAGATGATCCGAAGGCAAGAGCAGAATTTATGGATATCAAATACAAGAACAAAGAACGTCTTGCAAAATATATTCTGGAACACAATGGAGTAGAGATCGATCCGAGATCTATTTATGATGTACAGGTTAAGCGTCTTCATGAATATAAGAGACAGCTTCTTAATATTCTGCATGTAATGTATCTGTACAACCAGATCAAAGAACATCCGGAGATGTCCTTCTATCCGAGAACATTTATCTTTGGTGCAAAAGCTTCCGCAGGATATGTCCGTGCAAAAGAGATCATCAAACTGATCAACTCTGTAGCAGATGTGGTAAATAATGACCTGAGCATCAATGGAAAGCTGAAAGTCGTATTTATCGAAGATTACCGCGTATCCAACGCAGAATGGATCTTCGCGGCAGCAGATGTCAGCGAACAGATTTCTACCGCTTCCAAAGAAGCTTCCGGAACAGGTAACATGAAGTTCATGCTGAACGGTGCACCGACACTTGGAACTATGGATGGAGCCAATGTAGAGATCGTAGAAGAAGTTGGAATTGAAAATGCATTTATTTTCGGCCTCAGTTCTGACGAAGTTATCAACTATGAGAATAATGGCGGATATAACCCGCAGGAGATCTACTTCAATGACTGGGATATTAAGAGAGTCGTTGACCAGTTGATGGATGGAACTTATTCACATGGTGACCATGAGATGTTCCGCGACCTGTATAATTCACTTCTGAATACACAGGGTGGAGACAGACCGGACAGATACTTTATCCTGAAAGACTTCCGCTCTTATGCAGAAGCACAGAAGAAAGTGGAAGAAGCTTACAAAGATCCGGATCGTTGGGCTAAGATGGCACTTCTGAATACAGCAAGCTGTGGTAAATTTACTTCAGACAGAACCATTCAGGAATATGTTGATAATATCTGGAAACTGGATTATGTTACAGTTAAACCAGAAGCATAATCAGTCAAAACCTCTCATACAGTGGTATGGGAGGTTTTATTATGCGAAAATACTTCAGACAGGCAGGCTATTTTGCTGCCATTCTTATATTACTTCCGTATGTGGTTACGATTCTGCTGAATGGCAGAAGCAGTTTGGCGCAGGACAATGGGACGAGCCCGTATGTGACCGTAAAAAGTGACGAAAAGAACAGAAAAATTTCGCTGGATGAATATGGGATCGGGATTCTGGCTAAAGAAATTGAGGGAGATGCGGAGGAGGAAGCGTTAAAGGCACAGGCAGTGTTGATCCGGACCAGCATTTACAAAAGCATCCAGGATGAGGGCACCAGCACTGTCCTGACGAAGGAATACTGGACCAGGCAGCAGATGGAGAGCAACTGGGGAGCAGATCATTATGGAGAATATTATGAGAAGATGAAAGCTGCGTGGGATGAGACAAGGGGACAGGTTCTGATGTATGACGGAAGGCTGATTCTGACCCCGTATCACCGGTTAAGCAACGGAAAAACAAGGTCTGGAAATGAAGTGTTTGGTTCGGAAGAGTATCCGTATCTTCAGAGCAGGGAATGTCCCGAAGATGTGGAGGCAAAAGAGGAGATGACAGTGTCCATGATCCAGGGAAGTGACATGGAAGTGACAGGAACAGACAATGCCGGGTATGTGACAGAGGTCCGTTGTGGCAGTGAAACAGTAAATGGTGAAGAATTCCGGAGAACCTATCATCTTGCCTCGTCATGCTTTGCGCTTCAGGATTATGACGGGAAGACAAGGGTTACGGCAAAGGGAATCGGGCACGGTCTTGGGATGAGCCAGTACACGGCAAAGAAGATGGCAGAGGAAGGAAAATCCTGTGAAGAAATTCTGCGATATTTTTTCACTGATGTCAGTCTGGAAGAAGTCACGGATATTGTGATCGAAAAAAACGAAAAGGGAGAATAAGTTAGTCAGTTTCTGGCAAAAATATTGTCAGAGGTGATAGAATATGAATAAAAAGCAGCAGTCCTCTAATAAGAGGAGAAAAAGAGCGTCGATCGGTCTTGCGGTCTGCTTTGCCGCTGCTATTGTGCTTACAGGAGCCTATACATGGAGAAATTACCGGGCAAATGTGAAGGATGAGCAGGCAAAGATCGAGGAAGAACAGCAGGCGAAAGAGGAAGAAATCAAAAGAAATACGGAAGAGACAAGCAGTATTGCAAAGAAAGCGCTGGAAGATGAAGAACCTGTGACAAAAGAGGACAGCCAGGCTGCAAATACGGCAGCAGATGGAAGTACAGAGAACCGGATGGATACATGGGAGACGGACAGCACGCAGACCGCAGGAACGGCAATGAACCTGAATTTCGGGGAGGACAGCCAGCTTCTGTGGCCGGTGGACGGCAATGTGCTGATGAGCTACAGTATGGATAAAACCGTATATTTTTCTACATTGGATCAGTACAGATATAATCCGGCGATGATCATATCCGGTGCGGTGAACGATAACGTGATCGCAGCAGCACCGGGTCTTGTAAAATCCATTGATAACTTTGCGCAGACGGGAATCACGGTGACACTGGATATGGGGAATGGCTACGAGTGCATGTATGGACAGCTCAAGGAAGTGCAGGTGAAAGTCGGTGATTATCTGGAAGCGGGCAATGTGATCGGATATCTGGAGATTCCGACCAAGTATTACAGTCTGGAAGGCTGCAATCTGTATTTCGAGATGTTAAAAGATGGTCAGCCGGTCAATCCGATGGACTATCTGGCTGAAGAATAAGAGCAGAAGAAAGGAAGAGGGGCTTTTTGGTCCCTCTTTGAAGCGATGAATTATACATATATTTTAAAATGCAAGGATGAAACATTATATACCGGGTGGACGAATGATATTGAGAAGCGTCTGGAAGCGCATAATGCCGGGAAAGGCGCAAAATACACCAGATCCAGGAGACCGGTGGAGCTGGTGTATCTGGAGCAGTTTGAGACAAAGGAAGAGGCGATGCGGCGGGAGTATGCGATCAAGCATATGACGCGGAGGGCGAAGCTTGGGCTGGTGATGAGCTATAAAGAAACGGGGCAGTAGGGCATGAAACAGGAGAAGCAGATTTGCTTCTCCTGTTGGCATTTTGCGCGGAATAAAAAATTACTTCCGCAGCTTTAGTGGGGTGAGATTTCTGGATTTTTCGAGGATGCAAGGTTTACAATAAAGAATACATTACAACAAAGTGGCAGGCACTTCCGCCCATCACGAAGAGGTGGAAGATTTCGTGGCTGCCGAAATTCTTATGCTTACTGTTGAAAATCGGAAGCTTCAGTGCATAGATCACACCGCCGATTGTGTAAATGATTCCGCCGGCGAGAAGCCATCCGAATTCTGCACGTGTCAGATTGTTGAGGATCTGACTGAATGCGAGGACACAGATCCATCCCATACTAATGTAGAGGACGGAGGATACCCATTTCGGGCAGAATACCCAGAATCCCTTAATAATAATTCCGGTGATTGCGATACCCCATACAAGTGCGAGCATGATAAGTCCGGTCCGGCGTTCCAGTACCAGCAGGCAGATTGGTGTGTAGCTTCCGGCGATCAGTACAAAGATCATCATATGGTCGATCTTTTTCAGGATCGTGTTGACACGTTCGGAAAGATCAAAGGTATGGTAGGTTGTGCTTGCGGCGTATAAAAAAATCAGGCTGACTGCATAGATTGCAAGTGAGATCAGGTAAATCCGGCTCGGTTCGTGGGCTGCTTTTATTAAAAGTGGAAATGCGGCGAAAATTGCCATCAGCATGCCGATAAAATGTGTGATTGCACTTCCTGGATCTTTAATATGTTTCTTTTTCATCACAAATCCCTCCTTAGAGATGAATAATTAAAACCATTACATGTAGTAATCAATACTATATTAAGTATATGAGTATATTATACCGTTTATGCATAAAATGCAAGTGAAAATTGACTTTTTAAAAATTATTTGTTAGAATATAACGCGAATGTTACGATGCTCTTTACTTGTATTGTCACCAAGTAAGGAGTTTTTTATTGTGCATTGCGACGGATAAGGAAGTTGGCGCAAGCGACCGCCGCAGGCGTGAGAATGCGCCCCGGCAGAGTTTATATGATGGAGTTTAAGGTCATATTTGTAATTGGTATTGTAGTAGAAAGGATAATGGATGGAAACAGTTAGATTTGAAGAAATGGGGCTTTCGGAAGAGATTCAGAAAGCAGTAAGATACATGGGATTTGAGGAGGCTTCACCGATTCAGGCGAAGGCGATTCCGGCGATGATTAGCGGGATCGATCTGATCGGGCAGGCACAGACCGGAACCGGTAAGACCGCAGCATTCGGAATCCCGATTCTGGAAAAGGTAGACCCGAAGCTGAAAAAGCTGCAGGCGATCGTTCTCTGCCCGACCAGAGAGCTTGCAATCCAGGTGGCAGACGAGATCCGCAACCTGTCCAGATATATGCATGGAATCAAGGTTCTGCCGATTTACGGAGGACAGGATATCGTAAAGCAGATCCGTTCCTTAAAGAGTGGAACACAGATCGTCATCGGAACTCCGGGGCGTGTGATGGACCACATGCGCAGAAAGACAATGAAACTGGATTTTGTACACACGGTTGTGCTTGATGAAGCAGATGAAATGCTGAACATGGGATTCCGTGAGGATATCGAATTTGTATTAAGTGGTGTCCCTGAGGAGCGCCAGACTGTGCTTTTTTCGGCAACCATGCCGAAGCCGATCATGGAGATTACGAAGAAATTCCAGAATAACGCAAAAGTGATCAAAGTTACAAAAAAGGAACTGACTGTTCCGAATATTGAGCAGTATTATTATGATGTAAAGCCGAAGAAGAAAGAGGAAGTTCTTTCCAGACTTCTTGATATTTATTCACCAAGGCTTTCGGTTGTATTCTGTAATACGAAGAAGCAGGTAGATCTTCTGGTAAATGCACTTCTCGGACGCGGATATTTTGCGGCAGGACTTCACGGGGATATGAAGCAGGAACAGAGAGACCGCGTGATGCAGGGATTTCGGACCGGTAAGACAGAGATACTGGTAGCGACGGATGTGGCGGCCCGTGGAATTGATGTAGATGAAGTGGAAGCAGTATTTAATTATGATCTCCCGCAGGATGATGAATATTATGTACACCGTATCGGTCGTACCGGACGCGCAGGACGCGAAGGAAGAGCATTTTCTTTCGTATCAGGAAAAGAAGTTTACAAACTTAAAGAGATCCAGAGATACTGCAAGACGAAGATCTATGCACAGAAAGTTCCGTCACTGAATGACGTTGCGAATACTAAGATGGAAAATATTCTGGATGATGTGGAGCGTGTGATCGAGCAGGAAGATCTGGATATGATGATCAATGCAATCGAAGAACGTGTCAATAATTCTGAATTTACAGCGATGGATATGGCAGCAGCATTTTTGAAGATCTGCTGTGGAATGACAGAGGATAATAAAAATACAGAGGAAAATGACTGGGAATTTGGAGATACCGGTGCAGGTGAGGACGGAATGGTACGTCTGTTCATCAATATTGGTAAGAAGCAGAGAGTACGTCCGGGAGATATTCTTGGTGCGATCGCCGGGGAAAGCGGAATGGATGGAAAGCTGATCGGAACGATTGATATGTATGATAAGTATACATTTGTTGAGGTGCCGAGGGAATATGCCCGTGAGGTACTGAACGCGATGAAGAACGTGAAAATTAAAGGGAAGACGGTGGCTGTGGAGCCGGCGAACCAGAAATAAAAGAAGATCCGGGAACTCACTTCCCAGATCTTCTTGATTTCATAGGAAATTCCGAAGAAACTTCCTATGAAACAAAAGGCACTGCGTGCCGGAGATGCTTATTCTTAACCGAAGTAGCGTTTGAGTAATCCTTCGAATGCTTTTCCGTGTCTTGCCTCGTCTCTTGCCATTTCATGAACTGTGTCATGGATTGCATCGAGGTTTGCAGCTTTTGCACGTTTTGCAAGGTCGAATTTACCTGCTGTTGCGCCGTGTTCTGCTTCTACTCTCATTTCAAGGTTCTTCTTTGTGCTGTCTGTTACAACTTCGCCAAGAAGTTCTGCGAATTTAGCAGCGTGTTCTGCTTCTTCGTGAGCAGCTTTTTCCCAGTAAAGTCCGATTTCCGGATAGCCTTCTCTGTGAGCTACTCTTGCCATTGCAAGATACATTCCTACTTCTGAACATTCACCTTCAAAATTTGCTCTGAGGTCGGCAAGGATGTCTTCGCTTACGCCTTTAGCTACTCCAACTACATGCTCTGCAGCCCATTCTCTTTCGCCTTCTTTTACTTCTGTGAACTTGTCAGCACCTACGCCACATACTGGACATTTCTCCGGTGCTGCTTCGCCTTCGTATACATAACCACATACTGTACAAACAAATTTCTTCATAATAATAATCTCCTTTTCTTTTTTGATAGTATATTTGATTTCTTTTAGTTAGCAATATTAGTAACTGTTACTGATATTAAGATAACATATACATTTGTCTTTGTCAACTATAATTGATAAGTTTTTTCAAAATTTCTGAATTTATACCACATAGTCAGGATTTTCTTAAACAATCACCGCAGATACCGTAGAAAAGCATGGTGTGTGATTCAATCTGACCGTCGAAACTTTCGGATGCGAGCTGGTTGATCTTATCCATGTGATCAAAATCCATATCAATCATTCGCTTGCAGCACTTGCAATAGAAATGATAATGCGGATTGGTACGTGCATCAAAACGATCGCCGCCATCGGGTGTTGTAATTTTAATCGCCTCGCCTATGTCGGCAAGCAGATTTAAATTGCGGTAAACGGTTCCGAGACTGATATTCGGGAATTCTTCTTTGATATGCATATATACAGTATCCGCTGTTGGATGTGTTGTAACAGAGGAAAGATAATCCTTAATAGCCTCACGCTGTCTGCTATATTTTAAATTTGCCATTGATGTCACCTCCTGCATAAAGATAATAATAATAATTACTAACATTATATTATAATAGTATTCTTATAATGTCAATAAAAAAGATGTTGGGTTCAAAAGGTATTTTGACCCCTTTGATATCAGATTGCTACGTGCTTTGCATTCTAGCAATTCTCTAAAAAATTGTATATTGAATATAAAGAATAAAAAATGGAAATACTGTTAAGCGAGATGTAACAATTTGTAATAAATATGACGAAAAAACAATGCATATAAAGAACGGTGTAGAACTGTGTAATACGAAATAAATGAGTAAAACTTGACAATGTGAAATTTGATTGATATAATATCACCGTAACAAATGTAACAATTCTGTAACATTTGCAAAAGATAAGAATACATGAAGGAGGGAGATTTATGCATTCAAATCTAAAAAAAGGATTGTTCCTGGTTACTTTTCTGGGGATGACAGTATCTCCGGGAATTTCGGTTATGGCAGCAGATGGGGACACCGCAGAAGCTGCAAAAATGCCGGGCGTTGGGATAGAAGCGGTGTTGAAGGATTTTTATTCTCAGAACAGGGAGATTAAAGCTGAGGATTATCTGGTACCGGAAAATAAGGGCGAGTATTTAGATATGGCATTTGCCAATGTAACGAGTTTTCTGTATGTCAGAAGCGAACCGACAAAGGAAAGTGAATATGTCGGAAAGCTGTATCCGGGATACGCGGCGAAGATCACAGGTCCTGTGGGAGAATGGACGGCAGTCGAGTCGGGAGATGTCACCGGATATGTAAAAACAGAATATATACTGACAGGAGCAGAGGCGCAGACGTATGCGGAGAATCTGGTAACGGAAGCGCAGCAGGAAGGAAAAGAAGAAGCAGAAGCATTTACCTATGCAGTGTCCAGAAAATCCGAAGAAGCGCAGATGACGCAGGAAGTCCAGGGGAATGTACAGCAGACGGAGACTACCGAGGTTTCCGCACAGCCGGCGTCAAATGGACAGGTGATCGTCGATTATGCATGCCAGTTTATTGGAAATCCGTATGTCTGGGGCGGCACAAGTCTGACAGATGGGGCAGACTGTTCCGGATTTGTACAGTCTGTATTTGCACATTTTGGAATCAGTCTTCCACGGACAACGTATGACCAGATCAATGCCGGCGTGGAGGTAAGCTATGATCAGGCGATGCCGGGAGATCTGATCTGTTATGATGGCCACATCGGAATTTATATTGGGAACGGTCAGATCGTCAATGCACAGAACCCGGAACAGGGAATCGGGATTTCACCGGCGACTTATACGACAATTCTTTCAGTAAGAAGAATTGTGTAAAAGCCTGGAAACACAAGTGAAAGCAGGCATTTGAAAAATACGAAAATGCTGAATATCCGTGGGTTATCCACATTGTCCACATAAAAACATACATTTTTTGTGGAAAACGGGGGAAATATTTTACAAAAGCAAAACAACCTTAATATCCGAGCAATACAGTCGGATATTAAGGTTGTTTTTTGGGATAAATGGTATTATAATAAGGGATACGAAAAGTAAAGGAGGAAGAAAGATGGCAGTCGAAGTAACAAAAACAATGACAATTGGCGAATTGCTTCAGGTAGCTCCACAGACAGCACCGGTTCTTATGGAAGTTGGAATGCATTGTCTTGGATGCCCGGCTTCACAGGGTGAGTCTCTTGAAGAAGCAGCAATGGTTCATGGAATTGATGCAGATCTTCTTATCGCAAAGATCAACGCACTCTTAGCAGCTGAAGCATAGACCGTGAATAAATAAAAGATATAATTTAACGGGGACGACAGATCATTAATCTGCCGTCCCCGTCTTTTTTCGCCAAGTTAAAAATTGTGGATTTGTCTGTTATTTAAATGAAGTCAGAGTCTGTATTGCGTTTTTGGCAAGGATCATATCACAGTGTTCTTCCAGAAATGCAAGTGATATACCACCACCCTGTTCCGGTGAACCATACTCGGAGAGCATATTACAGATACGGTTAAAATCAGAAGACGGATGCTCTCCCTGTGCAAGTGTCAGGATGTACATGTTCTCTGCTTCATCCTTGTAAAGTGTGTTCGGACCATCATACATCTCAGCTAAAAAATGACTGGCATGAATCACACTGTCAAGTCTTGAGAAAGAGAAAAGCCGGACCGGTGGAACAGAAGGTTCAGCAGGAGCTGCTTCTTTGGCTTCTGAAGCAGGAGCCTGTTCCTGGACCGGAGTATCGGCAAGTGCTTCCGGGTTCTCCGGGAGCTGGGATACAGCTTCTTTCATCTGGCGGAGAATGTCGAGAAAATCTTCGGCTCCGTCAAGCTTTTTCAGATGTTCCAGCACGGATTTGTGCTTATCAGCAGCTTCGTCCGCAGGAGTAGGTGTGAATCTGGAAAAACGGGTATCCAGTTCATCCGGATCATCAACTTTGGTTATATTCAGAACAATAGAATCACCGGCGGTCGGGATTGCTTCGATCATCAGTGGCAGATTGTCGCTTTCAAATCCAAATTCAGAAGCGGCCTGCTGCATCATCTCGCGGAATAAAGATTTTGCCTTCTCGGAGCCGTAAGCAAGCTCGCTGAGCTTTAACTGTCTCTGGGCGAGATCATCACGGGTAAGTGTGCAGCGGATCTGATTATCATTTATCTTTTCTATCTTCATAAAGTATCACTTCCTATTCAATCAAAAATCTATCTGAACAATTACTAATAGTATAAACAAAAAACGGAACGATGTAAACAAAATAAAAAATAAAAAATGCTTGCTTTTTTATAAACTCTTTCTTATAATGGCGTTACAGGAAAATAAGACAGACCAGTCAATCGCACAAATCTTGAATTTATCATACGCATTTCGCACACAGCGTACAGAATCAAGTACATTCAGGTCATATCAGACGATTTATCAACAGAACCTAACAATTGAACCGAAGTATGGACAGTGATCATTTTCTTGTCATCGGAAAAAGCACAGGAGAAGTAATATATCACAAGTGTTGCCTTATGGTCGCTTTTTGCCGTAAAAACTGTCTGACTCAAGGGGGAAATATGGACGAGCAAGAGAAAAAGTATCAGGATTTATTTACGGAACTGACAAATTATGAGCGTAGCGGTGTCCGGATGCAGATGAATGGCTTTCCGGCAAGTCCGCTTCAGATCGTGTCAGCGCATATGGTAAGAGAAGAAAGTAATTATATGCGGGATTATATTCTGGATGAACAGGGAATGATCCGGGAACTGGATTTTAACAGTATAGGAACAGACCATTCACAGGTGGAATGAAAAAAGCAGAGCCCCTCGCCAGGACATGACCTGTGGAGAATGGAAATAGTTCTCAGATGTGTACAAATGGCAGATATATGTGGTATAATAACCTAAAGTATGCGCATATTACAAGCTTAGTTAAGCTGTGAAAATATGCTGCAAACAGGAGGTGTCATGTGGACGAAAGAAGAATGACCAATGAGCAAAGGGAAAGAGAGCGCAGACGCAAAGCTGCGGCAGCAAGAAAAGCTGCTGCAAGATACGAGGATCCGGGCGTAGGTTATCAGAGACGGAGAAGAGCAAGAAAAAGACGTCGCCGTGTCAGAAACGTGTGTATTGCATTGCTGGTGATCTTTATAGTTGTCATTGGGCTTGCCGGTGGAACAATATACTGGATAAAGTATGGGCCGACAAAAGAAACCTATGATTTGAATAAATATTTTGGAATTACGGCAAAGTCGCAGATGGGTGTAACGATCAACAACGAGGTACTGGATGCTCAGGCAATTACAGAAGGCGGAACTGCATATCTGTCTTATAACTTTGTACAGGATTATATCAGCGATCGTTTTTACTGGGATTCCAATGAGCATATACTTTTGTATACACTGCCGAGAGATATGGTAAAGGCAGCGTCAGACAGTAAGGATTATTCTGTTTCAGATACTGTGAACAGTGAGGATTATACAATTGTAAAGACAGAAGGAGATACAGCATATATTGCACTGGATTTCCTGCAGAAATATGCAAATTTTGACTACGAAGTTTATAAAGATCCGGCAAGAGTCGTGATCACCAGTAAGTTTGGAGAGCGTCAGACAGCAAAGGTTAAGGATGATTCCCAGGTAAGGATTCTGGGAGGTGTAAAAAGTCCGGTGCTCGAAGAAGTGAAAAAGGGAGATAAGCTTACGGTTCTTGAAGATGTAAGTGACTGGAAAAAAGTCTGTACAAAGTCCGGAGTTGTCGGGTATATTCAGAAGTCAAAGCTGAAGGATGCCAAGAAAGAGACAATCTCAAGAGAATTTGAGGAACCGGATTATACAGGAATCAAGAAAGATTACAAGATCAATCTGGTATGGCATCAGGTCACAAGTGAAGCTGCCAACGAAGGGATTGAAGATGCGCTTGCAGCTACAAAAGGACTCAATACGATTTCCCCTACATGGTTCAGTGTAACGGATAATTCCGGAAATATCAGTTCCATTGCAAGTACAGACTATGTGGATTATGCACATCAGTGCGGACTGGAAGTATGGGCGCTGGTTGATAATTTCGACCAGAATGTAGACGATATGGAGCTGCTCAGTCATACTTCAAGCAGGGAGAATCTGGAGAATCAGCTGGTAAATGCAGCACTTCAGAATGGAATTGACGGAATTAACGTGGATTTTGAACAGATACCGACGGATGTCGGAGATCATTACATTCAGTTTATCCGGGAGCTTTCTGTGCTGTGCCGGGTGAACAATCTGGTCCTTTCTGTAGATAATTATGTGCCGAAGGGTTATAACACACATTATCACAGAGAAGAACAGGGGGTTATGGCAGATTATGTGATCATTATGGGATATGATGAACATTTTGCCGGTTCCTATGAAGCAGGTTCTGTGGCATCTTACAATTATGTAAAAGAGGGAGTTGAAGAAACCCTGCGGGATGTACCGGCAGATAAGGTGATCAATGCAGTGCCATTCTATACAAGGCTGTGGAATGAGACACCGAAGACGGACGAAGAGCGTGCGGAAGATCAGGGAACCGAGGCTGAAAGCTATTCAATGAAAGTTACCAGCGAAGCACTTGGCATGGAAGAAGCGGCACAGCGGGTAAGCGAAGCCGGAGCAACTGTGACATGGGATGATACGGCGAAGCAGAACTATGCAGAGTGGCAGGGAGATAACGATTCAACCTACAGGATCTGGCTGGAGGATGCTTCTTCACTTGAAGTCAAACTCGGACTTATGAAAGACAATAATCTGGCAGGAACGGCGGCATGGAAACTTGGATTTGAGACTTCCGATATCTGGGATCTGATTCAGAAATATGTAAACTGATTACATAATGAGAAAGGTATAGAAAAGAGCTTTCCACGCATATATTTGTAAAAATATATGCAGGAGGCTCTTTTTTTGAATAAAAAAATCAGTGAAATGGTAAAAAGGGGGAAAACTATTTTCAAGAGCAAAATAAAGTGGATTCTGGCTCTTATTTTACTGACGGGATGTATTTATGGCAGCTATACATTAAGCAGGTATACCGAGGCGGATCATGTGGAGGCAAAGCAGGCTCAGGTAATCCTGGATGCCGGACACGGGGGAAGTGATCCGGGGAAAATCGGGCTGAATAACCTTCTGGAAAAGGATATCAATCTGGCAATTACTAAGAAAGTGAAAAAATGTCTGGAAAAGGAAAAGATAACAGCAGAGCTTACAAGAAAAGAGGATAAAGGGCTTGGAACAACAGGAGGCGGAAGTAAAAAGACAGAAGATATGCAGGCAAGAGTGAAGATGATCAACGAGACGAAACCTGTCCTTACAGTGAGTATCCATCAGAACAGCTATGAAGACCCGGAAATTCATGGAGCGCAGGTGTTTTATTACAGCCATTCCCGGGAAGGAGAGGCTGTTGCGAAGATCCTGCAGGAAAGTTTGCAGGAGATTGATCCGGAAAATCACAGGCAGGCAAAAGCAAATGAGACCTATTATCTTCTGAGGCGGACAAAAGTGCCTACGGTGATCGTGGAATGCGGCTTTCTGACTAATCCGGAAGAGGCAGAAAAATTGTCGGGAGAAGAATATCAGGAGCAGGTTGCAGAAGCTGTTGCAAAAGGAATCGCAAAATGTCTGGAATACCTGAACGAGTATGGAAATTAAAATTGCCATGCCATGTGGATAATGCTATAATGAAACACATGGAAACAATAATAAAAAAAATAGACAGAAACCAAATAGATCAGGTGATTATGGAAGAAGCCGGTTCAATCCTGAAGAACGGCGGTCTGGTGGCATTTCCGACAGAGACAGTCTACGGACTGGGGGCAAATGCGCTTGATGAGGAGGCAGCGAAAAAGACCTATGCAGCAAAAGGACGCCCGTCAGACAACCCGCTTATCGTCCATATTGCGAGACTGGAGGATCTGGGTGCGATCGTTGAATCTGTACCACTTATTGTAGATGAGATCGCGGCACATTTCTGGCCAGGGCCACTTACGATGATTTTTAATAAGAACGAAAAAGTTCCGCTGGGAACAACCGGTGGTCTGGAAACGGTCGCTGTGCGTATGCCGGATGATGAGATTGCCCGTGAGCTGATCCTTGCAGGAGGCGGATATGTATCAGCACCAAGTGCCAACACATCCGGAAGACCGAGCCCGACGACAGCGCAGCATGTGGCAGAGGATTTAAGTGGCAAGATCGAGATGATCCTGGATGGAGGAAGTGTAGATATCGGAGTAGAGTCTACGATTCTGGATATGACGGTGACTCCACCGATGATCCTGAGACCGGGAGCGATCACAAAAGAGATGTTAAGTGAAGTGATCGGTGAGGTGGCTGTGGATGAAACTTTGATTTCAGAGAACAGCACAAAAGCACCGAAAGCACCGGGAATGAAGTACCGTCACTACGCGCCGAAGGCAGAGATGATCATTGTTGACGGAGAGCCTGAAGAGGCTGTTCGGGCGATCAAGCAGATTGCTTACGAGCAGGTAAGACTTGGATATAAGGTGGGGATCATTGCGTCTAATGAATCGGTTGATCAGTATACGACCGGTGTAGTAAAATGCATAGGTTCCCGTGTGAATGAAAAGACGGTTGCGAGAAACCTTTATAAAGTCCTACGTGAATTTGATGAAGAGGAAGTTGATTACATTTACAGTGAAGCATTTCCGGAGGCAGGTATCGGAACTGCGATCATGAACCGACTGGGCAAAGCAGCAGGACATCATGTACTGCAGGCATCTGAGATCACGAAGCTTCAGGATTACCGCAGGATTGTATTTGTGAGCAACAGCGCGAACTGTCGTGCTCCGATCGCAGCAGCAATTCTGAAAAAGCAGCCGCTTTTCCAGGAATATGAGGTGTGTGCGAGAGGACTTGTGGTTCTCTTCCCGGAGCCACTGAATCCGAGAGCAGAAGAACTTCTGGCGAGACATCATATTGAGACAGAAGGATATGAGACTGTTGCATTATCAGAAGAGGAATTTGGGGAAGATACGCTTGTTCTGGCAATGCAGGAAAGTATCAAACAAAAGATACAGAATGATTATCCGGGAAAAGGACAGGTTTATACACTATGTGAATTTGTAAATGGAAGCAAAGAGATTCCGTCTGTATATGGTCAGACACAGGAACAGTATGAGCAGATGTATGAGCTGATCCAGGGGTATGTCAAAAAACTTGCCAATAAGTTAAACGAGGAGGCAAAAAACAAATGTCAAATGTACACGTAATGGATCATCCGCTGATCCAGCACAAAATCGGGATTATCAGAAGAGAGGAAACAGGTTCAAAGGATTTCAGAATGATGATCGGTGAGATTGCAATGCTGATGTGCTATGAGGCAACCAGAGATCTGAAATTACAGGATGTCGAGATCCAGACACCGATCTGCAAGATGACAGCAAAAGAGCTTGCAGGAAAGAAGCTTGCTGTTGTTCCGATCCTGAGAGCAGGACTTGGAATGGTAGAAGGTATGCTTGCGATGATTCCGGCTGCAAAAGTAGGTCATATCGGTTTGTTCCGTGATCCGGAAACTCTTGAACCGGTAGAATACTACTGCAAACTTCCGGCTGACTGTGAAGAAAGAGAAGTATTTGTAGTAGATCCGATGCTTGCTACGGGAGGATCCTGTATCGCAGCGATCCAGATGCTGAAGAACAGAGGCGTAAAAAATATCCGTTTTATGTGTATTATTGCAGCACCGGAAGGAGTAAAGAAGCTTCAGGAAGCTCATCCGGATGTTGAAGTGTATATTGGAGCATTGGATGAAAAGTTAAATGAACATGGATATATTGTTCCGGGGCTCGGAGATGCCGGAGACCGTATTTTCGGAACAAAATAGAGGAACCGATTATGAGTGGAAAAAGACAGGATTATATTTCCTGGGATGAATATTTTATGGGAGTTGCCATTCTCTCGGGAAGACGGTCAAAAGATCCGAATACCCAGGTGGGATGCTGTATCGTAAGTGCAGATAACAAAATTCTGTCAATGGGATACAACGGTCTGCCACGAGGCTGTTCGGATGATGAATTTCCGTGGGAACGGGAAGGTGAGGATCCGCTGAAGACAAAGTATGTGTACACCGTACACAGTGAACTGAATGCAATCTTGAATTACAGTGGAGGAAGTCTTGAAGGAGCCAAACTTTATGTATCGCTTTTTCCGTGCAATGAATGCGCAAAAGCGATCATTCAGAGTGGAATCAAAGAAGTAATCTATGATTCAGACAAGTATGCAGATACAACTTCTGTAAAAGCATCTAAAATGATGTTTGACTGTGCCGGGGTGCGATATCATCAGTATCACCGGACCGGGCGAAAAGTGGAAATTGAATTATAAAAGATATGTGGAAGTGCCATTGGACTGCGAAGTGCAGACAGTGGCGCTCTTTTTTTCATAGGAAATTCTTTTCAGAGGTAAAAAACATATCTGTGTGAAAAAGTTCATAAGATAGAGCAGGAGGTGGCGGAGCATGAAAAGAAGAGGATCATGGCAGATAAACTTTATTGTCAGGGCTTTGACAGGAATGGGCAGTATTTTCCTGGTCAATCAATGGATGGACTATAGAAACATTCCTGTTTCTGTCGGACTAAATGTCCTGTCATTTTTTGTGTCCGGATGTCTTGGAATTCCGGGAGTTGCCATGCTTTATGGGATTATGTTTTATCAGTTTATGTAGGTGTTGCGCAAAACGTTTTTTTCTGGTTTAAAGCTATGGACAAAGGGAAAAGTGGCGCATATAATACGTCTTACAAGAGAGGCAAAGCAATAAGTTAGAAAATCAAAAAATCAGTTTCAGCAGTATTTATATTCTGATAAATACTGTGTCAAAAAAGGAATGCAAACGTGTTCCGTCATATGCCATTCGGCATTTGATTCAAAGTTTGAAAGAAAAAGGGCGGACATGCCGGAAAGGAGCAGAGCAAAGAATCGACAGAGAAATTTTAATTTGTGATCCAGAAGAAGAGTATGTCAGAAGACTTGCGGAGGCGCTGCTTTTGAAAAAAGAGGTGACAGCAGGAGTGCGAATCTGTTCGTCGCCGGAAATGGTACAGGAGTTACTGAAGATTGGTCTGATAAAGGTATTGTTGATCAGTGAGGATGTTCCATATGAAAAAAGAAAGCAGATTTTTACCGGGAAGAGAATTATTCTGACGAGACAGCATTGTGTGGATCTGGGAGAGGAGGAAACGGAGCTTCGGAAATATCAGCCGGTTGACAGACTGATGACCGGGATTTTAAAAGGACTTCAGGAGGAGAAGTTTCCGGGATCGTGTGCGGATAACGGAAATGGAAGAATCCTTGGAGTATATTCACCGGTTCACAGAATTGGAAAGACAACGTTTTCACTGAAACTTGGGAAAGCACTGGCACAGTCAGAGGACGTGCTGTATCTGAATCTGGAAACCTATGCAGGCATGGGAGGATATTTCCGGGATCAGGATGCTCCTGATCTGGCAAATGTTCTTTACTATGCAAAACAGGAAAGAGATGATATCGGGATACGGATTGCATCCATGGTAAAAAGAATGGGTGATCTGGACTATATCCCGCCAATGAAAGTATGGACAGATCTTCGTGCTGTGCATACAGAGGAATGGAAAACTCTATTTGAAAGATTGATCAGCCAAAGTGTATACAGCGTGATCATTCTGGATATCGGAAATGGGATGGAGGATGTGTTTCAGCTGTTAAGGCTGTGTGACCAGATTATCATGCCGTGTGCGGAGGATGTATATGCGATGGCAAAAATTGCGCAGTACCAGCATATGTTGAAGGTACTGCGGTATCAGGAGCTGGAGTCGCGTACCATGTATATCAATATGGGGAAAAATATGCGTCAGACAGTAAAAGAAACAGTTGAGTTATTAAAAGAAAGTACAGAAAAGAGGTTCTTCTATGCGGAGGGCAGAACAACTTCATGAAGAGATTCTGGCGCAGATGGATCTGTCGAAGGAAGCAAGCGATGAAGAGCTGCTGGAACTGATCCACAGGATACTGGAAGAAAAATCGAAAGAAGAGTTCATTCCGCTTGGAGAAAAGGCAATTCTCGGGAGAGAGCTTTTTAACGCGTTCAGGAAGCTGGATATCTTGCAGGAGCTGATCGAGGATGAAGAGATTACGGAAATTATGATCAATGGAACGCAGCCGATTTTCATCGAACGTAACGGAAGGATTTATGAAACCGATAAAAAGTTTCTTTCAAAGGGAAAGCTTGAAGATGTGGTTCAGCAGATGGTAGCAGGCTGTAACAGGGTTGTCAATGAGGCAACACCGATCGTAGATGCGAGACTGGAGGATGGATCCAGAGTAAATGTGGTGCTGCCGCCGGTTGCGCTTAATGGACCGATTGTTACGATCAGAAAGTTTCCGAAAAGCAGGATTACGATGGAGACGATGATCGACACAGGCTCTATCGGAAAAGAAGCGGCGGCAATGCTGATCCAGGCCGTGAAGGCAAAGTATAACATTTTTATCAGCGGAGGGACAGGATCAGGAAAGACAACCTTTCTGAATGTATTGTCGGATTTTATTCCGAAAGAAGAACGTATTATTACCATTGAGGACAGCGCGGAACTGCAGATCACAGGGATTCCCAATCTGGTGCGGCTTGAAGCACGGAATGCAAATGTAGAAGGAACAGGCGAAATCAATATCCGTGATCTGATCAGGACAGCGCTCCGGATGCGACCAGAGAGGATTATTGTCGGTGAAGTCAGAGGAGAAGAAGCACTGGATATGTTACAGGCGTTTATATGTACTATATAATAATTATATATATAACGTATATAAGGATGGAAAATATAGATTAGAGGGAGGGGCATAGGAACGATATGAACATTAAGTATAGGTTATTGTGTAAAAGGTTAATAGAGGAAAGGAAGAGAGTAGGTGTCATTCAATATTATAATGTACTGTTCATAATGGAGTTAGTGTCAGATAAAGACATATGGGCTTTAGAACAGTGGATGAATGGTATAAATAACATATATATGAAAGATATACATAATTGGTGTAGAATACATTTTGTTAAATATCACACTGTATTTGTTTACAGGAAAGAGTATCCGGTAAAAGCAAATATTTGGAATGGGTATTCATATACAAGGTGGCGGATGGAGCGGATGATGAATTTGGAATAAGATAAAATAGTGACTGCATGAAAGAGAGCCTTAAAGCAGGGTGTTCTTTTGAAAGTATGGATAGAATAAAGGCTGAAGGCTCTGCGCTATTCGTTTGGCAGAGCCTGAGTATTCTCCTGATCCGTAGAAAATAAATCTAACTGACCTTCTGGAGTGGAACTTTGACCGGATTCATCTTCAGTTGATTGTTCTCTTTTTTTGGGTGTTTTATGAGTGTATAATTTCTCAAAAGGAAGTGAATACTTGGATTTTTTATTGTATTCTAGTAAAAGAGCTTCTGCGAATCCTAATGAACCGGCACGACGTTCTCTGGCAGTACGACTGATTTCTCTGACAGAGACACGCCCAACTTTTTCTTTAAATGTGTCATCTTTCATTGTTTCTCCATAAGCATTATCCAGACGGGCAATAGCATTAAGCATATTGGAACTAAAGGACATAGGCGCACCTTCCCATGTGGCAACACAAAGACGTAAAACACGATCAAGAGTGTGAAAACCATATTTTTCATAGATATTAATTAAAGTGGATACAGCACATATACCTCCGGGGCGAGAGGAAGAAGTAATAGTGAGATCATATGATTCAACAAGGTCACGAATAATAAGTTCTCTATCATTACCAGCTTCAATATTAGCCATGAATATTTCATAAGGTAATAATGATTTGACATATTTCATCTGATTTGCAAAAATATCTGCTTCTTGGGTGTAAACAAGATCATCATAAACCATACACCAGACAGGAGTTTCTCTTGATCCAGAGACGAGAGCAACAATCTCTATAGTGTGTTGTCCGTTGAACACATAATTTATCCCATCACGTCTACTTACTTTTACAGGGTTTATCTGATAAAGGTCAAAATTAGCTGCAGCACGCTGAACGTGTTTGATGGAAAGATTACGTTGGTAATCTTGATTTGAACATAAATTTTTAATAGGTATTTGCTCAAAATGCACTTGGGGAACAAACTTTTGTAAATCTTCGGTATTTCCATCCATAATTATATTTCCTCCAATTTTTTTAAAATATTATTTGTGGTTGATATTAGGCACATAAGCTGATATTTAAGCTTGTATTTTGCTGTATCAGATGCAATTTTAAAATCTGAAACTTTTAATACTCTTTCGATAGAACTGTTCCACGAGGGAATCGTCAACGTAAGACTTGCAATTTCCGCATCTGGATCAAATTGTGGCAGGTTGCGTATTGAAGGAATAGAAACGGAAGATTCTTTCTTTAACATCGGTTTGGCGTAATTATTCCACAGTAATTCCCTTTTCATATCATGATAACTGAGATGTTCTATCTTTTCGGCAAGAAGGTAGTTATTTAGACTTAAAAGCTGCTCTTTTGATAATCCTGAAAGCTCAATAATATTAGCTTGGGAAATCCAGAGCTGACCAGAACGAACTCGTTTGACAAGATCCGGAACTTTTTCATCAATTATATCTAGTGCACTACTGTAAGCAGAATATTTGTAAACGGTAGCCATTGCTACATTACATTCTTCGGATATTTTTTTTGCTGCGATGCTTGCACCGGAAATATGAGATTTATTTGTAGATGAAAGTTGTCTTGAAACTAAAATTTTTTCAGCATCATATTTTTTCCCAATCAGGTATTTTTTATTGATATTGGTTAAATCCTCTCGTTTAAGTTGGTCAGTACATATCCATGAAATTACATCTTCTTTACTGGAAAAATGTAGTCTTTTTATTCGGAAAGGAATACTGTGTTTACGAAATAATTCATATGCTTCTATACCATTAATGACAATACCATTCCATGTGCAGATGGGGGTGTGATAGGAATAACATAATATCTGTTGTTCAAGTTGTTTATAATCTTTTTCACTGAGATATTGATACAAATTGGTGAATTCTAGTTTTGTTTTTAATGTATATATACTATAATTGCGCATACTCATCTCCCATTATTTCTGATTTGAATTCTGTTTGTGGCAGTTTTGTGATGATGTTATCCATGGAAAATAGAGCTATTTTTTTATCTGGGTAAATATTGCCTTCTAAACGAAAAATGTTAAATTTCTCCCAAGAAAGGTTAAGTTGGGAAAGTGAATATAGTAATTCTCGGCTGTACAATTCATAACTGTTACCATTGATGACAAAATAATCCTTAACTTTATGTGCCAATTTATCCTCCGCACAACTAGCTTTTATACCTATCATTTTTTGATCAGGATTAACAAGAAGTTGAATATATTCTGGGTTACCAATTTGACGGAGTGTATTGCGGTGGATTCGTATACGATTCTTTTTAAAGTCAATACATATTAGTGGATGGGAAGAGTGTTTGTTGTTCATAGGATTTTTCCTCACTTTCTGCTGTTGATGGTTCTTTTGCTTTTTCTATGGATTTATCAGTTGCCTTCTTCTTTTCTTGTATGTCAAATACTGCGTAGCCTTCAAATATATTGACTTGCATTGATTTTTGATGTTCTTCCACTGGAATACCGAACTGATTCTTCCATTCTTCAGGATAAGAAGGTGTCCTAGCAGTGGTTACAGTTCCATTGTCTTTTAGTGTACGAGGAAATATTTCAGGTGAAGTTAAATCGAAAATGAACAGTATTTCATTGCCAGAACGAATTAGTTTGCCGAGAATCTTGTACCGATAATTAGGATTCCAGTCCATGAGAGATATCACTTTAGCAAAGAAAATTCGACAGGTGATTTGTTTTGGCGAACGTTTTTTTCCAGAGGAACACCAACGAAAAGAGTCTTTTTCTTCTTCTCGACAGGGACGGACAGCCAGTTTTTTTTCAATGGGATTGACTAATATTTGCACATATTCGACATCGGGTAGTTTTTTTATGCAGGCGGTATTTACAGATACCTTGTAGTTATTAAACGTAAACGAAGGTTCGTAAATATGAGCGAAGAATTCGCCACGTACAACTTGATAACCGTCATAGCTGAAAGAATCATCGTCAATGACTTCCGTTTGATTTGAGGGGCTGGGTGCGACTGTTATTGGCATAGGTGTGTTGATTTTCATCATATCAGAAGGTTCTGTAGTCATATTCCATTGATTTATAGGTTGCTCGCTCATTGGGTGTCTCCTTTAATTTCTGTAATAATATTCTTTATATTTTGTATAATGGTTTCTTTGGGAGTGGTTTGTAGCTCGGGTTCTTTATAAGGTTTACTTTCTGAAGCAGTCTGCCAGTTTTTGTCTGCTGTAAATTCTGTTAATTCTGGCGCTTGAGACTGAGTATAGTAATTATTACCGAAGCTATTCATCCAGTCGGCAGGATAAGCTAACACACTCTTAGAATCAGATATTGTATCAGGCATGTTGTTATTGGGGGCGGATACGTCGTTGGTACTTGTCGGTATTCGTATTTCTGTATCGTCCATGTTGAAAATAAGGACATTTTCATTGTCTTTTTGGTGGGCAACTCCTAATATTCTATATTTGCATTTTTTGTCCCATTTAAATATCTCGTATAATGTTGGCAAAAATGCAGCGCCGGAAATTGGTTTTGGAATAAGTTGACCATCTTTGAGACGTGACCACTGCACTTTATTTTTTGTTTCAGAGGAACATGGTCGGATAGCAAGTAGTTTTGAGCTTGGGTGTATTAGCAGTTCGACAAATTTTATGTTTGGAAATTTCCGTATAGCATCTTTGTTAAAAGAGATCTGTTTATATGAAAAAGAAACAGAAATCCGACCAACAGAGGAGAAAAATTGTCCTCTGGCAACTTCATAGTCTCTTAAATCGAAGGAACCGGCGGAAGCAGTAATTGTATCAGGTACATTCATATTTGCCGGTTTAAGGACGCTTTGAGATGCTTCAAAGTAGTCTCTGGCTTTAAATCCAGACCATCTTGGATTAATGCTTATAAATCCACTTAGAGAGCCTTCTTGTATCACATGTAATTCTGGTAAAATCTCTTTATTTCCATATTTCGCATTTGTAATTAATTTTTGAACAGCTATGAAATCATCTCGGGAGATAATAGCTTCGTGATGTCCGACTTTTCTGTATTGATTACGGTCTTGATTGTTTTTCCTTGATTTATGGTCAAGATAATTAGGAGTCCATGTTTTTCTCGCCAGAACATCCCCACAATGGCGTTCATTTTGAAGGATTTGTAGTATGGTACTGGATGACCAGACATCATTATTCTTTTTTGTTTTACAACCGAGTTCTGTCAAAGAATCAGCAATTTGTTGAGTACTGCTTCCATTCAGATACATATAAAAAATAAGCTGCACAATTTTAGCTTCATGTGGATTGATTACAAGATCTCCATTTTCGTCTTGGTCATATCCGAGCAGAGGAGGTGTAAGGAATATTCCCCGACGAAAACGCATTTCAATGGAAGAATTCATAATTTCACTTTTGGTATGACTTTCTTCCTGTGCAAGTGTTGACATGAATGACAGAATCATTTCGCTTTTGGGATCAAGAGTATTTAAATGCTCTGTTTCAAAAAATACACCGACGGGTGGACGGAGTGAAGAAAGCTCTCGTACATATCGGATACAGTCAACAACGTTTCTTGCAAATCGGGATACACTTTTTGTTATGATTAAATCAATTTTTCCGGCTTCACAATCTTCAATCATTTTTTTGAATGCATCTCTATGTTGAAGCGAAGTGCCTGAAATGCCTTCGTCGGCATATATTTCGACAAGCATCCAATTCGGATTTTTATTTACTACATCCTGATAATGATTTTTCTGTAATTCATATGAGGATGTTTGGCGTGGATCATCCGTAGATACCCTTGCATATACAGCTACTCGTAGTTTTTTTTCTGTTTTAAAAATATCCTCTGGTGGAAGTGCCGGAATTACTTCCAGTTCTTCTGGATCAATACCTTTGTATCTTTGCCGGATTCTGGCTTTCTGTTCATCAATATTACTGCTTCGTTCTTCACTTTCTTTCATCAATAGCGACATCCTTTATAGTTGATATAAATTATATATATCCTTTTGACTATCTTTTTATATCTTCTTAAATGTCCGCAAAGCCTTATTTTATCGGCTCTACGGGCATTTTGCTTTTGTGGTAAACCTCACATATCTAGGTTTATCTTCTTATATTTTCGCTATCAAGCGTGGTTAAAATCGTGGTAAATACTTCTTATGCGATTAGACGCTGAACCTCTGATTTTGCGGTATCTATGGACGCATGAGCATACCAGTTCATTGTGATACTGATATTTGAATGCCCCATGATATACTGTAAATCTTTCGGGTTCATGTTCTTGCTTGCCAGCCTTGTGCAGAACGTGTGGCGTAGTGTATGCGGTGTGATATGTGGCAAGGGATTGTCCTTGTGTTGCTTGTTGTATTTCTTTACCATACGGACAAAAAGCATATTGTAATCAATCGCAACTTTGGGATTGCCTTTATGATTGACAAATAGAAAGTTGCCCCGTCCGTCTATCGCAAATGGTTCTGCCTTTGGGCGTTTCTTCATAACCCGTTGAAATGCCTGTATCGTTTCTCTGCTTAATGGCACTTGCCTTGTTCCGCTTTTTGTCTTAGGCGTTTCAATATAATAACCCTGTTCCTTGCTTTTTAATAACTGGTGGTCGATAAACACAACTTCATTCTTGAAATCAATATCGGCTACTGTCAGTCCGCATAGTTCCGAGATACGAAGTCCTGTCTTTAACAGTATCAGCACATCATCATAATATTTGTGATATACATTGTCCGTCTTGATGAATGATAACAAGGCTTGTTCCTGTTCCTCTGTCAATGCGACTTTCTCTTTGGTATCATTTTCTAGGACTTCACTTAACTTGAAATCAAAAGGGTTTTTCCTTACACAATCGTCTTGTATGGCGATATAGAATGACGCTTTTAACGAGCGTTTATGGTTGTTAATGGTGTTATAGGAAAAGCCTTTGTCTTTCATGCGTAATGCCCATTCCTTAGCGTCAGAGGGTTTTATCGTATCAATGCTCCTAGCACCTAACTTGTCCTCTTTCAATAACCGCATGAGTTGTTCCCGTTGTTTCTGTGTGCTTTTCTTCACGTTTGCCCTCTGTGCGTTCTGTTTGGCGTAGAGTTGGCAAAGCGTCATTTTTTTGCCTGTGCTGTCGATACCGTCCTCAATATCCCGTCTTATCTGCTGTTCCAGTTCACGAAGTGAGGGTTTTTCCCGTTTTCCCTTTGGTGTCGGGTCTGTGGGTGTTAATCTCCAAGCATACACATATTTTGTGTTTCCAAATGCGTCCACATATTTATATAAGTATTTTCCGTCTGTTCGTTGGCTCTCTCCAGTATGCAGGATACGTCCTTTGCTATCCCGTCTTTTTTCTTTCATGGTGTCTGCTCCTTTCCTTGTTGGAAAGAGCCTTGATATGACTTGTATTCATCATAACACATACAAGGCTCATTTGCATTAGATTGCGTCCAATTTGTCAATGACCTTTTCAAACTGTCGGCGTTTAATCTGTATGCGGTTGCCATTCATAATGAGCCAGCCAGCGTCCTTGTTTTCCTCTGCCAATCGTCTTAACTTGTTTTCTCCGATACGGAAATATTTTGACGCTTCTTCAATGGTAAGGGTGTACTTTTCCCATACAGGAATATCGTTGTTATTCATCAGATACCCCCTTTCCCTTGTTTTGTGTCATACTGGATATAGGGGATAAGGTCGGTGCGGTCTATCCTCTGTAAGTGGGCGGTTAATTTACTGGAAAGGGAACTGCTGTATCTTGCCTTATCAAGCATAGTTCCCACTTTTTCCAGTCCACCTAATGCGTCATGTTCTTCTAAGAAGTAAAAACTTTTGACAGCGGAAATCACGCCACCCTCTGTGAGCCATTGCTGTGTTTCTTCAAGAGAATTATGTAGTTTCGGTACTTGCAGTTTCAAGACTTCCACAGCCCCTAAAAAGCGTTCCCAAAACCGACACGTTTTCCATCTGCTCTTATTACTTTCATTTTTGTTTGGCACGACAAAGCGTAGGTTGTTTGCCAATAGCCCGAAAGCCAGTTCCCCAAGTTCCAGCGGTCTGTCCTTGAATGTCATGGCAAAGGCATGAGCCTTATCATCACGCAGTTGCATTTCTGTCCGTTTCCAACTGCCAACTTCATCAAGTGTCTTATTATGTTTTGAACAGACTTCCTTATCTTTATCATAAAAGCGGTAGGACAATCCCGATTTACCAGCACCGATATAAACGGTCTTTGCGGTGTCGAAATCATCAAACTTGCTTTCGTCAAAGTGGTAGCCCTCACTATTCGAGATAAATTCCTCTTTTTCGCATTTCTTCTTTATCTGCTCTATGGTAAAGAATGGCTTTTCGTTCTTATCATCAATGGCAATATCAAGTCTTGTGAAATGGAAATTATCCAGTCCGTATCTTCGCTCACAGCGTCGGAACATATCCCCAAAGGTATAATTCCTACTGTCGAGAATACGGAAAATATCATCACAACCTCTGCCAGTCATAACAAGATAACAGCCTAGCCCCTGTGGGTTGTCCTCTGTCTTTCTTGCGTCCCCCGATACATAAATATCTCCAATCTGCCAGCGTGCCTGATAAGTCTTGAATTTTATCGTTGCTGGATAAACATTGAAAATGTCAGTCGGTAAATCTAAAATGTGCATGATTACATCTTCAGCGGTTGCCGTTTCAAATACAATACTGATGTAATCAATCTTAACGGATAAATTTTTGTGTGTAGTTATAGTGCATTTCTCCTTTCGTACTCCCCGTTTTTTTGCGGGGTAAAAATCGTGTTTTTTCCTTTATTTATCACAGTTTCTAGGTACTATGACATGTATACGCAGGGCGGTGTTACATATACGCCCTTTATGAACGCCTAAAGGCGTTCCCTTTCTTCCTGTGTCTGATCCGTTCTTAACGCTCACGAGCCTTGTAAGACTCGTGGCTAAACGGAACAGCCCCAGTCAGAAACCTTATTTTCGGTCTGATAGTCCATGCTTATTCATGCTATCAAAATGAAAATACATCTTTTCTATGCTTACTCAAGCGTGTGATTGACCCTAGCGTGCTTAATCACCCTATCTAATACGATAATAACGCCATTAGAATTACTTGTCAAGAAGTTTTGATTGACTTTTTGATAAATATTAAGTATGATATGCTTATAAACACCGAGAAAAGCAACGAAAGGAGCGGTTATACTAAGTTATGGAACATTATGAAAAGAAAATCAGTTTCTTAGGAGAGAATATACAGACCATAAGAAAACACAGAGGAATGAAACAACAGGAACTTGCGGATAAAATCGGTATCAATATGCAGAGCCTTTCCAAGATTGAACGGGGTGTGAATTATCCTACCTTTGATACATTAGAAAAGATAATGGACGTGCTGGGTGTAACGCCCAATGAATTATTATCAGGAGAATGGAAGTATATTGACCACACCGAACCATATATCATGGATATTATCAAACGGGAACAGGACTTCAATGTTTCCTTAGATTATCTGTCTGAAAATGAATTTTTCAATGATGAAAAAGAATGCAGATTTTACATGGAAACCAAACTCATACAGTATATCCATAACTACATTACCAATGAGGTTACGGAGTTAGAAGAACTTATGGAAATCAAGCAGTTGATACAACGTCAAAAAATAGAACGCATGATGAAAGTACATAAGGAAATGCGAGGGTTAGACCGATACAGAGAACAGCCCAAAGAGTATAAATACCATGACCCTTATGATGACTGGATATTCCGTCAACTTGCGGACATAGACAGCAGAAATAACATTCCCGACACTTCGCCACAGTTAGATTTTGATGAAACGGACTATGAAGATTATCTGAAAGAGAAATGGAACAGAGGTCTTTAATTTTCCTCTTGAATGAAAGATACAGCAAACAAAAAGCCCAGTAAAGAGTGCAAAGCACCACCAATGGTGGCAAGGCTCTTGACAGGGCTTTTTCTTTTCTGTGGTTGGTAATCAAGAGGAAGAAAGAAAAAGTGTGTATTTTTCAAGACAGAAAAATGTCAAGGGGGGGTGTGCTGATTTTTGTTGTGGCGGATATATGGAACTGTTATAATATGGATATGTTTAAATTACGTTATAAGCAAGAATATTCTGCTGATTTGTCAAAAAACATCATTGCAACTGCCAGTTGACATATTTCCATATCTAAATGGTGGCTATGCAACTGATAATATTGCTAAAATTACACCATGAAAGAAAGGAGTGTTAGCTAATGAATATGGCAGACAGAATACAATATTTAAGGAAATCAAAAGGAATATCACAAGAGGAACTTGCGGATAAAGTTGGAGTTTCAAGGCAGGCTGTTTCCAAATGGGAAAGTGAACAAAGTACGCCTGACTTAGAAAAAATAATTATAATGAGTGATTTTTTTGGAGTAACAACTGACTATATCCTAAAGGGAATTGAACCAGTAGCAGACAAAGAACAAAAAAATAAAGAGCTTACGAGTAAGGTACTTTATATATCATCAACAGCTTTTGTTGCTATTGGGCTGTTTTGTGCATTTGGTAATTGGTATGCAGAACAAACAATGGAAGCAGTTTGGGGTTCAATGATTATTCAAGCTATAGGGATTGTTGGATATTTTATAGCGAGAATACTATCGGAAGAAAAATCCCCCTTTTATGTAAATTGGCTTAATATAATCGGAGTTGCTTTTATGCCTATTTCTATGATTACAGGATATATTTCAGGATTGGTTTTCAAACTAGAAGGGTGGATTGCACCTTATCCGATAGGAATATTTCATACTTTAGTTTTCGTGTTAGTATTCTTTGTAGTTGTGATTGCAAGCTATATTATTCTAAAGAAACAAACAAAATAGTGATTACCTTTATTTTGCAAAAGCAGTTAGTCTTAGGATTGACTGCTTATTAATAAAAGACACCACTTCAATGTGATATGCTACCCTCATATAGGACAATGAAATATAAAAGTCCTATATGGGGGTATTTTCATGTTCAGAAAGAGTAAG